>JAILAV010000093.1 GCA_024681435.1 Pseudobutyrivibrio sp. | reverse complement strand
AGAACAATTCTTTCTGGAATTCACGCATTCTATGAGCCAGAGGAACTTGTTGGAAAGACACTTGTAGCTATTACAAATCTTCCACCAAGACCAATGATGGGTATCGAGTCATGCGGTATGCTTCTTTCAGCTGTTAACAACCTTAAGGACTCAGATGAGGAAGAGTTACACCTTCTTATGATTGATAACCACATTCCAGCTGGTGCTAAGTTATACTAAAACAAATAACATGTTAAATGAGAGTTCATCAATTGTTGATGGACTCTTTTTTTATACATTTTTTGCTAAATGAGAAAAAATAGTTATTTAAATCGTTGACATTAAAAAATCTCTTTTGGTATTGTATTACACAACAAGTTAGGTATAACTAACTGGAAGGGAGAATTACTATGTCGCATTTATTAATGATTGAAAGTTGGGTTGGTGCAAGTGGAAATTTACTACCTCCACTCTTAAAAGAAAAGGGTCATACATACACGTTTTTAACAAGAAAGCCTACCCATTACCAGAACTCTATGAGCACAGAAAAGCATCCTGTGTTCAGATATGCCAAGGAAATAATTAGAGTTGAAACAAATGATGTTAATGCAATTCTTGATGCGGTTAAAGGAATGCATTTTGATGGTGTAATCACTGTATGTGATTATTATATTGAGATTGCTGTTGAAGTAGCAAAAGCTTTAAACATTCCTTGCCCATTTTCAAAGAGAGTTAAGAATGTTAGAGAAAAGCATTTGTTAAGAAAAGCAATTGATGAGGCGGGACTTCCAAATATCAAATACAGTTTATCTAAAAACTGGGACGAACTTCTAAAGGCTGCAAATTCAATTGGCTATCCATGTGTGTTAAAGCCAGTTGATTTAGCTTCAAGTGCATTTGTTAGATTAATTTCAGGTGAAGATGATTTAAAAGATGCATATGACAAGTTAAAGGCCTTTCCTTTAAATTTCAGAGATCAGCAAAGAGATGAAACACTACTTCTAGAAGAATTTATGGATGGTATAGAGGTTAGTGTTGAGACAGTTTCATACAAAGGTAAGACTACGGTTATCGGCATAACTGATAAATCAGTAACAGGTGAACCGTATTTCATTGAAAACGGACATATGTTTCCAGCTGACTTGCCAGAGGAAAAAGAAAAGGAAATCACTAATTATGTCACATCTGTTCTAGAGGCAGTTGGATATGAAAATGGTATCGGACATACCGAAGTAAAACTGACTAAAAACGGACCTCGTATTGTTGAGATAAATCCAAGAACTGCAGGAAACTACATAGTTGAATTGATAGAAAAAGTTAAAGGTATCAATTTACTTGAGGTTTTTGTTGAATTATCTCTTGGCAATGAGCCTGACTTAACATTCAAAAACACTAATGTTAAAAGCGCAGCGATTATGCTTTACGTTCCAAAGCAAGGTGGAAAGATTGTGGATTTAAAGGGCGAAGAGGAAATCAAAAATGATGAAAACATCGTCCGCTACAAAATTGAAAACTGTATTGGTGAGGAAATTGAAAAGCCAATAGATAATGCATGTTACCTAGCCCACGTTGTGGCCGTGGATACAAACGCAAGAGGTGCGAGAAATTTAGCAACATCAGCCCTAAGTAAACTGGAAATAAGATTTGAGGACTAAGAAATGAAAATAGATGAATTGATAGCAAAGGTTGTTGCAGGGCAAATAGGAGAAAATCCAGATGCCATGCATGTTACAGGTGCGGCATACATTTTCCAAACAACCCAATTCCCAAGGACTAATACAAAATACTATAACTACTACACATTGCTTAGAGTGAATGATTATTTCGGAGCTTGTTGCCATACGAAAGAGCAGGCAGATTTGAAAATAGCAGAAGATTTATCAGGAACAAAGCTTTGTGATGCGCTGCTAGATAAAAGAGAAAATGTAAAGATAGCTGCATTAGATGCTTATCTTGGAAATATAAAGCCCCATAAGAAATGCAGCAATAGGAAAGTGACTATACCGGCAGGAACTGCAGTAGATAGAGCAAACTTTAGAGATAAAACAATCGCAGAGCTTGCAAATATTAAAAAAGGGGAAAAGGTCGCGCTTATCGGTGTGGTAAATCCTCTTGTAAAAGCAATAAATGAAAGAGGTGGACAATGCCTTCCTTGCGATTTGGATATGAAAGTTACTGAATCAGGACAAATAGTGGAGCCTGACATGGAAGTGGTGCTTTCCCAGGCTGACAAAGTTATTAGTACAGCCATGACATTATCAAATGGAACATTCGACAGAATCAGAGAAAGAGTAATAGAGCGAGGGATAGATTTGATTATTTACGGCCAGACAGGAAGCGCTATTGCGGCTCATTACGTTGGCAACGGAGTTACAGCTGTAGTTGCTGAACCATTTCCGTTTTCACAATTTACAACTGATGAAAGCAATTTATACCTATATGGAGAAGTTAAGTAATGATAAAGAAGACGGATAACATTTTGCATAGCAATCCAGATCTTTACGACGTATTTGAAGACGATAAAAATCTTTCGATGGCTAAGTTTATTCATAGCATATTGCAGTGTTACGGTGTAACAGGAACGGTGCTTGATATTGGCTCAGGCCTAGGAAGAGAAGCAGGCTATCTAACAGAAAAAGGTTACGAAGTTTGTGGAATAGATAATTCGAGTGAAATGGTTAAATGGGCAAAGGAACATTATCCATCTGCAAATTTCATGATGATGAATCAAAATGATTTCTTCTTGAATAAAAAATTTGATGCAGTTTACTGCGTGGGAAGTACATTCTTATATAACTATCGCAACGAAGATGCTATCTGCACTGTTTCACAGATTAGAGAACACTGCAAAAAAGGGGCAATCCTTTATTTAGACATGAGAAATGCGGCGTTCTTTCTTACAGAAGAAGGACAGGGATGGCTAAAAGATCCTATTGTTGAGGATGCAAAGTATCAAGGGAAAGATGTAAGACTTATAACAAAATTTTCTATAGACTTAGCCAACCAGATACTCTTAAGAAATTATAAATGGCAGTTTAAAGATGGAGAAACAATTGTTGAAAATCTTAAGCATAGATTATTTTTCCCTATGGAAATGAAAATGTTATTAGAATCAGGTGGATTTAAAGTGGAAAAAATCTTTGATTATCCAGCACCTCACATTGGAGAGATAAGCAATGAAGTTGAGTATTCAACTGATATGACAGGAAGGAGAATGCAAATTGTCGCAAGAGCAGTATAAAACCACAGGAATAAGTAACCCCGCGACACTGAAATGCATGCTGGCCTTTACTTTTTTTATGGTTATCGGTTTTGAAATGATAATGCCACTTGTAGTTGGACAGTATGTAGGTATTAAAGGTTTTAGCGCTACGGCAGTTGCAACAGCGCTTGCTATAAGAAGATTTTCCCAACAGGGATTATCGCCTATCAGCGGAGCCCTGGCTGACAGGTTGAGCATCAAAAGAATGATTTCATTCGGCGTTCTTCTAAGAGCTATAGGATTTATCTTTTTGGCAAATGATAGTAACTATATTTCTCTTATTATTGCCATGATTGTAATAGGTCTTGGAGGAGCTTTATTCGATGTACCTCTCCAGACCGCCATTGGCAAATTAACAACAGAGGAAAATAGAACAAAATATTACTCTTTAAACAATACCGTAACTGGAATAGGTTCAGCAGTTGGGCCTTTGCTTGGAGCTTTACTTTTAAAATTAGATTTTAAGTTTGTTTGCATAGGCGCTGCAGCATGTTTTGCAGTGAACTTCGTGATTACGTATTTTGCGATGCCTAATATCGTTCAATCCTCACCGCAGAATTTTGGCCGAGGATTTCTAAATGTTTTTAAAAATCCTACGTTTAGACTATTTCTCTTAGTGATGATTATTTTTTGGCTGGCAGCAGCACAAATTGATATTACATATCCTCTTAGAATACAAAATATTACAGGGGATGAGGCAAGCATAAGTGTTATGTATTTTATATATGCAGTTGTAACAATGGCATTGCAAATTCCATTAATCACAATTCTTAAAAAGAAATTTAGAAATGTGGAAATAGTATTGATTGGAATGACTGTAATGGCCATATCCTTCGTAGTAACAGCGCTGACAAATGGAATTATAGTTTTCTATTTTGCTGTTGCGCTATTTACCATTGGTATGTTGCTAACTAGGCCAAGTCAGCAGTCTATTGTTGTTGAAATAGCTGATGAAAAGAATTTAGGAACATATCTCGGAATTAATTCGTTAAGTACTGCTATTGGGTGTGGAGTTGGAACTATTGTAGGAGGGAGGTGCTATGACTATTTTATAAACACAACTAACAGCCAGTATCAGTGGTATATATATGTTTTCATATGCCTGATAACATTTATTGGTTTTTTATTTGTAAAAAAGAAAGGGAATAATACATGAAAAAGAATTTATTATTGCTAATTGCGGCAACGATGATTACTGCTTTGTGCTTTTCAGGTTGCGGTAGTCAGGAATCCAGTTCAGCTGCAAATAATGAAAATGAAGAAGTTGCAGCTACTTCAAAGGTAGACACAAATACATTTAGAATCGCATCTAGAGAAATAGCTGCTTCATTAGATACAACTGATTCTGTGTCAGGAGATTATCTTGTTAATGTTGGCGCAGGAGAATTGCTATTCAAGATTGATGAGAAAGGTGCAGCACAGCCATCTCTTGCTGAAAGTATTGAGCAGGTATCAGATACAGAATGGACAATTAAATTAAGAGATAATGCAAAATTCTGGAGCGGAAAAAATGTAGATGCTGATGCTGTAATTGCATCACTTGAGGATTCAAGGGAAAAGGATTTAAAGGCATTACCATTTATTGAGATGCTAACTTTTGAGAAGGCTGACGATTATTCAATTAAGGTAACAAGCACACAGAAGGATATTGATGTTGCTCTTAACTTGGCATATTTTCAGCTTGTAATTCACAATACAGAGTTTGACTACACAGATGTGGATAACTGCGATTATACAGGTATGTATAAGATTACAGAGTATATTCCTAGCGAAAAGATGGTTCTTGCTAAGAATGAGGACTACTGGGGTGAAAAGCCATCGATTGAAAACGTAATTAATGAGCAGATTGATGATGAGCAGGCTAGAGTTCTTGCTGCTTTAAGTGGTGAATATAATGTGGTTATGAATATTCCATCTAGTAGTTTTGAGCAGTTTACAGAGGATGCTCCTATGTACCTAAGCCCATCAGAGGCAACAAATACAGAAACAATTTATCTTAACCTTAGCCAGGATAAATTCAAGGACAAGAATGTTCGACAGGCTTTAAGCTATGCACTTGATAGAGAACAGCTTGTAGTATTAGGCGAAGAAGGAATGGGTTCTCCAGTTACAACATGGATTGGCTCGAATCCAGCATACGCTGATATTAAGACAGAAGTTTATGGAAAAAATGCTGATACAGATAAAGCTGCTCAATTACTTGATGATGCGGGTTGGGAATTAGCTGATGATGGATTGAGATATAAAGATGGAGAAGTATTATCTGTAAATCTTATGACATGGGGCGTTGATCAGGCTCTTGGTGAAGCTATTCAGGCTCAGTGGAGTGATATTGGTGTAGATGCTCAAGTTAATTATGGTGATTACAGTTTAATTGAAACAGCTAGAGAGAGTGGAGAATGGGATTGCTTTATCGAAGCTTGGACAACATTCGGTAATGTTACAGCACTATTAAAGGGTCAGTACAGCACAGAAGGTGGCGGAAATTACGGCGGTTACAATGATTCAAAGGTAAATGAATTGTTTGATCAGTTAGATGCAGCAGAGTCTAACGAAGAAAGAGGAAAATTAATCAGAGAAATTTCAACATATGTAGCTGAAGATGCGCCAGTTATATGCATTTGCCCAAGACCAGATATTACAGCAGTTAATAAGAATGTAGAGGGATTCACACCTCACTTTAGACAGTTTGAAAATGTGGTTAATCCAAATCTTGTAATAAACGAATAGTATGATTAAAAAAGTTGTTGGTAAAAC
>JAILAV010000054.1 GCA_024681435.1 Pseudobutyrivibrio sp. | reverse complement strand
TCATGAAAAATATGCTTGAGGCCGAGGATGTGAGAACCATAGATTTTGATGATGTGAAGATGGTAGTGCAGCAGACAAAGGTTATGGATCAGATGGCTGAAACAGGCGAGACTTATCACATTCCTATGATGATTGCTGATGAGGCTGGAAGTATGAACCTTCGCATAGTTAGAGGAGAGGGAGAAGCTGGCCTTGTTAAGATGGCAATTTTCATGCAATCAACAGGCACAATCTCTACCACATTCCATTATGAAGCAGGTCAGGTTCAGGCTGAGGTAGAGTGTGAAACTGCTCAAATGCGAGAGATGTTTGCTAGTCAGGCACCGCTCATTGCTCAGACCATGCAGGAAGAGACAGGATTTACCTTTAGCTTTACATTTACACAGTCAGTGGGTCTCAGTGCAACTGATATCTACAATATGCAATTAGGCAATTTCGCTGTAACAGATAACAGGGATAATGAAGTTCAGACAGAGGCATTGTATGGAATCGCAAGAGGATACTTTAATGTAATTGCTGAGTTATTTTAAATAAGGTATGTGGCAAAAAAATAAAATTGAGTAAAATTATAAGTGCAAGACCTAAAACACAAGGTCTTGCATTTTTTATATAAGAAAAGTTACATATCTTGGGTTAAGTTTACGAAACCTCGTCCGATAATAATGGTGTAAGGACATGGAAGACCTGACAATTAAATACACCGCACGGATGCTAGATTTGTTTCAGACATTAGGAGGCAACATATGAGAATTAACAACAACATGTCAGCGGTGATTACAAATAATCAACTTCTTGGTACAGAAGATACCCTTGCAAATGTAATGGAAAAGTTGAGCTCTGGTTTCAGCATTAACCACGCTTCAGATAATCCATCAGGAATTGCTATTGCAGGTAAAATGCAGGCACAGATTGAAGGTTTAGCTCAAGCTTCCAAAAACGGTAGCGATGGTATTTCGGTACTTCAAACTGCAGAAGGTGCACTCAACGAAGTTACAGATATGATTCAGAGAATGAGAGAACTTTCTGTTCAAGCTGCAAATGGCACCAATTCGATTTCTGAGAAAAAATCAATTCAAAAAGAAATAGATTCTCTTTTAGAAGAAATTGACAGAGTAGCAGAGACAACTCAATTTAACAATATCAATTTGCTTAATGGTAGTTTAGACAATAGAAGTTACGCAGAGCACGCAACACGTATTCAGACATCAAATAGTGTGCCTGCAGGATTATATGAACTCACAATTAATAGTGCTGCAGAGCAGGCTGCTACTCAAGCAGATGTTGCAGCAGCAGACGTACACAATAGCCAAGTTGTTAACAGCTACAACAACACTACAACAGATTTTTCAGTAAGCACACCAGCTTATACAAATTTCAAGGAATTCATTGACGGAATGACTTGGACAGAGACTGTTACAGACAACACCACAGGAGCAGTTATTTCCACAAAAAGTGGATCTGGCCTTGGAATGTCAGGATCAATCATAATTAACGGCCATAGCGTTGAATTGACCCAGGGCACTTCAGGTGAAGGTGTTTATGAGTTACTTAGAGATGCATGTGAAGTAGCTGGCGCAGAGATTTCAAGCCCAGAGGGCGCAGGTACATATTCGATTAACTCTATAAAATATGGCGCAGATGCAAACCTTAAAATAGAGTTTTCAAGCATATCATTTGCGCAGTGCTTGGGATTTTTCTCAGGCGTTACAGACACAACTACAGCAGCAATCGATCATAAGGTAGGAAAAAACGCTGACATATCATTAACTTTTGACGATGGCTCAGGAAAGTCAATGTTTGGAAAACATGCTTCATACAAGACAGATGGAAATCACATTACAGTTACAGATGTAGGTGGATTCGAAATGTCATTTTTAGCAGAAGCAGGCTACGAAAAAGATGACACTCAAAATATCGATGGAAAGATAGTATTCAACGTTACTGATATTGGATCAATGAACCTTCATATCGGAGCTAACAAGAACCAGAATATGGAAGTTAGAATCGCAGCAGTAACAACAGAATTTATGTATATCGATGATATCAATGTGACAAGAGTCAATGGCGCAGAAGATGCAATGAACTATCTTGATGGCGCACTTGGCTATGTAACTTCAGTTCGTTCTCAGCTTGGTGCATATGAGAATAGATTGGAGCACACAACAAAATCACTTGATGCTACAGAAGAAAATATGACATCAGCTATCTCAAGAATTCAGGATGCTGATATGGCAACAACAATGGTTGAGTACACAAAGCTTAATGTTTTGGAACAGGCTGGTACATCAGCACTTGCACAGGCAAATGAGCTTCCACAGCTTGCATTGCAATTACTCCAGTAACAATCTTTTGAACTTGCCTTAATAGGAGTGAAATTAATGAACAAAGATAAGATTTCAGCTTTTACCTTGAAAATAGCATCCAGCAATGGATGTGGACTTATATCAATCCTTTACGATATCTATGAAGAATACGAAAAGGATGCTATAGGAAGCTTTGAAGCTGGCCAAGTGGAAGAAGCCATTGCCGCATTGAAAAAATGCGCTGAGGTTGTTAGCCACCTCCAGAATGATTTAAATTTTGAATATAAGGTAAGTGGAAATCTGTACGCGCTTTACGATTACGTACAGCGAAATGTATCAAAGTCCATATATAAGGCAAACACCGAAGGTTTAATGGAAGCAAAAAAAGTAATGGATGAATTAGGAGATGCATTCGAGCAGATTGCAAAGGAGGATAACTCAGCTCCTATAATGCATAACACCCAGCAAGTAATGGCTGGCATGACTTACGGCAGAGGTTCATTAAACGAAAGTATAATGGGCAACCAAGTTAGTAGAGGCTTTTGGGCATAATTAAATAAATTTGTAATACACAAGAGATTCCAAGTGATTGGAATCTCTTTTTTGTTTGATTTTGACAAAAAAGAAAATCGTGAAAATGAACAAAAAATCATTAGGCGCGAAATGCTATGGAAGAAGGATCTGATTATCCACTATACTTTCCAACCGAAACGGAGGTGAAAGAAACGAGCACGTTTTTGATCTGGAGCATTTTGACTGTGGCATCCGTATTCGATGCCAGATCATACAAGATTCCAAATCAATTAATCATTCTGGGATACCTGGCGGGAATATGTTTGAACCTGCAGAGTTACGGAATGATAGGAATTGCATATTTCATCCTAAAAGCTGCCTGGCCATATGTTTGTTTATCACTGCTGTATATATTTGGTAAGCAAATTGGTTCTGGTGACATAAAACTATTTTCCGTGATAGCCTCAGTGGTGGGGGCTAGGATAACAATAGAAATTATGTATACCTCGGTGATACTTGCTGCTATCACTATCATGGTGGTTAGTGTGTATGAAGGGCAATTATTAAAAAGAAATCTTCATTATTCTTTTTATATAACGGCTGCGTTTTTTTTACTGCAGTGCAAAAAATAGAAGTAATGGAGGAATGATAAATGAAAAATTTGGAAGTGGCACTATGTGATTCCGATGAGGATTACATCTTAAAATTTGCCTCATATCTTATGGATCAGACTCTTGGTTCAATACATGTATTTACCTCACCTGAAAGCTTCTTTTCAGATGAAGGATGTTATGACATTGCTATCCTCTCCCAGGATTTCAAAGAGGTATCTGATTTTAGACCAAAAGGAACTGTGGGGCACAAATACTTCCTAAGTGAAAATCAAGACGATATTTCAGATGACAATATCTATAAATATCAGGCTGTAAACTACATTTTGGATAATATTTCGGAGTTTAAGTTAAAGAAAAATTTGGGTGTTAGTACGAAAAAGTCTAACACAAAGTCTAAAACTATAGGGGTATATTCTCCTATATGTCATGAACTTCAGCTGCCATTTTCTATGGCGCTTGGTCAGGGATACAGAACCAGTGGTAGAGTTCTGTTCTTAGATTTAGAAGAGATTTCTATTATGCCAGATTTAGTAGGCGTAAACTGTGAAAAGAATCTCATGGATCTTCTATATGAAATAGATACTAACACCAAAAATCTTGATTTATCTGCATATGTCAAAAACTTTATGGGATTTGATTATATCGAACCATTCTTAAACCCAAATGAAATTAGCGAAATAAATATGGATACCTGGAGTAAGCTGTTTGAACTCTTAGGTGAAGCTGGTTATGACGTAATTGTAATTTTGTTTGGTCGAACCATAAATGGATTCTGCAATTATATGGAGAATCTGGATAAATTATATGTTTTAGGCAAAGCTGGAGATTATTTTAAAAAGACGCAGGATGCCTTTAATAAGTATGTAGAACGGTCTGGATTGAAGATCGAATTAGAGAATGTAGTATTGCCAATGACAGCTGGAAACCTCTCTGATAACGCATATCAAATAGAAGAACTTCTACAAGGAAACTTAGGAACATTTGTAAAAAAGCTAATAAATGACAATAGACAAAGTGCTAAAGAATTATATGGATAATTTAGAAGAAGAAATCCGACTTGAGGTAATGGATGCAATTGATTTGTCCATTGATATGTCGGATGAAGAAATATTCAATCTAATAAGACAAAGGATAATCGAAAAAAGTAAAAGATATCCTATATCGCTCCAAGAGCGAAAGCGTATAGAAACACATGTCTTTAATTCGCTAAGAAAATTAGATGTCTTAGAGGACCTTCTTAACGATGAAGAAATAACAGAAATAATGATTAATGGACCTGAAAAGATTTTCATTGAAAAGAATGGAAAGGTCTTTCAATCAAAAGAAAAATTCTCATCCGAGGAAAAGCTTAACGACATCATTCAAAATATAGTAGCGAATAATAACAAGATAGTTAACGAATCAAATCCTATCGTAGATACACGTCTAAAGGATGGGTCCCGCGTAAATATTGTTTTGCCGCCAGCAGCTGTAGATTACAGCATTCTTTCAATTAGAAAATTTCCAAAGGAACAAATGACAATGAAAAGATTAGAAGCCTTTGGTTCTATTTCTCCCGAACAAATCGAAATGCTAAGAAAGCTTGTAATCAGTGGATACAACATATTTGTATCTGGAGGTACAGGCAGCGGAAAAACATCTTTTTTAAACGCCTTAGGAGAATTCATTCCCAGCGACGAGCGTGTAATTACAATCGAAGATTCTGCAGAATTGCAACTTAGAAATGTAAAAAACATCGTGCGTTTAGAGGCGAGAAATGCAAACCTGGAAGGCAAGAATGAGATAACGATTAGAGATTTGCTGAAATCATCTCTTCGAATGCGACCAGACAGAATTATTGTAGGTGAATGTCGTGGAGCGGAAGCTTTGGAGATGCTGCAGGCTTTTAATACTGGACATGATGGAAGCTGCTCTACAGGACACAGCAATTCCTGCAAAGATATGCTTTCTAGATTGGAAACAATGGTGCTGATGGGGGCAGAAATTCCCCTGTCAGCAATCAGGCAACAAATTGCATCTGGAATAGATATCATTGTTCAACTTGGACGCCTAAGGGACAAGAGCAGAAAATTACTGGAAATATCAGAAGTAATAGGAATTGAGAATAACGAAATAAAACTTAACCCACTATATAAGTTTAAAGAAATTGAAGAAGTTGATGGAAGGATAATTGGTCAATGGGAAAAGGTAGGAAATCTAAAGAACATCGACAAACTACTGGCAAGCGGACTATCAATCTAAATACTAAGAAAGAATTTATGATTGCATTAGGACAGGCTATCGTTCTTACTTTGGTCATCGCATATCTGTTTTATAAATCAATATACGGATGCTTGGTAGGAGTAGTGGTTATCCCATTTTGGTTAACAGTAAGCAAAAAAGAAAACGCCCATAAACGAAAAAACAGGCTCTTAGTTGAATTTAAAGAGTACATGATGCTTATAGTGGCAAGTTTGCAGACCGGATATTCTCTTGAAAAAGCAGTAAAACAAGGCGAGATAGAGCTACAGAAATTATATTCTGAAGAAACTATAATACTGCCTTACATTCACATGATGAATCGAAAAATAGGTATGAATGTGCAATTGGAAAAAGCCTTTTTAGAGTTTGCAAAAACAATAAATCTGGAAGAAGCAATAAGCCTGGCGGAAATAATATCTTTTGCAAAAAGAAGTGGTGGCGATTATGGAAAAAACATAAGAGAAACTGCCATAAAGATAGAGGCTAATTTAGCTGTAATGCAGGAAATAGAAACCATAACAACGGAAAAGAGACTAGAGCTAAAGGTTATGTCCATTATGCCAATTGGTATTTTGGCTTATATAACCCTTACTTCAAAATCTTTCATTGCGCCCTTGTATGGAAACATGGTTGGAATCATTTTAATGACAGGCTGCCTGATTGCATATGGAGCGTTGGTAGTTCTCGGTAAAAAAATAATTGAAATAGATGTGTAAATCTCAAGGAGGATATCTTGCAGAATAAAACAGAAATAATCGGCAAAAAACAAATAATTGAAATAGTCGCAGTCTGTATTGTTATGGGTCTGGGATTGTTGGGATATGACTACTGGGATACACAGGTGAATTTTGATGGAACAATTAAGCGAAGAGAGGCTGGCGCAGGTGATATTAAGGAAGAATTAGAATTGGATTTCCTTGATCAAAACAGTGAAATAACAGTTGATGTATCAGAGAAAAGTCTATCGGATTCTGAAGTGGAAAAGTATTTTAAACAAGCGATAGAAGAAATCGATAATTCTTATCTGGGAAACAACCCATCGGCAAATGAAGTAATGTATGACCTGAATCTGAAATCTAAATATTGTAATGGTTTGATTACTGCATATTGGAAGTTTGATAAGTATGGATATATATCAACTGAGGGCCGGCTTAATGAGACTGAAATTCCAGATGATGGCGAAGTAATAAATCTGATTGCGGAGCTGTCATATGGTGATGAAAGTCAGCTCTATAGTCTGTCCGTAGTAGTTTGTCCACTTAGTACAGATACATTGGAAGGTAAGCTTACTTCAATAAAAAAGGAAATAGATAGGATTGATTCTGACACTAGAGCTTCAGATGAATTTGTACTTCCAAAGGAGGTCAATAAAATATCTCTAAACTGGAAGCGCAAAATGAATTACAGAGGTCTTCAGGTGATAATTCTTGGAATCGTCACAGCAGTTGGGATAAGTCTTGGTATGAAAAAAGATGAAAAGCAAAAAGAAAAAGATTTAATTGCTGCAAAAGAAAAAGACTATCCAATGATTGTCAGTGAGCTATCTATACTTATGTGCGCAGGTATGAGCTTTAGAAAGGCCTTAGAAAAAATCGTTACAAAGTATATGCAAAAGAAAAAGGCCGGATTTGAAAAACCAGGTTACGAAGACATGTTATGCACATACCGAAAGATGTTGGATGGTATGGGAGAAATAGCAGCCTTAGAAGATTTAGGGCAAAAAAGTGAGAGCAAAGAGTACAGAAAGCTGGCGATGCTTTTAGTCCAGAATTTGAGAAAAGGTTCAAAGGATTTGATTGATAGTTTGGAAAAGGAAGAAAATTATGCTTTTGAGATGCGAAAGCAAAGAGCTATCCGAGCAGGAGAAGAAGCATCGACAAAACTATTAATCCCAATGGCTGGAATGCTTTTTATTGTAATTCTTATTTTAATTGTTCCGGCTATTTTGCAAATAAAAATATAAAAAGAGGTAGAACATGAATTATTTAATGATAAAAGAAAAAATAAAGAATTTTATTCAGGAAGAAGATGGAATCGGCACTGTGGAAATGATACTGATTTTGGTTGTTTTGATAGGCCTTGTCTTAATTTTTAAGGAGCAGCTTACAAGCTTGATGAATACAATTTTCAGCACAATCAGAGAGAGAGCTGGAAAAGTATAGTGAGAAAAAAATTAAAGGGGTCACTTACCATATTTTTTTCACTGATTATGGTCTCTGTCATGACGTTAATTTTTGCCATGACAGAGTGTATCCGAATATATGAGATGCATAGCCTTGGGCAGGAGTATACAGACATGGCAGTTGAAAGCGCATTCTCTGAATACAATCCGTATCTGTGGACTAATTATAGAATTCTGGCTGTTGATTTAGGTTATGGTAGTGACACAATTGGTCCTTCTATTTTGCAGCAGAAAACAATGGAGTACTGTAGCTACAACGCAAATGTAGATACTGGCAGAAATTATGCCAGATTATTTGCCAATAATTGTGATGCATCACAGTATTCTCTTTTAACAGATGAGAATGGTCAGGGAATAATAATGCTTGGGGTTAAAGCTGCAAAAGATGGTATGGCATCTCAAATAATAGAAGGCGTCCAAAGCTGTTCAAACAATATCAACGGCATTGAAAAAATATCTGTTGAAGAGCAAACAGAAAATGCTTCTAATGATTTGCAGCATGCAAAAGATGAAAATGCAGCAGCAAAGGAAGCCGCAGCAAATGACGATGATCCAAATACCAACCCTAGTGATTATCCAGACCCTGGTGAGGTAGAAGACAATCCGTTAGATGCCTATAAGGAATTAAAGGGAATATTTGCAAAAGGAATATTATCTACAGTAGTTGATGCAGAAGGTCTATCGGATAAAGAAGTAGAGATAGATACCATGCCCTCACATAGACAGTTGAATACAGGTGCACTAGCAGTCAACTCAGGGGATACTTTGGTGGATAAGGCACTATTTATTGATTATTTGCTTTCTAACTATAGCTATTACGGAAATGATTTAAAGCATGATGGCTTGAAGTATGAGGTTGAATATTTAGTCACAGGAAAAGAAAGCGACGTACTTTCCTTAAGTACTGTTGTGGCAGAACTGATGCTTATAAGAGAGTCTGCAAATTATCTCACAATATTGCAAAATCCATCTATGGTGGCACAGGCTGCTGAGATAGCCACAATACTTGCTGGATTCACGATGAATCCAGGATTAATCGAAGCAGTAAAATATGCAATTATTGGCGCGTGGGCATACATCGAAAGTATATTAGATATTCGACTTTTGCTGGCAGGAGGAAAAGTTTCTCTTATTAAAACCATAGACGAGTGGACATCTGATGTATGGCATCTATCAACATTTTTGGATACAAAATCAAAGGCGAAGCAATGCCAAAACGGAATAGGATATAAGGAATATTTGTTAGGGTTTTTATGCCTGCATCCAGAT
>JAILAV010000230.1 GCA_024681435.1 Pseudobutyrivibrio sp. | reverse complement strand
TCGTGCCATGGCACAAAGCCTATCTCTCAAACCTATGATTCCCAAAGCGTTAATGCTATTGAGATGTAAAACTATAGGCATGTCAGCTATCTTTTCGTATTTCTCACTGAGCTCCTTTGGATAATTCATGAGGGGATCTTCTGTCTCATAAAACTCCGATTTTCTATACTGGACTTGATTTATTGCGTCTACCACTCCTCGGCCAATTGGCACATCCAAAAAGTCTTTATGCTCTGCGCTTTTTTCAAAGAGTCTTGCATCAAATGAAAGAATCTGCTCCACCATGTTTTCTGGAAGGATGTTCATTTTCTCTGAAATAACTCTTTCGTTTTCGCGCTCCTCGTATATGTCTATATCTTTTTGTCTGACATACTCGTTGTATTTTTCAATACGCTCTTTTGTCTTTCTCTTATATTCACGTCTGCCATTTATAAACATGACGATTGACATTACCATACTCATTCCATACATCAGACCATACATGATCATGAATTTGTTTCCTCTGCCACCATACATGGAACTTCTTAAAAACATCATCACAATCATCATGACAAACATTGGAAGCATAGACAGAAGCGCTGATAAAGGCTGCTTCTGAGGTGCTTGCTGTGGCTGGAGAACCTCTAGTTTCTCTGTCGGCTGTTGGAATCTAAGTCGCACGTTTTTTACAAATTCCGGATAGTGGAACTGATTGTTTGACTCGCTTATTTCCTTGGCAGGTAGATTTGTGGTAATGAGTTTGCTTTTGTCTGTACATAGCATGTTGTTCTCAAAGTAAAACTCTACTCCGTAGACCTTAAGGAATTGTTTTTCTTTAAGCTGTGCATTGTTTTCTCGATGAACCGCACCGTTTATATAGATACCGTAATCAATTCCTGAACCGTCAATCTCAAATACATCGCCATTTCTTGTGAGGATACAATGGGCGTCTTTTATGTGCTCATCTTTTATCTCAATGTCACTGCCGTAACCACCGATTGTAAGGATGGCTCTGTCTGCCACTGATATTTGATAATTAAAATCGGTCTGCACTACGCCAAAGTCATAGAGAAAATCCATCTGAAGAAGCTGATTATCATCAACATCATCAAAAAATGGTATTCTATCTCCAGGCTTAAGCTTTCTTGTTTTTGTGCTTTTGCCATCAGCATCTATGGTATGTACATCGCTTTCGCATGTAGCCACGTAGCCTTCGTTTTCCTGTGTCACTGAAACCATCAGCTTTGAATAAACCGCATTTTCAGGAATTCGTATTTGCGAATCTTTAGCACTTCCTATTTGAATTTTTGTCTTATTCTTAGAAATACTTATCTCTTTATATAGTTTGTTTCCGCTTATTATAATCTTGTAGTTCATTCTTATTTCCTAAAGATAAATTCTTCGTTACCTAATTTTATGTTTTCGCCGCCTCTAAGCTCTACCTGCTGACCATCTTCAAGTCGTTTACCGTTTACAAAGGTTCCATTGGTTGAGTGTGCATCCTCGATATACACGCCCTTACTATTAGCCACAATAACAGTGTGCATTCTACTTATGGCACTGTTATCTCTAATACAATAATCAGTATGTAACGAATCCTTTCCGATGACTGTTCTTTCTTTTGTGATTTCGATATTGTCACCAGTCTTCTTTCTAATTAGCTTTCCTCTGCAGATTGTGCCGCCTAAGTTATCGCTTGTATCTAATACACTTGTCTCATCATTCTTTTGGCTATTTAAGACGCTTGTATCTGCTCCATTTACAATTCCAGTGGATTTTGAAGACATGCTACTAATATCATTTGAAAATGGCTTTTTAATTTCTTTATCAGCCTTCTTATTTTTCTTTGGCTTTATTGTTCCATCTGCTTTCTTCTGCTTTATAAGCATCAATGCAACCACCACAATCAACACCACTAGAATTACCGCAAATACGATACCAATGATTATGATAAAAGCAGGAATTGTTTGTTTTTCAATTACTTTCTGCTCTGGCACTACTGGCTTAGGTGCTGGCTCTTCAGCAGGCTTGATATCTTCTGCTGTAAGTTTTCCATATTTCATTCCAAAGGAATCAAAGATATCAATCATCTCTGTTGCATCAACAGCTACATAATAATCACCATCCATTGAAAGCACATTCATGCCTATTACGTATCCATCTTCATTTAATAGTGGTCCACCACAGTTGTTGGCGCCAACAGCAATATCATGAGTAATTACATATGTATCATTTACGTAATGCATATTCATAATTCGGCCAGATAACATTACAACTTGGTCGCTATTGTAATATGCTGGATTTTCCTCATAATTTACCGCTGCAGGAAATCCTAGTGAATAAACTGTATCAGTACTTGCGTATGGCAAATCTCCTATACTTCCATCATCGGAAGTCAAAAGAGAGAACATTGTACGATTACTAAGCTTTTCTGAAAGCTGCAATACTGCCAAATCCAAATTGTCACTTTCAAGATATAATGATGCAGAAGTACAAACATCATTTGCTACAACTACTTCATATTCAACAGCATCAACCTTGTTATCAATCCCATCTTTTTTCACACCAAAATTTTTCAGAGCTTTCTTGATATAATCTCTTCCTGGCTCAATTGTGTGTTTGCAGGTGATAACGTACTCCACATTTTCTTCCTCATCACCAATGAGAAATCCAGCACCACCATCAATAATATGAGTTACATTCTCATCATCCTTATAGATTAAGTTCACCTGTACAACGCCCTGCTTCGCACCGTCTAGAGACTCTGCTGCATCCGCGTTTAATGGCATTAGCACCCCAATCATAAATATTAGAGAAAGCAACCAGATGATCATTCTCACTATTTTTTTCCTTGTGATTTTCATATTATTCTCCTACTTCTTCAGCACTATATTTTTTTATCAGTGCCTGTAATTCTTATTTCATCCTCTATAACAAAATCTTCGTTTATCTCTTCTAATACCGTTGTTGCTTCTTCATCAAACTCATACTCCTCTAGGACCGTTGTGCTTTCATCCAGCCTTGCTGACTTTTCTTTTTTCAGAAGTCCTGATGTGTTCCAAGCAATTACCTGTCCAGCTCTTTCAGATTTCAGTCCCTTTCCAGATTTGGATTTTTCTCTAATCTTTCTAAGTTCCTTATCCATTCCAACACCTGTAATGACTCGTATGGAATGGGAGATATCTAACAAAATCCAAAGAACTACTGCTGCTATCGCAAATACGATAGCTACAACTATAAGCAAAATACCAAGTTCTCTATATTCACTGGCCTGCTGATTTATTATTTCTACAGAATTTATCATCACTTTTTACCTACTACCACTTAACATGGATATTGTTGTTCGCGCCTTTTCGATATTTGTTGCAAGTTCTTCTTTTAATTCAACAATTCGTTCGTTGGATGATTCTTCTATTCCACTTGCTGTTTTTTCTATTTCCAACAACTTGAGCTCCATTTCGGAATAGGAAACTCCACTTTTGTTGAATTTTGATGCATTTGCACATATCTGGGATGCTAACTCTTTGTAAATAACAAGTGCTGTTGTTGCGTTATCCACCTTTTGAATGTCTCCA
This sequence comes from Pseudobutyrivibrio sp., assembly GCA_024681435.1. Lineage (GTDB taxonomy): Bacteria > Bacillota > Clostridia > Lachnospirales > Lachnospiraceae > Pseudobutyrivibrio. The sequence continues at coordinate 3,109 of JAILAV010000230.1, read as the reverse complement.
CTTGCTACAGCGACCAAGTCATCCCAGTACTCCTTAAAGTCCACTTGGACATCTCCAGACTTATCCATGTTTCCAAGATTCACATAATACTCTGCTATTGAACCAAGTCGTTTTGCTCTTTCTGTCTGGCTTTCTTCCAGCTCACCGGATGCTGCCTGGTTAAACCAATAGGCCGATAGTTGTTTATTTCCCACACCTTCATAACTGTAAAAATATGCCAATCCCAATCTATAGCAGGTCATGCAATATCCTTGCTTATTTTCCATAAGGATTTGCTCATATGTCTTTTTATTTTTGGTGGATATGAGCAGAGTTCGTATTTCGTTATCCTCATCGGCAGAGAAATTTCCATCCTTTAAATACACCTGGTCAATCAAGTTTATGTAGGCAGAGGCTTCACCAGGTTTTATGTTAATCATGTCTATATAGCCCTCTGCGCTATCTACAACTTTCTTCGTTTCCGTCTCAATGTTTTCGTATTCCTGATTTAGATAGCTTGATGCATATACATTAAGTCCTATTCCGGCTACTGCCGTTGCAACAGAAACCACTGCTGTTGTAAGAAATACTGCTAGTTTTCGTATCTCTCTATTTCTATAACTTTGATCCAGCTCATAATAATGATCTAAATCGTATTGGAGCGTTTCACAGTTTTGGTATCTCTTCCATGGATCATTCTGGGTGCATTTTAAAATTATCAGCTCTAACCCTTTTGATAAGGCTGGATTCCAATCCCTTATTGGAAGCATCTCATAAGGCGGCTCACTAGGATTTTTCCCAGTTATCAAATGATATATTGTTGCTCCAAGGCAATATATGTCTGTTCGCTCATCGGTCTGTCCTTGGCCACCGAATTGTTCAGGCGCCGCATATCCCCTGGTTCCAAGACATACCGTATCTTCCATATTATCTTCCTTGTACTGTCTGGCTGTTCCAAAGTCGATAAGAACTATATCACCGTTTGGCTTCAACATTATGTTGCTGGGTTTTAAGTCTCTATAGATGATTGGTGGATTCTGGGAGTGTAAATATCCCAGCACATCACACAGCTGCAAAGCCCAGTTGATTACAAGCTCCTGTGGCTGAGCACCATACTCATCAATGGCTTTCTTCAATGTATTTCCTTCGATGTAGTCCATTATTATTAAGACGCTACCCTCATAATCAATAATGTCTACAATGCTTGGAAGGTTAGGGTGGGACAATTTCTTTAAAAGCTCTGTTTCCGTTCGGATGCTATTTATTGAAATCTTTGACTTTTCAACATCATCTTTACGAAATTCCTTAATTGCCCACTGTTTATTTGCACGCTCATTCATGGCAAGGTAGACAGTGCTCATTCCACCTTGTCCTATTACATTTAAAACTTTGTATTTATTATCAATTAACGAACCGATTTCTAACATTTATTTAATACTCACTATTAATCCTGAAATATTATCTGTTTCACCGCGCTGCTTAGCTAATTCCGTTAACTCTTTTAACCCCTTTTTGTTTTGTGCTTTCTGCACTATTTCTGACGGTAATACTTTTCTCCAAAGTCCATCAGAACATATAAAGGCGCAATCGCCTTCATTTAATCTGCCTCTTTTAAAATCAGGCTTTACAACATTTGATGCGCCTATACATTGAAGTAGCACGCTTTTTTTCTCACTTTCAGCTGCCTCTTCAATAGTCATTCGGCCTTCATCAATTTCTTTTTGCACGTAGCTGTGATCGTGAGATATCTGCTCTAATTCGTCTTTACGAATTATGTATATTCTTGAATCTCCTACGCTCATGGTCATGAAAACACCATCAATAACAATCACTGCTGCAACAGTGGTACCAAGTTTTATTCCATTTTCTTTACCAAATTTTGCCAACTCAATATTTGTTCGTTGGGCTATCTCATTCCATTGAAGCTCTATCTGATTCCAATAATCAGCCTTGTTTGTGTAATCATCATCAAGCTGTGTTGTTACGTTTTCTCGCTCCAATGCTGCCGGTAGCTCGTGCCTGAACCATTTGTCCATTCTATCTATGAAAGTAGAGCTTGCCACTTCACCACAAGACAAGCCCCCCATTCCATCACAAAGACAGGCCATACAGATGTGGCCTGTTTTTCTACTTTTTGCTTGCTTTATCAGCAATGCATCTTGATTAATAGATTTTTTTATTCCCTTATCTGTATGTGCCTCTGCTTTGTATCTCATCAAAATTTCCTTTATTTCTTTAATCTAAATCTTCTAAATCCAAATGCTCCACCGGCGCCAGCAGCTCCGATTCCTGCCACAGCTGCTACTGCTTTTGGAACGTCTGCCTTGTCACCGTGAACAATTACTGGATCTGGATCAATCAGCATTTTCTCAATTTCGCCCTCTTTTTCTAGCTCAAGTGCGTTTTCAGAAATAAGGACATTGTTATAACTTAGCTTTGTTTCATTTCCGGCCACATCAGTGCAAACAACATAAATCTGCTGATAGTCTTCCTTACCAGGTATAGTTACAATCTCTGTACCACCACTCTCTGATAATTCTTTTCCTGTAAATGCAGCCAACTGAGTATCATTCAAATATACATTCAGATTTGCCAATCCGATGGTATCTGTCGCATTGATTGAAAAATCATGCTCCGACTCAGTGTAAACACCATCGCTCTCAATTCCAGATACCACTACACTAGGAGCAGTTGTATCTACTAAGAATTCAACCTCTGCATCTTTTGACTGGTTGCTCTGCTTATTAGAAGCCTTGTCCTCTGAAAATACTGTTACTGCGTAATTTCCATCCTTAGCAAAATTGCCACTTTCTACGTCATAGCTTATTGAATGCCAGCCCTTGTTGTTTGTAACATCGCTTGTTTTGTATCCTTTGCCTTCTCTAAGCTCTTTTACATTTCCATCATGAGCTATAGAAACTTCCTTGTAATTTAAAGGATCCACATTGATTTCTGTAATTACAACATCCTGTGGTTTTGTGACATAATATCCATCAACCATTTTCTTTGTTGCATCACCTAAAACGTAAACAGAACCAAATCTGTTAATTGAGTACTGGATTTTCTTATTCGTCTCATTTCCAGCTCTATCTGTAATCTTCGCCTCTAATGTATAAAGATCATCATTTGC
>JAILAV010000074.1 GCA_024681435.1 Pseudobutyrivibrio sp. | reverse complement strand
CTGAAGAATCTGGCTGAAGATAAACCTATCATCATTGATATGTCTATGTATGGCGACTTTGAGCAGGTTGGCTCTATTGGTCAGTCTATTCCAAGGAATGATAAGCAGATGACTACAAGTGCCGGGGACATTGTTTTGTATGCAGGTGATCAGCTGGTAGTGTTTTACGGTTCAAATAGCTGGGCTTATACAAAGCTCGGGCATATTGATAATACATCTGCGGAAGAAATGAAAAAAAGGCTTGGTTCCGAGGATGTTAACGTAACAATAAGTATTAGTGAAGAAGATTATACTCAGATAGAGCGCGCTTGCTTTACTGGCATTCATGCAGTAAATTAAAGATATACAAAACACTTTGGGGAGGTGCACTATGGCTGTATATAGATGTAGAGTTTGTGGATATATTTTTGATGAGGAAAAAGAGGGAAAAAGCATTAGAGATATTGACGTGTGCCCAAGATGCAAGCAGCCTGATGACAGATTTGAGTTGGTTGAAGATGATTCATCTGAGATGGTAGAAGCGCAACAAAACTAGTATTATGAAAGAATTCAATAAGGCCTTATCTAATTTCATACATAATGCGGCAAGTGGTGGTGCTATAAGACATCTTGCGGATCAGGGTTATTCCATTTCAGAGATAGCCAAGCGCTTGGATTATCCTACGCCAAAGAAAACAATTGCAAAGGTCATGTGGGATTACTATGTGAATATAGGAAAGATTTGTCTTGAAGAACCAAAGCCTACTCATGAGAAAATGTCATTTGTGAAAGAGCAGGATGATTACGGTCGTGTAAGCTTTCGACGTGTGCGGGAAACTATCGATAATTCTGATAGAAAATACGTAGAATGCAATTATGGAAAAGAGCTATATAAGAAGTCACCTGAGTTTATTAAATGGCTAGAATCCATTGATATAGACGATAGAGAATATATTGAATTAATGCCATGGCCGTTGACTACTGTATACCATGAATTAGATGACAGAATGGCTCGAATTAAAAAGTAAAAGAAAATTAAATTTTTTGCTCCAAGGCTCTTTCTTGGAGCAATTTTTTTTGATATACTCTATGATACACGAGTTTAACAGCATAAAGTGTTAAAGCTTAAAAGTATTAAAGCAACATGGAGGAGTATAATCTTGAAAGATGGTAAACGCGGTAGTTTTTCCGGCAAAATAGGTTTCGTGCTCTCAGCCGCAGGAGCATCAGTTGGTTTGGGAAATATTTGGAGATTCCCTTATCTTTGCGCAAAATATGGAGGAGGAATCTTCTTAATCGTATATGTAATATTAGCGTTAACTTTTGGTTACACAATGATTATTGCTGAGACGGCAATTGGACGAGCAACCAATAAGAGCCCTGTAGGTGCATTCAATGATATTAGTAAAAACAACAAGTGGATGACAATTGGTGGTTGGATTAACGCAATTGTTCCTATTCTCATCGTTCCATATTATTCAGTTATCGGTGGATGGGTTTGCAAATATTTATTTGAGTACATTAAATCAGATGTAAAATCAATTGCTACAGATGATTTCTTTGTAAACTTCATCACAAATGGCGCAGACACAGAACTTTGGTTTATCGTATTCTCGATATTGGTTCTAGTTGTTATCTACATGGGTGTTGAAAATGGAATTGAAAGAGTTTCAAAATTTGTTATGCCAATACTAGTTGTTTTGGCTGTAGTAATTTGTATTTACTCAGTAACTAGACCAGGCGCCCTTAGCGGTGTGAAATATTTATTCATTCCTAATTTTAAGAATTTCTCAATCATGACCATTGTTACTGCAATGGGACAGATGTTTTATTCTTTATCAATCGCAATGGGTATCCTCATTACTTTTGGTTCATATGTTAAGAAAGATGTTAGTATCGAGCAGTCAACTGAGCAGGTTGAAATATTCGATACAGCAATTGCTATTCTTGCAAGTTTGATGATTATCCCAGCTGTATTTGCATTCTCAGGTGGAGATGAAAGTACACTTAAGGCTGGTCCATCACTTATGTTTATTACAATGCCAAAGATTTTTGCAAGCATGGGATTTGGTAAAATCATCGGTATATTGTTCTTTGCGTTAGTATTATTTGCAGCTGTTACAAGTGCAATCGCTCTTACAGAAAGCGCAGTAGCTACTTTCTCTGATGAGTTCAAGTGGAGCAGAAAAAAGGGTGTAAATATCATGGCTGTAATCATGCTTATTCTTGGAAGTTTATCTTCACTCGGAAATGGTCCTTTAGCAAATGTTAAAATCATCGGAATGCAGTTTTTGGATTTCTTTGATTTCCTTACAAACTCAGTGATGATGCCAATAGCAGCCTTTGCAATTTGCATTCTTGTTGTTAAGTTCATGACAGTACAGAAGCTTGAGGCAGAGGTAGAGCAGGAGGAGCATCCTTTTAGAAGAAAAGCAGTATTTAGATTTATGATTAATGTTTTATGTCCATTATTTGTTGTCATTATTTTGGTTAGTGCTATACTAAACGTGTTTGGAATAATCAGTATGTAATGGAGATGTCATAACCATGTCGAAGCAAACCTCAGAATCATTTTTGTTAAGCGCTGTAATTTCTCTATCTGGAGGTTTTCAAGACGCCTATACCTACAATCTAAGGGATAAAGTTTTTGCCAACGCTCAGACTGGAAATGTGGTGCTTATGAGCCAACATTTCATGTCTGGAGAATGGATGCAGGGACTTCGATATCTGACTCCAATTCTTGCATTTGGTTTAGGAATAGTTATAGCTGAGCAGATAAGTTTTTATTATCGAAGAGGAAAAAAATTGCACTGGAGACAGCTGATTATTTTGCTTGAGATATTAGTGTTATCTGTAGTGGCATTTATTCCAGAAAATCATAATATGCTTGCAAATGTTTTGGTTTCATTAGCATGTGCAATGCAGGTTCAATCTTTTAGAAAAGTTAATGGTTATCCATATGCAAGTACCATGTGTATTGGAAATCTTAGAAGTGGAACAGAGAGCTTTTCAGTATTCTTGAGAAATAGAGAAAAGGGAGCTTTAATAAAGGCATTACATTATTTTGGAATAATATTCGTATTTGCGGTAGGCGCCGGCATTGGAGGCGTTGTTTCATTAGCATTAGGATATAGATGCATCCTGATTTCAAGCGCAATCCTTCTAGTGGCCTTTATAATGATGCGCCGTAAACACGTTAAATCGTAAAATCGTATAATCGTAAATTAATAACTAAGTAATTAAAAGCCAGCACGTAGCGGTATAAATTAAAGCCTGTATGTA
>JAILAV010000226.1 GCA_024681435.1 Pseudobutyrivibrio sp. | reverse complement strand
GTGAGTTTCACGTATGTTGTTGTGCCTTCAGCTTTGTGATAATGCTTCCATGCCCACATGCCTGTACGCTCTTCGCATTCAACAATTTCGCCGTTTTCTTCCTTTGCATTTACCAGCATTACATAGCCATCATCAACCTCTGGCTTCTCGTCGATAAGACCGAATACTCTCTCTGCACCAGCCATAGCAAGTACGATTGACTGGAACTGCTGTGATACCTGCTGAATTGGCATAATAAATGAACGTGTAAACTGAAGAAATGATACAAGCGCGCCAAGTGTCAATCCTGTCCAGCCATTAATGGCAAGTGTTCCACCAACTACTGCGCAGATAACGTAGTTTACATTACCGAGCTGTGCGTTGATTGGAGCAAGAATATTTGCAAGTCTGTTTGCTTTATATGCATTGTTGTAAAGCTCTTCATTGAGCTGTTCAAATTTCTCTTTTACTTCTTCCTCGTGACAGAATACCTTAACTACCTTCTGTCCATTCATGATTTCCTCGATATTACCGTTTACCGCACCCAGTGCTTGCTGCTGCTTGCGGAAATATCTTCCAGATGTGCCCGCCAAGAATTTTGTGGTAAGCATAATTACGATAATCATTGCGATTGTTACGCCTGTAAGAGATGGCGATAGAATCAGCATGTAAACAAATACTGTGACAATTGTGATTGCACTGTTGAACATCTGTGGGAAGCTCTGTGAAATCATCTGTCTAAGTGTGTCGATGTCGTTAGTATAAATTGACATGATATCGCCGTGGGCATGTGTATCAAAATATCGGATTGGAAGGTCCTCCATCTTTTCAAACATCTCATTTCTCAAGTCTCTAAGTGAGCCCTGTCCGACGAAAATCATAATCCAGTTGAATGTGAATGTAGCAATGATTCCCACTGCGTAATATCCAATCAATTTTAAAATTGCTGCTGCAAGTGGTCCAAAATCAGTGCTTCCTGATTCAATCATTGGAAGTATGTATGAATCGATAAGCTGCTGCATGAATGCAGTTCCCTTTGCGTTGCATATTACTGAAAGGAAAATGCAAATGATAACAAGGATAAGGTGAATTGGATATCTTCCACCTACATATTTGATAAGGCGGCCGAGAACTCCTCGTCTAGCGGCCTTTTGTTCTTTTGTGAGCTTTGGTAATGCTCCTGGTTGTGGTCCTCTAGGCATTAGTTCTGTCCTCCTTCCTCATTTTTATCGAAGTCACCGCTGCCGGCGCCTGTCTGCTGCTCGAAGATTTCTTTGTAAATCTCATTTCTAGCCATGAGCTCTTCATGAGTACCAAAATCATTGAGCTTTCCATCATCCATAACGATGATTCTGTCTGCATCCATTACAGATGAGATACGCTGAGCGATAATGAGCTTTGTTGTGTTAGGAATCTCTTCCCTGAAAGCACGCCTGATGCTTGCATCTGTAGCTGTATCAACTGCAGATGTTGAATCATCAAGAATAAGAATCTTTGGCTTCTTAAGTAAAGCTCTTGCGATACAAAGTCTCTGACGCTGACCGCCAGATACGTTAGTTCCACCCTGCTCAATGTAAGTATTGTAGCCTTCTGGGAACTTCTCAATAAACTCGTCTGCGCAAGCAAGCTTAGCTGCGCGCTTAACCTCTTCATCTGTGGCATTCTTATCGCCCCAGCGAAGATTCTCTGCAATTGTTCCAGAGAAAAGTACATTGTTCTGAAGCACTACAGAAACCTGATTTCTGATAGTCTCCACATCATAGTCCTTTACATTTACGCCGCCAACAAGAACCTCGCCCTCGTTGACATCATATAGACGTGAGATCATAGCTACTAATGTAGACTTAGCTGAACCTGTGCCGCCAAGTACACCAATTGTCTCGCCTGACTTAATCTCTAAATTAATATGGTCGAGAACTGGGCGCTCAGCTGTCTTGTTATAGCCAAATACTACGTCCTTGAACTGGATAGAACCGTCAGCAACTTCATATACTGGGTTCTCTCCATTTTTGATTGTAGTCTCCTCCTCAAGTACTTCGTGAATACGACGCATACTTGCGATGGACATTGTAATCATGATGAAAATCATAGCAAAGAACATTAATGATAAAAGAATGTTCATGCAATATGAGAAAAGCGAAACAAGTTCACCAGTTGTAAGAGTCTGATCTACAACAATGAAATGTGCGCCGAACCAGCTGATAAGTATAATACATACATAAACAACCAGGCTCATCATAGGCATTGTGAAGGCAATCATCTTTTCAGCTGATGTGGCTGCTTTGTAGATTCCCTCGCTTCCGTTTGTAAATTTATTCTTTTCAAATATCTCTCTTACATAAGCTTTTACTACTCTTATGCCAGTGATGTTTTCCTGCACTGATGCATTCAAATCATCATATTTCTTCATAAGAATCTCAAAGAGCTTCTTTGTCTTAACCATTACAATTCCCATGAATGTAAGAATTATAATCATAGCAATAAGAAAAATTGATGCAAGCCTTGCGTTGATTCTAAATGAAAGAATCATGGCAACTACAACTGTTACTGGTGCTCTAAATCCCATTCTCAAAACCATGATAAATGCGTTCTGCACATTAGTTACGTCAGTTGTAAGTCGTGTTACAAGTCCTGCTGTTGAAAACTTATCAATATTTTCGAATGAAAATGACTGGATGTTTTCAAACATTTTATTTCTGAGGTTTTTTGCTAATCCGGCTGATGCCTTACTTCCAAGGACACCACCCATGATACCGCCGAATAATCCGATAACGGCGCAGATTAGCATATATCCTCCTATGCGATAAATTTCTCCCATGTTTCCAGCTTCAACACCTTTATCAACAAGGTCCGCTACAAGAAGTGGTATAACCATCTCCATTGCAACCTCTAAAATCATGAAAACAGGAGTGAGAATTGCTGAGCGAGTATATTCTTTGGTTTCCCTTAAAATTCTCTTTACCAAATTCTAATCCTCCTTTTTAATGTTATATTCTGCCTTATATTTTCTTGCATTTTCCTGAATCTTTTCGAGAACATTTATAGCCGCTTCCATTTCTTCATCAGAAATTCCCATTGCAATATAATCCTCGACTTCCATAATTTTACTTTCGGCAGCTGAATTAAATTCAAGACCTTTCTTTGTGACTACAATCTGCTTTCTTCTAGCGTCTCCATCTACAGGGACTCTTTCAATCAATCCATCTTTTTCTAATATAGAAAGCATATCTGCCAATGTGGATTTAGGGAAATGAAATACCTTTTCCAAATCTTTCTGGAAGATAGGCTCTGTCTGTCTAACAAAGTATCCAACAAGCCATCCTTGTCTAGCGGAACAAATATCTATTTCCAAATCCTTTGCGCTACAAGTTACAGCGGCCTTAAACTCTCGACTGATGCAATCACATAAAAACGCAATATGTTTTCTACTATCAAATTCTCTAGTTTGCATGTCTCTCCTTTCTGCTATATTTCTTTCCTTAATTATTATTAGTAGAACTTCATACATTGCTGGATTTAAATTGTTCGATTCCGAACAGTTCGCATCCGAACGAATTACAGTATACACTCTAAAATGTGTCCATTCAATAAACAAATTCTAAAAAAACTATTAAAAATTCCTCGTGAGGGGTGTTCCGTGGTATAGTAGACAATGAACACAATATATTTTCAGGGGAAGTACAAATATTAATATACAAAAGGAGTATTCGTATGAGAGAAAGAAGTAAGGATTTAAGAGTAAGAAGAACCTTAACAGCCGTGAGAAAGGCTTTTAATGATCTCGTATTAACACGTAACTACAATGAAATTTCTATCACTGATTTAACAGACAAAGCTGGAATCAATAGAAAGACTTTTTATCTTCACTATTCTTCTTTAGATGATCTCGTATCTGAAATAGAGGAAGAGATGGCAAAAGAAATTTTGCAGAATATTGGCGAGTACGCCCGCAACTTAGATTTGGATGGATGTATCACAAACTTCTATAAATATTTGGAGTCTTGCACAAAGGTTCAAAAGAAGCTCATGTGTGACCCACATTACGCTTTCTTCTATGATGAAGTTACAGATATGGTTCTGAAGAGCGATGATTTTTCAAAGTTCTTCAAGATGACCACATATCCATCTATTGTTCGTTCTTATACAAAAGCTATTACAGCTATCTATATGGATTGGCTCAATGATGGCAAGGAAACAGATTTCACTGTTCTTACTGCAACTGCAAGTAAACTCCTTGGAAGCGGTTACTCAAGCATCATTAACAGATAAATTTTTGCACTATAAAAGCCCACCACCATTTCATTGGTGTGTGGGCTTCTTTTTGTCTAATTAAGCCTATATTAAAGAATTAATTTCATAGCGCCGTAGATACCAGCATCGTTTCCAAGTGATGCAAGAACGATTTTTGTGCTCTTGCTTCCGTGGAATGCGATTTGGTTGAATCTGTACTCAACTTCATCGATAAGATACTGGCCAGCCTTTGAAACGCCGCCGCCGATAACGAATGCTTCAGGATTTACAACGCATGCGATAACCTGTAATCCCTGTGCAAGATACTCGCAAGCTCTCTTTGCAACTTCCTTAGCAACTGTATCACCCTTCTTTGCCTCATCAAATACTGCCTTAGCATCTAAAGTCTCTACTGCTCTAAGTGTACTCTCGTCATCATTTTGAGCTAAACGAATCTTTGCGAGTCTAGCAATACCTGTTGCTGAGCAATACTGCTCTAAGCATCCGTGATTGCCGCATCCGCAAGTGTTTTCCTCTGTGTAATTAACTCTGATATGTCCAATTTCACCTGCTGCACCATGTGCACCACTAACGATATCATCGTTGATGATAACACCACCGCCTACACCTGTACCAAGTGTAACCATTACTGAGCTTGAATATTCCTTAGCGGCACCCATCCAAGCCTCACCAAGTGCTGCAACATTTGCATCATTTCCAGCCTTAACCTTAATTCCTCCAAGGTTCTCTGAAAACTCCTTTTCCACATTGAATACGCCCCAGCCAAGATTAACGCATCTGTTTACCACTCCATCTTCGCTAACAGGACCAGGAATACCAATTCCTACACCAACAATATCATCAGCTGTAAGATTCTTCTCGTCCATCTTCTTTACAACTGTCTGTGCTAAATCCTTAAGAATATTAACACCACCATTGGAAGTATCTGTTGGAACCTCCCACTTCTCAATGAGCTCTCCATTCTCAGTGAAAAATCCACATTTACATGTTGTTCCGCCTAGATCCAACCCAAATCCAAACTTTGCCATTTTAATCTTATCCTCCATAATACTTATTCAACCACAGGCTCTGTGGTGGTGGTTATACGCACATCCGTTGCATTTTCCGGTATCGCACCCTCTGGTACTTCTGTCCCTTCAAAGGTCTGCGTAATAACTTTATATGCAGGACCATTCTCGATTCCTTCTGGATTTTCCTCATCAAAAACGCCATAAGGCTCCTCTTCTGAGTCCTCCAGGTCCTCATCCATTTCATCTTCAGGATTCTCTTGCTGTTCTTCTGTGCCTATATATTCGATAGGCTTTTTAAAATCGGCTGGCAACAAGCCTTCATGAATACTAAGCATGTAATCCTGCCAAATCCTTGCTGGATATGATGAACCTGTAAGTCCAGGAACTTTCTTTGGTATATCGTAACCCACCCAAATGCTTGTAGTATAATATTTCGTGTACCCAACAAACCAACCATCACGGTTGCTGTTAGTGGTACCAGTCTTGCCGGCGGCTGGCATATCGCCAAGAGAAATGCCCTTGGCTGTACCGTCAGTCAATACAGATTGTAGCATATCTGTCATGGTTCGTGCAGCATTTTCTTTATAAACTTCAACTTCTTCATGCTGGGCTTCATATATTATGTCACCCTTTGAATCAGTAATTTTTTCAATACAACTTGGATCTCTGGTATAGCCGTCATTACAAAGTGTGGCATAACCCTTTGCCATTTCAAGCGGACTGACACCTACAGTAAATCCTCCAAGGCATGCAGCCATGCCATAGTCATCTTTTTCAATATGAGAGAACCCTAGGTTCTTAAGGTATCCCATGCCTGTTTCTGGTGTAAGTTCTGAATATAATTGCCACGCTACTGTGTTTTTAGAGGCAGCTACTGCCTGCCTTAATGTTATCTTTCCAGCATA
>JAILAV010000116.1 GCA_024681435.1 Pseudobutyrivibrio sp. | reverse complement strand
TGGCATCCAGCAGGAGATTCGTAAGCGTGAGCACTATGAGAAGCCTTCAGTAAAGCGTAAGAAGAAGTCTGAGGCTGCTAGAAAGCGTAAATACTAATCAGTTTTACAGCTTACAAACTATGAAGTTATGGCCTATATCGTTGCGACGATATAGGCTATTTTTCGGTTTGCAATTATAAAACGATTATAAATATTATGTGAGCCTGTGATTATCAAGCTCTGAGTGTTGTTGAAGTTCACATTTTAGTGAAGGAAATCAATATTGGGCTTGAGATTGTAACAGGCGGATTTAGGCTACATGGAGGTTATAGATGGCTTATACAGTTGAGCAAGAGATAAAGAGACGTCGTACATTTGCGATTATTTCCCATCCCGATGCTGGTAAGACTACACTTACAGAGAAGTTTCTTTTGTACGGTGGTCAGATTAATTTAGCAGGTTCGGTTAAGGGTAAGGCAACAGCTAGACATGCAGTTTCTGACTGGATGGAGATTGAGAAGGAGAGAGGTATTTCTGTTACTTCATCAGTTCTTCAGTTTGAATATGATGGCTATTGCATCAATATTCTTGATACACCAGGACACCAGGACTTCTCAGAGGATACATATCGTACACTTATGGCTGCTGACTCTGCAGTAATGGTTATCGATGCATCTAAGGGTGTTGAGGCACAGACTAGAAAGCTTTTCAAAGTCTGCGTCATGAGACATATTCCTATTTTTACATTCATTAATAAGATGGATAGAGATGCTAATGATACATTTGAGCTTTTAGATGATATTGAAAATGAGCTTGGCATCGCCACAGTTCCTGTTAACTGGCCAATCGGTTCAGGTAAGGAATTTAAGGGTGTATACGACAGAAATGAGCGTACAGTTCGCATGTTCTCTGACACTCAAAAGGGTACAAAGCAGGGCGAAGAGCGTATTCTTTCTATCGATGATCCTTCTCTTAAGGAAGAAATCGGAGATGAGAAGTATGAGCAGCTTATGGAGGAGCTTGAGCTCTTAGATGGCGCAGGTGCAGAGTTCAATCAGGACCTTGTTACAAAGGGTGAACTTTCTCCAGTATTCTTTGGTTCTGCTCTTACTAACTTTGGTGTTGAGACATTCCTTGAGCATTTCCTTCAGATGACATATAGCCCACTTCCTCGTATGAGTGATGCAGGTGAGATTAGCCCATTTTCAGAGGATTTCTCAGCATTCGTATTTAAGATTCAGGCTAATATGAACAAGGCGCATAGAGATAGAGTTGCGTTCCTTCGTATTTGTTCAGGTACCTTTGATGCAACTAAGGAATATACTCATGTTCAGGGTGGCCGTAAGTCTAAGCTTTCTGCACCACAGCAGATGATGGCTGATGAGCGTAAGATAGTTGATAAGGCATACGCAGGAGATATTATTGGTGTATTTGATCCAGGTCTTTATAGCATTGGTGATACATTTACATCAGCTAAAAAGACATTCAAGTTCGAGGGTATTCCTACATTTGCACCTGAGCACTTTGCCCGTGTTCGCCAGATTGATACTATGAAGCGTAAGCAGTTTATGAAGGGAATCACACAGATTGCCCAGGAGGGTGCTATCCAGATTTTCCAGGAGTACAATACTGGTATGGAAGAAATCATTGTGGGTGTTGTAGGTGTGCTTCAGTTTGACGTACTTAAGTACCGTCTTAACAACGAATATAATGTAGAGATAGGTCTTGAGAATCTTCCATATGAGCACATCAGATGGATTGAAGGAGACTACGATATCAACAAGATTTCCGGTACTTCAGATATGAAGAAGATTAAGGATTTGAAGGACAGACCACTTCTATTGTTCGTAAATTCTTGGTCTGTAGGCATGGTTCAGGATAGAAATGAAGGTCTTGTTCTTTCAGAGTTTGGTAGAGACTAATTTGGACTTGACGATATAGATAATCCAATGTATATTAAAGGGCAGTGGCAGTCGCCACTGTCTTTTTTGTTTTTTTTCTTATTTTTTCCCAAATTTGTTGTTGACTTTTATTATGTGTTTATCTATTATTATATTTAAAGAACGAACAGTTGTTCCGAACGGAGGTTTTATAAAATGGCAAACGAAGATAAATTAAGAGCATTAGATGCGGCTATTTCACAGATTGAGAAACAGTACG
>JAILAV010000078.1 GCA_024681435.1 Pseudobutyrivibrio sp. | reverse complement strand
AAATATTGTGTGTGTTGAATCATAATTCTACCTAGAAATTTATCAAATATAGAAAATGATTTTAGGTAATAATGACGAAAAGCACTATATGTAGTGATTTGACATTGACCCTCCACCATATATTTTGATAACATATAAATAAGTCAGAGAACCTTAGAAGAACGCTTTAGTTAGGACATCAAAAAGGTTAATTGGGGAGTCCTTTTGGGGGAGATAAAATGAGAAAGGAAGAATGGTGAGAAGAATTGTTTGAAGTTGTAAAGAGAGATGGGGAAGTCGCTGAATTTAACTTAGGCAAGATTAATGATGCTATTGCAAAGGCATTTGAGGCTACAGGAAAGGCATATAATGACGATATCATTGGCTTATTGTCACTGAGAGTTTCTGCAGATTTTCAGGCTAAAATCAAGGACAGCAAGATTTCTGTTGAGGACATCCAGGACTCTGTAGAAAATGTTTTGGAGCAGACTGGCTATACTGACGTTGCAAAGGCATACATTTTATATAGAAAACAGCGCGAAAAGATGCGCAACATGAAGTCTACTGTTCTTGACTACAAGAACGTTGTGGACAGCTATGTAAAGGTTGAGGACTGGAGAGTTAAGGAGAATTCTACAGTTACATATTCTGTAGGTGGTCTTATTCTGTCAAACTCTGGTGCCATCACAGCTAATTACTGGCTTTCAGAGATTTATGATGAGGAGATTGCAAATGCACATCGCAATGCAGATATCCATATTCATGATCTTTCTATGCTTACAGGCTACTGCGCAGGCTGGTCTTTAAAGCAGCTTATTCAGGAGGGTCTTGGTGGGATCACAGGAAAGATTACATCTGCACCTGCAAAGCACCTTTCTGTACTTTGCAATCAGATGGTTAATTTCCTTGGTATTATGCAGAATGAGTGGGCTGGAGCACAGGCTTTTTCTTCATTCGACACATACCTTGCACCTTTTGTTAAGTATGACAATCTTTCATATGAAGAGGTTAAAAAGTGCCTTGAGGCATTTATATATGGTGTTAATACTCCATCACGTTGGGGTACACAGGCACCTTTCTCTAACATCACATTAGATTGGACAGTACCAAACGATTTGGCAGAACTTCCAGCTATTGTTGGTGGCAAGGAGCAGGACTTCAAGTACAAGGACTGCAAGAAGGAAATGGATATGGTCAACAAGGCATTCCTTGAGATTATGATTGAGGGTGATGCTAACGGACGAGGTTTCCAGTATTCAATTCCTACATATTCTATTACACGTGATTTTGATTGGTCTGACACAGAGAACAATCGTCTTTTATTTGAAATGACAGCAAAGTATGGTACTCCATACTTCAGCAACTATATCAACTCAGACATGGAGCCAAGCGATGTTCGTTCTATGTGCTGTCGTCTTCGTCTTGACCTTCGCGAGCTTCGCAAGAAGTCAGGTGGTTTCTTCGGTTCAGGCGAGAGCACCGGTTCGGTAGGCGTTGTTACTATCAACCTTCCACGTATCGCTTACCAGTCAAAGGACGAGGCAGAGTTCTATTCACGTCTCGACAGACTTATGGATATTTCTGCACGTTCACTTAAGATTAAGCGTGGCGTTATCACAAAGCTTCTTGATGAAGGATTATATCCTTATACTAAGAGATATCTTGGCACATTTAATAATCACTTCTCAACAATCGGTCTTATCGGTATGAACGAAGTTGGTCTTAATGCTAATTGGCTTCGTGCAGATATGACTAGCGAAAAGACTCAGGCATTTGCTAAGGATGTACTCAATCACATGCGTGAGCGTCTCTCTGATTACCAGGAGATGTACGGAGACCTTTACAACCTTGAGGCTACTCCTGCTGAGTCTACTACATATCGTTTTGCAAAACACGATAGAGAGCAGTTCCCGGACATTATTACAGCTGGTAAGGAAGGTGACACACCATTCTATACAAACAGCTCACATATGCCTGTAGAATACACATCAGATATATTTGATGCTCTTGAGGTTCAGGATGAGCTTCAGACACTTTATACATCAGGTACTGTATTCCATGCCTTTATTGGCGAGAAGCTTCCTACATGGGAGTCAGCTGCAAATCTTGTTCGTAAGATTGCAGAGAATTACAGATTACCTTATTACACACTTTCTCCTACATACTCAGTATGTAAGGAGCACGGCTACATCGCTGGTGAGCATTACACATGCCCACACTGCGGAAAGACAGCCGAGGTTTACAGCCGAATCACTGGTTACTATCGTCCAGTACAGAACTGGAACGAAGGAAAGACACAGGAGTTCAAGAATCGTAAGCTTTATGATATTGCAGGTTCTGTTTGCCGTCGAGCAGGAGAAGATAAGGCAGCAAAGGCAGCTCCAGAAGTTAATGTAGAGATTGTTTCTGAGGAGCCAGCAACAGGCGTTAAATATCTCTTTACAACAAAGACTTGCCCTAACTGTGCAAGAGCTAAGGAGATTTTGGAGGATGAAGATTATATCCTTGTTGATGCTGAAGAGCAGCAGGATATGACTAAGAAATATGGGGTTATGCAGGCGCCTACACTTGTAGTTGTTAATGGTGATGATGTTAAGCGATATGCTAACGCAAGCAACATACAAAAATATGTAGACGAGAATTAAATTTTAATGTATAATGCGGGATGTGATTTGTGCACATCCCGTTTTTTATAACGTTTTACTAGTGTTTTTTACATGATTATAGAGGTTTAGTTTTGGGCAATAAATTTACTACAGTATTAGAAAATGCAGACCGCGAAACAATTACAGCAGCCAAAGAAGCACAGGCTAAGATTAAAAATCAATCAGTTACTATTATGGATATATATACCTTCCAGGAAAAGGTTAAGAGCGGTGAAATAAACGATGATAAAGGTACAGCAGAGCTTATTATTAATGATTCTGTATCAAACTATCATATTCATATTAATAGACGTTGTGTAACGAAATCCGACGGCACACTTATTACATACACTGGAATAATGAAGATGTATTCGCCAGATGAATTAAAGATTAAATATACAAAGAAACCAAAGAAAATGCTTACTCTTGCGCAGTATAAAAATATGATGAAAGAGCGAAGAGAAAGACAAAAAAAAGCAGGTCGACTTTAATCCAATGTCATTAAGTTAACATTGGGATAATGCTTTGGATGAGAGAAACGGGAATGAAGATGATAACCTTCATTCCCGTTTCTTCCTTTTTAGGCATAACAAACAGGCGGATCTAAAATCCACCTACTAATCATGTTTTAT
>JAILAV010000070.1 GCA_024681435.1 Pseudobutyrivibrio sp. | reverse complement strand
AGTGCGGTATCAATTTTGATATCAGTGTTCTTTAATAATCCTACAAATACATCCAAGTTCATCTGCACATCATCAACAGCAAGGATTCTAGCTTCAGGAGCCTTAAAGCTAGAGTGATATTTGTGATTAGATGGAGAGTAGTTCTGGGTGATATCACCAATTGGAGAAGAATTCACAATTGTTTGAGCTAATTTTACAGTGAAGGTTGAGCCTACGCCGTAAACACTATCTACTAATATTTGACCATGTAATAATGAAACAAGTTTGCTGGTAATCGAAAGACCTAAACCGGTTCCTTGGATAGATCTGTTACGAGAAAGCTCAAATCGTTGGAAGTTTTCAAATAGATGAGGGATATCTTCTTCCTTAATTCCTATACCATTATCCATAATTACAAATGTTAATGTGACTGAGTTTTCGTCGTTATTCACGTAGCTGATATCCAGAGAAACCTTGCCGTTTTCAGGTGTGTACTTCATAGCGTTTGAAAGCAAATTAGAAAGAATCTGCTTAATACGAACATCATCACCAATTAGTCGTGTAGGCAAGTTTGGATCACATTGAATAGAGAATTGCTGATGCTTATCAATAGCCAATGTGGAGAACATGTTGTAGCAGTCGTTTAACAAATCGGCAACTGAATACTCTTCAGAGTACAAATCAAGCTTACCGGATTCGATTTTTGAGAAGTCTAGTACATCATTAATAAGAGATGAAAGGCTTCGTGAAGCGATGCGGATGTTGTCGGCATACTTCATAATATTTGAATCAGTAGTTTCTCTAATAATTAATTCGTCCATACCAGCGATGATATTCAAAGGTGTACGAATTTCGTGAGAGATGTTGCTGATGAATTCTGACTTGGCTTTGTTAGCTGCCTGAGCCTCTTCAATCAAACGATTTTCTTCTGTCAAATCTGTGGCAACTAACAAAAAGCACATAGGCTGATTGTGTTTGTCTTTTTTGCAAGAAAAATGAACAAGCACGACTTTTCCGGTAACCTCTGAAGTAAGACGGTAATCAGAATCCTGGCCAGAGGCTGCCTTTTCAAACATTCTAAGAGGCTCACCGCTTTGGAGGCAAAAGATTTCCTTCAAACGAATACGATGAGGTTCTTTATCTAAGCCAAGAAGCTTATTGGCATAATCGTTAGAAAGATTCAGATGATAGTTGGTATCAAAAACCAAAAGGCCAGTACCTAAGGTAGAAAAAATATCCCTACTGACGCTGTTTACGGTGATATAGAACATCATGTAATTGTTGGCTGCCAAGTAAAATACAACGAAAGCGCAAAGAATTCCGCAGCAATAATATAAATGAGGAAGCTTAGTGTCTCCGTGTAATAGTAAGTAGTCAGGTATGCTAGATGCTAAGAAAATAAAATTAGAGAGGAATGCGAATAATATAAGGCGCTTTTCTCTTTTGAACTTAACATTAAAAAGCCAGACTAGTGCAATGAGAATCATGCAAGTGGCAAGAACCACAAGATATGTGTAATGAAAAAGGTGTCTATATGGATCTGCTCTATAGTAGCTAGTGTAAGTATTGTAGCGGACGAAAATATTAGAATCCGGATGTCCGTAAATAATTACATCAGATGCAGCAGCAATTAAACTGATGCAAAGAATAAAATATTCAGCAAAACGACTAAAATTTAAACAGCTGGTAATTAGCATGATTTCTGCTATGAGATAGATATCGATTCCTGCTAACCCCACCACTCTAAAATAATATGCTAGCTTAAGATCGTAGCTAAGAGACATTATAGAGTACCCCATGCAGCATAGGCCGTTACCGAGAGCAAGCAAAAATACTGAATATTTAAAGAACCCCCTTGTGTGTTTTTCTCGTTTTAAAAAGCTTGCGCCTAGGTGAATTGATGTGGCTCCTGCAATTAACAATATAATGTTTATGTATAAAATGTTATCTAAAATAATTTTCATGACAATATTATATAAAATAATTTCTTGATTTTCATTATCAAGTTGACTGAATTGTGGTATCATTTTTTATACAATAGAATTTAAAAGGGGTTTATTATGAGAATTGCAGTTATTGATGACGAAAGTATCTTTCGAATGCAATTAAAAATGATGGTAGAGAAACTTTCGGCTAAGAAGGCCATTCCGCTTGAAGTGGAGGAGTTTGGAAGTGGCCTGGATTTTATTGAAGCATTATCTTCAAGAAGATTCGATATTGTCTTCATGGATATTTTCATGCCAGGCATGGACGGTATCGAAACTGCAAGAAAATTAAGAGGTCTAACTGAGCGTACATTCTTAATTTTCTTAACAGCATCAGATGGACATTATCCAGACGCGTTTTTATTACATGCATTTGATTATGTGACAAAACCATTTACAATAGACAGAATTAATCAGGTCGTTTCAGAGATAATCGCACACACACCACTAGATGAAGCTTTTATTAAGATTACAACTGGATCAATCGAAGAGCGAATTTATCTTCACGATATCGTTTCTGTAACAACAGATGGTCATTATTTGGAGATAAATAAGGATGATAACAATTCCACTAGGGCAAGACTTACATCCAGCGAATTTGTTCAGCTGACAGGTTCTGACAGGAGATTTTTAATGATAAATAGGGGAATTATCATTAATATGGACTTTATTGCTCGTGTTAACGGGGGGGACGTTTACATGAATGATAAGACAATTTTTCCTATCTCAGCAAGAAAGGTTTCAGATATCACACAACAGATTAAAGATTATCAGTTTGTTAACCGATAACAAGTATTAAGTAAAGCTACTCAAAAACTTTTGCCAAAAGTTATGCAATCTTGCCAATGGTATTGCGCATAATATGATATCTGTTAATCTACCATTGAGTATAAATAATTAAAAGGGGATGAAAGGGTAATTTTGTTATGATTAGAGGTTCGACTAGAGCTGCAGCATTGGGCTTGTCGACAATTACATTAGCCAGTAGTTTGGCGTTTCCGATTTATGCAGAGGCTTCAGATGATTCTGAAAGCCCTGTTTTTGTGCCGGAAACAGAAGATGTGGAGGAAATCACTTCACAGGAAACTGCTGTGACTTCTGATGTTAACGAAATTGCTTCACAAGAGAGTTTCGAAAGTATCACCCCGGCTGTTGAAGAAGCAGTTGATTCTGATATTTTAGATGAATCGGCTTTGCAGCAAGCTAATGAAATAGATAATTGTAACAACCAAATAGAAGAATCCATCGATTCAGCAGTCGTAGATATCGGTAATATCGAAAAAGCGGCCGATGCTATGGAAGAGGCATCATCACAGGCCGATGAGGCAGTGTCTCAGGCAGAGGATGTTACAGAAGATGCAAAAGAAAGTGCTGAGCAGGCCTTAGAAGATGCAAATTCTGCATTAGCGGTTGTGGAAGATGAAACTACCGATATAGATGAAGTAGAGATTGCAATCGAAGATGCAGATATGACACTTATTGAGGCGGAGGAAAAATATGAGATAGCCGAAGCCGATTATAATGACAAGCTGGCCGAATATGAGGCGGCAAAAAGCGATTATGAAACAGCCGTGGAAGCCTACAATTCTAACAAGGCAAGTGCTACTCAGAATTTGCAGGATGCCGCGGATGCCCTTGATGATGCTCAGAATCGACTTTCGGATTTACAACAACAGCTTGAAGAAGCAAAGCAACAGCTGGTAGATGCTGGAGCAGCAGCCCTTGTTTCTGCGGACGAAAATAAAGACACAGATGTGTCTACTTATGTTGTCTCTGTTATTCAGCATTACTATGTACCTAAAACCCAGCTTTTTGATGGGCAAAAGATAGATAATTATTCTGTTACTTCTAGTAGTTCAGATTATGTTAGTATTTCCTATGACATTCTTGATTCTGAGGGAAATTTCTTAAGAAACGTTTCAGCCGACTATGGATATACGATAGACAAAGAGAGTGGTGAGGTACATATATATGATAACCACCTTGTTTATAGATATACAGATGCTAATAATAACGTTGTTGAGCTAACAAAAGAACAGGCTAGTGAGCTACAAGATGGCCAGATAGCAATTAAGTATTACTGGACAGTAACAGGCTTTTATATTCCAAGATATCAGGATACGGAAATCAATTACACAGGTAACATAACAGCCGATGGATATACTGATGGAAAAGCTGTTCAGCAGGGAAAGACTGAACTAGAAAATAAATATGATTCCCAGACAAATAATTACTTTAATTCAGATGCCGCATTCCAATATGGTTGGAAGACAGATTATAGTTCATACCTTTATTTGAATTTGTTCTATAATGTTACTTACGACAGAGTTGATACCTTAAACACATATACTAAGGGTGAGCGTAAGACATATGAACAGCTAGTATCTGAGATTGAAGCTGATGGTGGTATTGTACTTAGCTCTGAGGATGAATATGATGCAGGACAGATTCGTTACATTACAGGTTATGCATTAAATGAAGCAGTTTCGAGTGCCCAGTATAAATCCTATACAGCAGCTTTTAATGCCATTAGAAATCAAGCAATAAATGATAATTATGCAATAGATGTTGATGCAGAAAACAGCAGGTTTGATATTAATCTTCATACCGTATATGCGAAGTTGCAAGAGGCTCACAAGAATACAGGCAAGTCTTTATTTGGAAGTAACGATGGTGAATATACATCTTACGTAGGCAATCTTGCAAATCGATTATCAGCCTACAACAATTTGTTAAAGCAAATTTCAAGTGCTCAGGCTGAATATGATGCAGCTAAGAGTAAGGTGGGAGATTTGCAAAAGCAAATTGCAGATTTGGATGCTGCAAATGAAATTAATGCTGCTGCACGGATTACAGAATTAGAGATTCAGCTGGAAAGAGCTAAAGATAATTTAGATGATGCGCAAGAAAACTTGTACTCAGCTGAAGATGCCATATCACTAGCATTTGATAAATATGTTGAACGATTCAATCCGTTTCAAATTATTTTTAATCCGCAACCACAACCGGAACCAGCGCTAGAACCTGAGGAGCCAGAAATACCGGTGCCTGCCACTGTGATAGTGCCAGAGCCAGTAATTCAAATCACTCCTGAACAGATTCTAGAAGTGATAGAAAAGGTTAGGGAGATTGAAAAAGCTCAAGAGGTTGAAGAAGATAGTGATAGTGATGATGAGGTTATCACAGAAATAGCTCCATTAATTATTCAGGAACCTATATTAGAAGAACTTCCTATAGAGGAGATAGAAGAAATAAATGATAGTGATGACGGCAGTGATAGTTCTGATAGTCATGACTACGGTAGTTCAAGCGAGGCTGATGCAGTAGTTGAAGCTCCATTAGAAGAAGTACCACCTGCAGAGCCAGAAAAGCCTGCTACTAAAAAGCAGGAAGAAGAAACAATTACAATGGCAGGAATTTTAGCCAGAGGAAAATGGTTCGTAGGTTTGGCTGGAGCATCTACAGCCGGAGCTGGTGTAGTTGCACTTGAAGTAAAAAGACGTGCAGCTATTAAACTCCTTGATAAATTAAATCAATAAAAAAATTGGGACTAACCATAATGGTTAGTCCCTTTTTTACACACATCTTATTTGAAGTAACGATTAAGAAGTCCCTGAAGAGCCTTGCCGTGTCTAGCCTCATCACGAGCCATCTCATGAACTGTATCATGAATAGCATCTAAGTTGTTCTTCTTTGCACACTTAGCAAGGTCTGTCTTGCCTGCTGTTGCGCCAAATTCGCAATCAACACGCCATGCAAGATTCTTCTTTGTAGAATCTGTCATGTTAGCCTCTAACTCAGAACCAAGCATTTCTGCGAACTTAGCAGCGTGCTCTGCTTCTTCGTAAGCAGCCTTTTCCCAATAAAGACCGATTTCTGGATAACCCTCTCTATGAGCTACGCGAGCCATGCAAAGGTACATACCAACCTCTGAGCACTCACCTTCAAAATTAGCTTTAAGCTGCTCGAAAATATATTTCTTATCTTCATCAGAAATTTCTGGATTATTCTTAACTGTTGTAGCATATACGCCGAACTCGTGCTCAGCAGCAAGAGTAAGCTCACCCTCTACTTTCTTAAATTTGTCAGCACCAACGTGGCAGATTGGGCACTCTGCTGGAGGGTTGTCTCCCTCATGAACATAACCACAAACTGAACATACATACTTTGCCATAACTAGACTCCTTTCACAATTTGATAATAATTACTGATTTTCATTATTAACTTATTATTTGTTTTGCTCTCTGATGCAATCTTTGCATACGCCAGTGAAGAGCAGGTTAGCGCTTTCAACCGTACCTATACCTGCGCTGGAAGCAGCAAGAATTTGGTCTACGCTAGGTGTTACCTCAAGATCCATTAATCTGTGACAACATCTACAGTAGTAGTGGCTATGAGCAGATGTATCAGCATCGTAGTGCTCTGTACCATCACCAGTGGAAATCTTTTTGACCTCCCCAACCTCAACTAGAAGTGTAAGGTTTCTGTACACGGTGCCTAAGCTGATCTTAGGATATTCCATCTTTACATTCTGATAGATAATATCAGCAGTAGGGTGTTCCTTTGTAGACATTAAATATTCTTTAATTGATTCGCGTTGTCTACTGTAATTCATAATACTTCCTCAATTGCATAAATTAATAATGACTGTCTTTATGATAACAGAATTATACACTTTGTCAATAGCAAAATAGTAATAATTACTATTTTTAAAAATTGAATAAAATAAATTTATGGGAAAAAGCTAATTTAGCTTGTCGAATGGGCGCAAGTCATAATGCTTGGAATACATGTCTTCCAAGCTGTCGATATCAAATGTCCCACTAATTAAGATTTTATCAAAGGTGTGATTAAATTTATTATTGAGATAGTCTTTGTAACTGAGATAGGCAAAGACTTCAATAATTGTTGCATTTGCTTTGTAGATATTGTTTATATCAATGATATCTTTGTTGGTCATGTATAGACCAGAGTTTAGAACATAGAAAACAATAGAGACTACTGGTCTTTCAGGAGTGCTGCTATCATGGAGATGGGCAGTGATTTTAATGGCACCATCATTGCCGCCGCCAATAACACAGCTTCCAATTTCTTCCATAAAGATAGGCTGTGTTTTTATTTCATAATTATCATAGTCCTCAAAATTCATAACAGAAGAAAGATGTTTTTCCTCTTCGTCATTGTGAGTTTCCTTGAAACTTTCGATCGCCGCAGCTACTTTTTGTAGCTCGCTAAATAGCGCCATATTACCTATAGTAATGGCAGTGTGCTTAGCATACTCCGTAAGTTCTACAAAATCATATTTTTTATCTGGCGAAGAATCACTTGGAATAATTGATTCCAGAATGGAATCGTTGTAATCGAAATCAGGATATTTCTCTCGGGCATAAATCATGCATTCTTTGAAATCATGGAATGTGCAATTATGGAGATTAATGTGGATGATATCCTCTAACTTAATTTCAGGCGCAGAAACAGAAGCCATTTTGGCTTCTAACTGATAATCAAGATGTGATTTGAATAATACGTCCACCTTCTCCATATTAAATCCCTCCCCTGATGATATGATAATAGCACATATAGTAGCTAATGTCTAATGCATTCACTATATTTAGTGCTATTTATGTATTTATACCAAATGGCTATATTGTCTATTATGCATTTTATTGATAAAATATGACCTGAATAAAATCCTAAGGATGAATACGGATGAAAGATTTAAAGAATTTATATTTTTTTGAAAAATTATTAGAAGATACATATAACGATTTATCCAGAAAGGCCAAAGATGAAGGGCGACGTGCCATTGGACATGTTTGCTTTCAAATCCCGGAGCCCTTGTTGAATTTACCTGGGTGTTTTTCCACTAGACTTCGAGCTCCACAGACAGGCTCAATAGAGATGGGCACATATTACATGAGCTCTACTTTGTGTGAAGGATGTCGTGCATATTTAGAGAGAGCAATCGAAGGGGGATATAATTACTTGGATTGCATTCTGGCACCTGATGCTTGCGCGCAGATGAATCGATGCGTGGAAAATATTGAAAGACTGGGAACAAACCCTAATGCGGATTTTTTTGTGACATATTCTGATGTGCCGATGAAATCAGATGAGACTGCCCTTAAACACTATGTAAAGCAGATGCGTATTCGTGTACTGGAACCTTTGCGAGATAAGTTTGGAATTGACATTTCAGATGCGGCTATGAGAAAGGCTGTTGAGGAGCAAAATGAAATCAGCAGATTAATCACAGCCATTGGAGATTATCGTAAAAGCGAAGTGCCAAGGATTACGGGCTATGAATTTGCTGTACTGTGTCTTGCAACCTATTGCTGTCCAAAGGATATGTTGAAAGATAAGCTTCAGGAGACTCTTCAGGAATTAGAGACTAGAGAGCCTGATGACCCAGGCAAATATCGTATTCGCGTAGTGGTGGTTGGCTCAGAGATAGATGACCCTGAGTTCATTAAGCTGGCAGAGGAGTGCGGGGCGCTTGTTGTGGCAGACAGATATTGTTTTGGTTCCCTGCCAGGACGTCAGGTGATTGAGCTTAATGATTATGAGGATGTGCTTACTCAGATTTGCAGGACATATCTAGAGTGGGGCAAATGTCCTAGATTTTTCAACCAGGATAAAATCATAGAGCGTCGTGAATATGTAGATAAGTTGGCTAAGGAGTATAAGGCCGATGGACTTATATACCAGCAGATAAAATTCTGTGATTATTGGGGCTACGAACGAGCAGCCGCATTCCACATTATGGAAGAGGAATATCATTATCCTGTTTTATCTGTAGACAGACCTTATGTGGTTAGATCATCAGGTCAACTTCGCACTAGAATACAGGCATTCGTCGAGAGAGTGGAATTGAAGGGAGCATTGGCTAATGGGAAAGGCATTAGGTAGTGAGCAGTTAGGAAAGGTAGTATATTCTGGCAAGCGTCCTAGACGCCGAAGAGAGTGGCGCGGACTAAAGGACACTTGGTACGATTATACCCGATGGTTATATTATCTATTTGTGCTTGGAAGATTCATAATGAAGCCAAACAATTTCAAAGGCTTTTTCAGGTATAGATGGATGAGCAATTATTTGGCTGTTCCAGATTTTATGGACAGACACACTGAAGGCTTAAGAGGTACTGCTCTTAGACTAGCTCATGAAGGAATAGGGCTAATTGTTATTGATATGACAGAGTCTTTGACAGATATGTTTAAGGCTGATCCTGAAATCGGAAATGACGTGGAACTCAGCAAAAAGATGGTTATATTTGATGAGAATATGATGAGTACTCTTATGGGCGGATTCCCTAATCTTAAGTGGGTTAGCTACGAGGTTCCAGCCATCTATGCAAGTTCTTTTATGTGTCAAAACGGAGTAATGCATTACGTGGACAAGACCCATGAATATGGCGTGCCTACCGATGTGTGCCCTATGCCAGCAGCAGAATTGGGATGTGCCCTGGAGGATGATTTTCCAATGATTGGTGCTTGTGCCATTCAGTGTAATACCACTTGTGATGGTAGTTTGATGGGCGGCGGCCTTATGGCTCGCAGCATGAATATTCCAACCTTCCAGTTGGCAGCACCTATTCGCCATAGGCAGGAAAGTGTTCAGGAATATGCCGGTGAAGAAGTTTTAAATGCTATCAAATTTATAGAAGAGCAGACAGGTGAAAAATACGACTGGGATTATCTATTTAAAAACATGGCTCGCTTCAATGAGGAGACCAAGGAATTTTTAGAGTGGCTTGAAATAAATAAGACGCCTTATCCTCAGATTTTAGGCGCAACACTTGGATTTTATCGTTATGGTGTGTACATGGCAGCCGGTGGCCGAAGCCAGCTATTTCTTGATACAGATAAGAAGATAACAGCCCTTGCCACAAAGGCATATCAGAATAAAGAGGTTGCATGCAAAGAGTATCGTCATCGAGCTATTTTGTGGGGCGTCCAGGCTGCATACTATACCGCATTTCCCAATTGGCTTATGAACTGTTGGGGAATTGTGCCTATCAATGACATGCTTTGCTGTGTGTCCACAGAAATGGTCAGCACCACAGATAAACATCAGGCTCTCTTAGATTTAGGTCATCTCTATGAAAATATGATTATGAGAAATCGTTCAAATGGTGGTTACGAAACTGGAGTTGAGGACCTTTTTAGAATATGCGAGCAAATGAACGCTGACATGGTAATCATGTACGTCCACATTGGATGTAAGGCAATGTCTGGATATCATGGCCTATTTGAAGAAGAGGCCAGAAAGCGCGGCATTCATTGGATCTGGGTAAATCATAATCTTATGGTTCCTCTCGATGGAACCCGCAGGGATATGCGAACCGAAGTCAATCGCTATATGCGAACAATACTAAAGGAAGAGCCCGTAGACCCTTCCCTTGAAGAATTTGATGATTCACTTTCGTGGTAAGAATAGCAGACTGAAGTATAGAAAAAGAACCTAGTAGCTAACAAGCTCTTGGTGGTACTCAGAGAGCCAATCTCGCTCCTGAGTACCACCAAGGCTTGTGGGCGTAACTAGGTTCTTTTTATATGAATTATCCCTCGATAGCAATGTATTTAGTTTCGTCTTTTTGAGGGATAGCCTCAACTTTAGGTATACGTAATGTCAAGACACCGTCCTTAAACGCCGCGTGGATGTCGTCCTGAGTTAGGGCATCGCCTACATAGAAGCTTCGGCTGCAAGAGCCTGTGTAGCGTTCTCTGCGGATGTATTTGCCGTCATCATCCTGCTCATCATTGTTCTGATTTGTCTCAGCTTTGATTGTGAGATAACCATCTTTAAGCTCAGCTTTGATATCTTCTTTGGCGAAGCCAGGAAGATTCATATCTACTTGATAATCCTTTTCGTTTTCCTTAACATCAGTTGTCATCATTCTTGCAAAATCATTGTCGTACTGACGACCGAATCCTGTTACTCTTGGTACTCCAAAGAAATCATCCATAAAATCATTTGATAAAATACTAGGCATTAACATAATAATTACCTCCTCTTATATAAAATATTGATTTTTCCCGTTTACTGGTTGGTTTGGAAGGATATCTTTGTTCCTTCTGTTGTTGTAACTATGTTATATAACTAAAATTAGCACTCGTCAATAGAGAGTGCTAATAATTTATAATTATTTAATAATTAATTTAGAAATTATCAGACAATATACCTGGAGATAATAATCATTTGCCAGAATTTATTAAGATGTGATAACCTAAAATATATCCTATAAGGAAGAAGAGTAATATTATGGCAAAATCAAAATACGCAGAAATATTTAAGGATTTAAAGCTTCGGATTGAATCGGAAGAGTACGAATATCAGAG
This sequence comes from Pseudobutyrivibrio sp., assembly GCA_024681435.1. Taxonomy (GTDB): domain Bacteria; phylum Bacillota; class Clostridia; order Lachnospirales; family Lachnospiraceae; genus Pseudobutyrivibrio. The sequence goes on along the minus strand of JAILAV010000070.1, from coordinate 26,636 downwards.
TATTCTACCACCGGAGAGTGCTTTGGTTGTTACATATGATTGTTCACGAAACACAGTAAGAAGAGCTCTTGCCCAGCTGATGGATATTGGTTATGTTCAGTCAATAAACGGCGTGGGAGTCAAGGTTATATATCAGCCTGTGGATAAGGCTAGTTTTGTTATCGGTGGCATTGAAACTTTTAAGGAATCTGCCAGCCGCAATAAATTAAACAGCGATACAGAAGTGATTATGTTTGCTGAAATTACAGCAGACGAGCGTATTAATAGAAGAACAGGATTTGATGTTGGAACGGAGCTATATTATATTCAGCGTCTTCGAAAATTGGATGGCAAGCCATGTATCCTTGATATAAATATGTTTGATAAAAGCATAGTGCCTGGCATCACAGAGGAAATTGCAAACAGATCTATTTACGATTACATCGAAAAAGAATTACATATGGAAATTGCTATGAGTAAACGTAAGATGACAGTTGAAAGGGTCACAGAGGTTGATATGAAATGGCTTAACCCAGGGGATTATAATTGCTTGGCAGTGGTTACCAGCCAGACATTTAATAAAATGGGTATTATGTTTGAGTATACTCAGTCTCGCCATCTTCCTGAATATTTCTGCTTTATGGACACCGCAATGAGAGGTGGAATGCAATTATAAATGATGAAAGTATCTAGCGGCAGCTAGGTACTTTTTTTATAAAAACTATTGACCTGTTTAAACAGCTGTGGTATATATTAGTTATGACAACCTGTTTAAACAGGTATGAGTGAGTGAAAAAGGGAAAGGAGATTGTCATGGGAAAGTTTACCGAGGAGAGCAAGCAACTGTTAGAGCTTGTAGGTGGAAAAGGTAATATTGCGGCAGTATCTCACTGCGTTACTAGAATGAGATTTGTACTTAATGATCCAGCAAAGGCTGATATTCCTGGAATCGAAAAAATCAAAGGGGTAAAGGGAACATTTACTCAGGCTGGACAGTTTCAGGTAATAATTGGTCAGGAGGTGCAGGAATTCTACAATGACTTCACTGCAGTTTCAGGACTTGAAGGAGTATCAAAGGATCAGGTTAAAAAGCAGGCTAAGCAGAATCAGAATCTCTTGCAGCAGATTATGTCATCTATAGCAGAGATTTTTGCACCACTTATTCCAGCACTTGTTGTTGGTGGTTTGATTCTTGGTTTTAGAAATGTAATTGGTGAAATCGATTTTGGTAATGGCACAATCGTTTCACAGTCAGTTTTTTGGGCAGGTGTTCATAGCTTCTTATGGCTTATTGGTGAAGCTATCTTCCATATGTTACCAGTTGGTATTTGCTGGTCCATCACAAAGAAGATGGGAACAACACAAATCCTTGGTATCATTTTAGGATGTACACTTGTATCAGGACAGCTCCTTAATGCATACGGTGTTGCCGGTGCAGCAGCTGATACAATTCCAAAGTGGGATTTCGGATTTGTTCAGGTAAATATGATTGGTTATCAGGCGCAGGTTATTCCAGCTATTTTGGCAGGTTTTTGTCTGGTATTTTTGGAGAAGTTATTCACAAAGATTTGTCCTAAAGTTATTTCAATGATTGTTGTGCCATTCTTCTCACTTGTACTTGCAGTTATGGCATCACACTTTATTTTAGGACCTATCGGTTGGAAGATTGGTTCATGGATTTCTACAGGTGTTCATGCAGGTCTTACAAGCTCAGTTAACTGGTTATTCGCAGGAGTGTTTGGTTTCTTCTATGCACCACTTGTAATTACTGGTTTGCATCATATGACAAATGCCATCGATACTCAGCTTGTTGCTGACTTTGGTGGAACAATTCTTTGGCCAATGATTGCTTTATCAAATATTGCACAGGGTTCAGCAGTTCTTGGTATGATTTATCTTCAGAAGAAGAATGTTAAGACTCAGGAAGTATCAATTCCAGCATGTATCTCATGTTACTTAGGTGTAACAGAGCCTGCTATGTTCGGTGTTAACTTGAAGTATGGGTTCCCATTCTTCAGCGCTATGATTGGTTCTTGTATTGCAGCAATTATTTCTGTAGGTTCAGGAGTAATGGCTAATTCAATCGGTGTTGGTGGTATACCAGGAATTTTATCAATCCAGACAAAATACATGGGCATATTTGCACTTGCAATGCTTGTTGCAATCGCAGTACCATTTATACTTACACTTATCGCTGGAAAGAAGAAGCTTACAGACGAAGATCTCTACGGTGAAGTGGAAGATGAGGAAGTGGTAGCTTCACAGCCAATTAATGCAGTTCCAAGCAAGGTAGTAAACGGCATCGATTTAACAAAGGTTGTTGCTGGTGATGTTATTGCACTTGAGCAGGTTCAGGATGAGGTTTTCTCTAAGAAATTAATGGGGGATGGAATCGGTATCACACCTTCTTCAGAAGAGATTATTTCGCCAACAGATGGCACAGTTACAGTCACAATGGATGATAGCAAGCACGCTATTGGAATAAAGGCAGACAACGGAGCTGATGTACTTATTCATGTTGGTATCGACACCGTTCAAATGAATGGTACAGGTTTTCAGTATTTGGTTGAAAAAGGCCAGAAGGTTAAGGCTGGAGACAAGCTTCTTTCATTTAGCAAAAAGGCTATTAAAGAAGCCGGTAAATTAGACACAGTAGTATGTGTTGTTGTTGGAGGCAATTAAATGTCAGATTTCAAAGACAAAGTAGTTTATCAGATTTATCCAAGGTCATTTTATGATACAAATGGTGATGGCTTTGGAGATTTAAAGGGAGTCACTAAAAAGTTGGACTACCTGAAGGATTTGGGGGTAGATTACATTTGGCTTACTCCGTTTTTCATCTCTCCACAGAGGGATAACGGATATGATATTGCAGACTACAGGCAGATTGATCCAAGATTTGGAACTATGTCAGATTTTGAGGAACTTTCAGCAGAAGCTTCAAAAAGAGGCATTGGATTGATGCTAGATATGGTTTTCAATCATACATCCACAGAGCATGAGTGGTTCAAGAAGGCTCTAGCTGGAGATAAGAAATATCAAGACTACTATATATTTGTGGAGGGCTCTGAAAATGTGCCCCCTACAAATTGGGTTTCAAAATTTGGCGGTAACGCTTGGAAATATGAAGATGGTTTAAAGAAATGGTACTTGCATCTATTTGATGTGACTCAGGCTGATTTAAACTGGAAAAATCCTGAGGTTCGAAAAGAGCTAAAGGACATCATAAGATTTTGGAAAGATAAAGGTGTTAGCGGATTCAGATTTGATGTTATAAATTTGATTTCTAAACCTGATTCCTTAGAAAATGATTATGAAGGAGACGGAAGAAGATTCTATACAGATGGTCCAAAGATGGACGAGTATCTAAAGGAGCTTGTTAAAGATACAGGCATTGAAGATATGATAACTGTAGGTGAAATGTCTTCTACCACTATTGCAAATTGCATTAACTATGCAAATCCAGATGAAAAAGAATTGTCTATGGTATTCAGCTTTCATCATCTGAAAGTGGATTACAAAAATGGAGACAAGTGGCAGCTGATGCCATACGATAAGCAGGCTTTGAAAAATATATTCAAGGACTGGCAGGAGCAAATGGCAAAGGCCAACAGTTGGAATGCAGTCTTTTGGACTAACCACGATCAGCCACGAACAATTTCTCGTTTTGGAGATGAGGGAAAATATTGGAAGGAATCCGGAAAGCTATTTGCAGGTCTGATTCATCTGATGCGTGGTACACCTTATATTTATCAAGGCGAAGAAATAGGAATGCTTAATACCCACTTCACTGATATTAGTCAGTATAAGGATGTGGAGAGCTTGAATTATTACAATATCTTAATAGAGCAAGGAAAGACTAAAAGTGAGGCTCTTAAAATAATCAACGAACGCTCTCGTGACAACTGTCGTACACCAATGCAGTGGGACAATACTAAAAACGATGGATTTTCTACAGGTGAGCCTTGGATTGAGGTGCCAGAATTTGGTAAAAGCATCACAGTAGAATCTCAGCTTAATGACGAGGATTCTATTCTGGCATTCTATAAGAAGCTAATTAGATTAAGAAAAGAAAATAAGATTATTTCACATGGTAATATCAAGTTTTTTACAGATGTACCAGAACAGGTAATGTGCTACGAAAGAGCGCTGGGGGATGAAAAATGGGTGATTCTCGGCAATATGTCAGCTGAGAAAATAGTTGTTTCACAGGATTCTGAGATTAATCAGAAACTTGGAGGAAAACGTATTATTATTGGCAATTATGTCAATACGGGAAAATATAATGGAAATGAGCTTGAATTAAAGCCATTTGAGTTTGTAGTTTTTGGTTAATTTTACACCGAAAATACACTGATTTTTCAAATCTTTTTGCTATGTTTTCTTTAATATAACAAAATTTTGTATAGAGAAAACGGGGGCATGAGATGAAAATTAAGAAATTATCTATCAGAATCACATTATGTGTAATTATAGCCGTTGCTGTAGGTATGTTGGTACAATGTTTGCTCACATCATACTATATGCAGGATATTATGATTAAGGAAGCAAATATCAAGCTTGACGGCATTGTAAATTCCACATCTTTGCAGCTGGATTTGTATATTGCAAAGGAATATGCTTATCTTGATGGCTACATGGCATCAGATGAGATGAAGAATCTTTTGGATAATCCACAGGATGAGGAGGCTAGAGCCAAGGCAGAAGCTTTCACTGTAAATTACACATCGGTGGTTCCAAATGCAAAAAGTGTATTCTACACAGAATATGATGGTTCAGTTGTAACTCACACTAGGAAGGATATGATTGGCTTCAAGAATGATCCTACTATCATAGAAAGAATCCATAACTTGTATTTCAATAATGAGGGGACTGTTGTCTACAATAATGTGGCAGCAGTATCCCCTGCTACTAATGAGATAGGCTTGGTTTTTGCCCGTTCTAGTTATTCGAACAATAATCAGCCTGCTGGATATTCATCAATTGAATTGGATAAGACAGAGTTTTACTCTATACTTGAAAATGCAGTTGATGTCACACCAAATCAGGATGTAATCTTAACGGGCGTTACCAATCCTACAGTTTTCTATTCAACAAATCCAGACGAGATTACTGTCACAAGTGTAAACCCTGCAGTATTAAAAATTTCAGATGATATCCTTAATGGAAGTAAGTCTACAGAAGGCTTCATTACCTACAATCAAGTTGGCAGCAATAAACCTATGATTGGTTGCTACAGGTATTTGGAAGACAATGATTGGTTACTATTTGTAGGTGCAGATTGGGGTCAGTTTAAATCTGCAGCTAATAGCGCTATCGGAAACATTGCTATTGTCGCAGCAATTATGATAGCAATAATTGCATTCATACTTGCTTTTTTGATTGGTGCATTAATCAAACCTCTTACATTAGTACAGCATGCTCTGTCTAGGGTTGCTTCCCACAATCTATCTACCAATCCTGACTTGGAAAAATTAAGTGGACGTGCCGATGAAATAGGAAAACTGGCCAGAGGTACAAATGAGGTTATATTTACCTTGAAAAATGCAGTTGGCCTGTTTAGTGACTGCAGTAAGGACTTAAATGAAAGTGCTGAAAACCTCAACGATGCATCAGATTTATTAGGAGAAGTAACTTCTGATAATAAAGATATCGCAGATGGACTTTCCGTAAAAATTAATGAAACAAATGAATCTATAGAAACCATTCATTCAGAGATTGAAAACATCGTTAGCATGACAGACCTTGTAGCTGAGAAAGTTGCTACAGGTAAGGAGCAATCTACAGAGCTAATTAATTCTGCTATCGAAATGAACAGCAAAATAGATGCTGAGATAGATAGTAATATGGCAACTTTGCAGCAGACAATGGCAAACATGCAGGAAGCTCTTGAAAGTCTAAAGGCTGTTGAGCAAATTAACGCTCTATCTGAAGACATTATGTCCATTGCTTCCCAGACTAACTTGCTTTCACTTAACGCTTCAATTGAAGCAGCCCGTGCAGGTGAAGCAGGAAGAGGTTTTGCTGTTGTAGCTGGAGAAATCGGTCAACTTGCAGATCAGTCTAAAGATACAGCTATGAACATTACAGAAATTGTTGCTTCAAGCAATGAATCCGTTAAAAATGTTCGTGAGCAGGTTTCAAAACTCATCGATTACATCAAAGACGAGGTAATTACCAGTTTCGAACACTTCTTATCTCAGAGTAAATACTATGATGATGGAATATCTAAGCTTAAGGATGAAGTTGTAGAAATCGGAAATGCTATGGATTCTCTTTCAGAGTCAGTCAATGAAATAGCAACTCAGATTACATCTGTTAATGATGCTTCACTTGAAAACACAGATGGTGTTGCCAACATCCTTGGCAAGAATGAGCAGGCAGGAACAGTATCTCATGATATTAAAGACCTTGCTGAAACCAGCAAGAGCAATGCAAAGCATCTAAAAGAGATGATAGATAAGTTTATTTTGCAGGATAAATAATTCGGTAAGACTTATAAAATCTTAAATAATTATTAATGATGAGGATTCTATCCTGGCTTTCTATAAGAAGCTTATAAAGTTGCGTAAGGAACGTAAGGTAATTTCAGAAGGCGACATTAAGTTCATTATGGATGTGCCAGAAAGTGTTATGTGTTACAAACGCATGCTGGGCAATGAAGAAATGGTTGTGTTTGGTAACATGTCGGGGGATGTAGTAGAAGTGCCATTAGGCGCTGAGTTGAAAAATAGGCTTTTGGGGATCGAAATAGTTATAGATAATTACGAAGAATCTGGAACTATTGAGGCAGCTAAGGTTGAGTTGAAGCCGTATGAATTTTTGGTATTAGGAAATGTGCGCTAATGTAAATGAAGATTTCAAATAAGGAATGCCCAGAGAGTAGAATGTGCTCTCTGGGCTATTCTATTTTTGGGGGTACACTTCAATGGGAAGGATATGGACTTGGAATACGCGAATTATCGTTAAAAGTATTAAAACAAGGGGAAATTTGATTTTAATACTATTTTAGCTGGATTTCAGGCGCTTTATCCTGAGAAAAGTATTAAATAAGAATGTATCTCTTTTTTAATACTGGAAAGTCGTTTTTTTCAGTATTAAAATCGTGATTCGTGCTTATATAATACAAAAACGCGAAAAAATAGGCTGTTTCAGAGCTGATTTCAGTATTAAAACAGAAGATTATGGCTATATAATACTTTTGGCTGAATTTGGGCAAATGCAGTGTGTTCGCAATGTAAGTGTTTACGACAGGTGGTATTCTTCCTAGACTATTTGGCATCTGAGTAATTGGAAGCTAACGCAAATAAAATCGTCTTACCTGTATGCCGACAGGAAAGTGGGCTGTGTCTAAGAGTTAATTGGTTTTTGTACGTAAGGTACACTTTGTAGTTGTTGATTACTTTTTTTAAACTATATGTTTTATTTTGGAAAGTATCATTAAAAATGAAGTAACCAATAAAGAGTAGAGTATAGCCGTGATATAATTTGCAGGAATATAATTGGACACAACGCTACAAACAATTATAATGCATAATGTTATGGTTTTTTCACATAACTTTTGGCGTCTTGAAAGCTCAAATTTTTTAGAATCTATTGGAGCTAATAGGGTGCTTATAAATAATACTAGTATTATTATTGGAAATCGTTTGGACGTAATCCAATGTGAGTAGGGGAGAATTATTTTTAACGGTATAACAATTAGTGAACTAAAAATTACACAACGCTCATTTGATTTAGCATGATAACCTCCAGCGTGATGGCGGAGAAACGTGAAGACTGATAGAAAACACAAAGTTTCGAAAAAGCAGTGCGTTATGATAGCCCAAATTGCTATTATGGAATTAACACATAATTGGTTAAGAAGACATATCATGCCATAATAATATACTTCCATATCATCAATATTAAATTTTTTATTTGTCCATCGGGCAAAATGATTTACTATTTTTATTGCTAGAGTATCCATAATCAATAATATTCCTCGTCTCGATTAAAACGTGTTGAATACTTTAAAAATTCTTTTTTAAAAGAGCTGGCATAAGTTCTACCAATGTCTACGACTGTACTGTTTGATAGATAGATTTTGTTATGTGTTACCGAAAAAACATGTCTCATGTTTACAACGTAGGAACGATGTACTTGAATAAATTCGTTGGGGAGAATTTTTAATAATTCAGACAAATCAATATGTTGAGTATAAACATTATCTTTAGTTGTGATGTCAACGTAATGACGGTTTACAGAGCAAATAATAATTTCAGTATATGGAATTGAAATCATTTCATGTTTAGTGTCTCTATATACATGGCAAGTTGAGTACTTTTTTTTGGCTATCTCGTTTAAGCAACGTCTTAACAGTGTTGAATCAATAGGTTTTAAAAGATAGTTAAATGCATGGACCTCGTACCCGTCGAAGACAAATTCTTTAAATGCAGTTAAAAAAATGATTTCACCTTGATAATCTTGAGAGCGTAGTTTTTTTGATACCTCAATACCGCTCATTTTTTTCATCGAAATATCAAGAATGAATAAATCGATTGTCGAAGAATAGTTTTCGGGTTTAGCAAAAAAATCTTCTCCAGAATTAAATGTATTTATGTAGATGTCTATGTTTTTTTCAATACTCCAACTGATCAATTCTTTTTTAAGTTTTTTTAGTTCTGAATCTGAATCCTCTAAAATTGTTATTTTCATAAACTAGGCTCTCTTTCTAATGGAAACATAATATGTACGCAGAATTTATTATTATCACTGGTGATATCAATAAATCCGTCATTTTCTTTAGTTATTTTAATAACTCTTTGAAGTCCGAAACCATGATATATACCATCTTTTTTTGTGGATAGATATGTCCCATCTGATCTTGTGAAAACAATACCATTGAATGTGTTCTCGATGCTGATTAAGAGCATGTTTTGGATTGGTTTAATATAAAAATCAATCGACGGTATTAAAGATTTATTATTGGAAAACTTAAGTTGTTCACAGGCTTCAATTGAATTGTTCCAAAGGTTTCCTAAAATGGTAGCAATGTTAACGGGGTTCAGTGAAAAAGCGTTAGGAATGGATAAAGCATATGTAACCTTTATCCCTTTGGCTTCAGCGGCGGGAATTTTACTAGACAAAATGGAATCTATTGTCATATTACCGGAGGATATAAATTTATGAGTTTCTTCAATTTCACCATTAAAATTTGTAATATATTCTTCTAGTTCAGATTGAGAACCATTTCGAGAAATATACTCTAGAGCGTTTAAATGATGTTGCACATCATGCTTAAATTGACGTAAAGATGAAGTTAATTCTAATAGATTTTTATATTCGGCTTCTTCAAATATTAGTTGGCGGCGTTCCTCGAGCAGTTTCTGATTTTTTTCTCTTTCGCAGCTTAAATTATATATATAAGCTAGTAGCAGTATAAATATAACTGAGAAGAATGATGATATGAAAATCATATTTTTGGTAAATTTAAAATTATGAAATAAATAAAAAGATTGAATAGTAATGGCTGATATGTAATAGCACGAGCTAAAACCTATGAGGCAATAAAATAAATAAATATACTTGCGGGCTTGAAGTAGGCAAGGATTTTTTTGAAAGACATGCATTATAAAGATAAATATTATTATTGTTAATATATATATGCTTGTGGTAGGAATTCGGAGAAGACCTCCCATCTTCATTGTTTCGATGTTTCCATCTAAGAAGATTGAAGAAATTAGCATAGCAGTAGTATCGGAAATTAAGAGAAACAAAGTAAATATGCAAGGAAATAGTATTTTTTTAAATGGAGAATTATTGTAAAAAATAAAAGCGAAGAATACAAATGTAAATAATCCTATTGATACCCGATAAGCAGCATTGAGATTAATGAAATTTGTATAGTCTGTAATTATAGAATCAATAATAATAAAAACTATTTTAATTAAAGTTGTATATCTATATGATTTAAATATTTTAGAACCTAGATGATCTTCCATAAAAATAAGAAATAGAAAAGATTCAATCATATTAACAAATATTTCCCATACATATTCCCATGCTAGCATTATATAAAACCTCCTGAATATTCTGTTATATTCAGTTTAACATCTGTATATATGTCTAACAATATCTTTACTAGCAGTTGGGGTATAAATATTTGCAGTTGGGGTATTATACACACTGTTGTATGAGAAAAAATGTTAGTATTCCTCTATAAAAAAAGAAGGGAGATGCAGATGCAGATGAATAAAGATTTTATAGGCAAAGCGGCATTAAAACTCTTGGAGAAAAATGCCAAAAGAAATGCTAATAAACTATGTAGGAATTTTATTTATGAGCCAACTGTACCAAAAAAATTGAAGAACAAATAAAAAGGGAAATTGACATTTATGTGTTAAGGAGGTTTCATCTATGAGAAAAGTGGTATCTGTATTAATATCGTTTATTTTTATCTTATCTATTTCGACTACTGCATTTGCAGCTGACATGAATGAGATTGAAGCCAATAATGAAGAAAATTTACAATCAATAGTCTTGATTACAGATAGTATAACAGGAGAAAAGATGATTGTTCCTACCGAAAATATAAACAGCAGTATTGAGGTTATGGATGATAATTCATATACTAAAAAAACAGAGATTACATTTTCTATACCACAAACAGGTATACCACCATTAGCTACAGGAACATCAGTTACCGAAACTGATGTCAAAGCGACAATCTCGATTAATTATGATCGCGCGGGAGAAAAAGTACGTGTAAACAGTGTCAGCGGTAGCTGGGAGCCATCTTCGTCTCATATTTTTATGACAAACAGAGAAGTGCATTATGGAGACGGCTCTGCGATAAAAGGACATTCCGATCATAAGTATCCGAATAAAAACTCATTTTCTTATAAAACAGGATGGGGATGGGTAGATTGGTATCCTAACGTTGTTGAAGCAGGAAGTGGAGCTAGAGCATATTCATCTGCTACAGTTAATGTTTCAGGAATGACACCTCATACAATTGAGGCGTTTGTGAAGGTTACAAATTAGAGGTAAAAGTAAAAAATGCAATATTTATTTTTAATTCTTTACATAATAGTTAGTTGTGCATTTGCCTACATAAAAACTAATTATATTGAAGCAGCATATTACATGGTTAGTAACTCTGCTATGTATTCTGTTTTTATGCCTCTCTCTGTTATTGTGCCATTAGGATTGTTATTTGGTAAATTTATTTTTGATTGTAAGTTAAAGGGCAATAAGACAGTTCTTTTAGTAGTAAATACAATACTTTTTATTGTTTGCATTCTTGGCTACATATTTGTAGGATTACATCATCCAGAATTTATCTACTACATTTTATATCTTGCATCGGAGGAACTGATGGTAATTATTTTTGCACTTGTAAAAAAAGAAAAATAACATGATGAAAATGGGTTAAAATCTAAAATGTTTATTAATTATTAGCACTCGGCGTTGACGAGTGCTAATTTTTGTTTTATAACGTTATTAGAATAAAAAAAGTGATTATCGGGAGAACACCAAGCAATTTTAGGAGGTGATATTATGAACATCCAAAAATTTACGCAGAAATCAATAGAAGCTATCAATGGTTGTGAAAAGATAGCTATGGAATATGGAAACCAGGAAATTGAGCAAGAACATCTTCTGATGGCACTCTTGCGTCAGGAGAATGGATTGATTCCTTCTTTAATAAGTAAGATGGAAATCGATGTAGAGCAGTTTAAAAGCGCAGTTGATGCTGCACTTCAAGCTAGAGTAAAAGTTCAAGGTGGCGATTTAAGAGTTGGTCAGCATCTTAATTATGTTCTTACATATGCTGAGGACGAAGCCAAGGCTATGCATGACAGCTATGTTTCGGTAGAGCATTTGATGCTTGCCATGATTAAAAAACCTAGCACTCCTATAAAAAATATATTCAAGAGTTTTGGTATCACAAGGGATGCATTCCTTGGAGTTCTCGCAACAGTTAGAGGAAATCAAACCGTAAATACGGATAACCCGGAAGCTACATATGATACTCTTGAAAAATATGGTTACGACCTTGTAGAGCGTGCACGTGATAACAAGCTTGATCCTGTAATTGGTCGTGATGAGGAAATCAGAAATGTAATCAGAATCCTTAGCCGTAAAACTAAGAATAACCCAGTGCTTATCGGTGAACCAGGTGTTGGTAAAACAGCTGTTGTAGAGGGCTTGGCTCAGCGAATTGTAAGGGGTGATGTACCAGATGCCCTTAAGAATAAAAAAGTATTCTCACTTGAGATAGGTTCCATGATTGCCGGCGCAAAATACCAGGGTGAGTTCGAGGAAAGATTAAAAGCTGTTCTTGATGAGATTAAAAATTCAGACGGCGAAATAATTCTTTTTATTGATGAGCTTCACACTATCATCGGTGCAGGTAAAAATGGAAGTGGTGGCCTGGATGCTGGCAATATGTTAAAGCCTATGCTTGCACGAGGTGAGCTTCATTGTATAGGTGCTACTACACTTGATGAGTATAGAGAGTACATTGAAAAGGATGCAGCACTTGAGCGACGTTTCCAGCCTGTAATGGTTGATGAGCCAACGGTAGAAGATACTATTTCTATCCTACGTGGTCTTAAGGAACGCTACGAAGTATTCCACGGCGTCAAAATTACAGATGGCGCATTAGTTTCAGCAGCTACACTTTCTAATAGATATATTTCAGATAGGTTCCTTCCAGATAAGGCAATTGATCTTGTGGACGAGGCTTGTGCACTTATTAAAACAGAGCTTGATTCTATGCCAGCAGAGCTTGATGAAATGAATCGAAGAGTAATGCAGCTTGAGATTGAAGAGGCAGCCCTTAAGAAGGAAACAGACAAGCTTTCTAAAGACCGTTTGGCTGATCTTCAGAAGGAATTATCAGAACTTCGTGACGAGTACAATACCAAGAAAGCTGCATGGGACAATGAAAAGAAGTTAGTCGAAGATGTGGCGAAGGTAAAGGAAGAGCTTGATGATATTCAAGGCCAGATAAAGATTGCTCAGCAAAAATATGATTTAGAGGAAGCTGCAAAGCTTCAGTATGGACGACTCCCAGAATTAGAAGCCAGGTTAGAAGAGGCAGAGGAGAGACTAAAGGGCAGAAATGCAAATCTTGTTCATGAAAATGTTTCTGAGGAAGAAATAGCAAGAATTATTTCTAGATGGACAGGCATTCCTGTTGCTAAGTTAAATGAGACTGAGCGAAGCAAGACTCTTCATCTTGATGAGGAATTACACAAGAGAGTTATGGGCCAGGATGATGCAGTAAAGCTTGTTTCAGAAGCAATCATCCGTTCAAAGGCAGGCATCAAAGATCCTAGCAAGCCAATTGGTTCATTCTTATTCTTAGGACCTACAGGTGTAGGTAAGACAGAGCTTGCAAAGACTTTGGCACAGGCACTTTTCGATGATGAAAATGCTATGGTTCGTCTTGATATGTCAGAGTACATGGAAAAGTTTAGTGTATCTCGTCTTATCGGAGCACCTCCAGGATATGTGGGCTATGATGAGGGCGGTCAGCTTACAGAGGCAGTTCGCCGCAAGCCATATTCAGTAGTGCTTTTTGATGAGGTTGAAAAGGCTCATCCAGATGTGTTTAATGTATTGCTTCAGGTTCTTGATGATGGTCGTATCACAGATTCTCAGGGACGAACAGTTGATTTCAAAAATACCATTATTATCCTTACAAGCAACATCGGTTCACAGTATTTGCTTGAGGGAATAGATGAAACTACTGGTGAGATTACATCAGAGACAAATGACTTAGTTATGAATGATTTGAGAAATTCATTTAGACCAGAGTTTTTGAATCGACTTGATGAAATCATAATGTTCAAGCCTCTTACAAAGAGCAACATCGGTGGTATTGTAGATCTTATCCTTGAAGAACTTAATAAAAGACTTGAGGACAGACAGCTTAAGATTGAGCTTACACCTGCCGCAAAGCAGTTTGTAATTGACCAGGGTTACGACCCGGTTTATGGAGCAAGACCACTTCGTAGATATATTCAAAAGAATGTGGAAACAATGGCCGCCAAGATTATCCTTGGTGGAGATATTCACGAAGGAGCAACTATTACAATTGATTCCGACGGCAGTAAATTATTTACCTAATAACAAAACCGCTTAGAAGTAATTCTAAGCGGTTTATTTTTTTAATGTATCAAAAGTTAAATATAATAGTTATTCCAGAATGAAATGTCAATAGATTTTTGCTCATTGAAATTCGTAAAGAAAGAAAATAAAAATCAGATGATTATATTAGTGATTGAGATGATAAAAATAATCACGCCATCTATCCTGAATCTTTTATTTTTCGTTTTAATGGTGATTTTTTCTCACGCAAATAATCAAATTTGAGCGAAAAAGGCTGGAATCATACAGTTTTCACAAAAGTTTTCTGAACTATTCTAGTAAGATTAACAAAATTCAATTAATTTCACCTTTTATATTGAACATGAAAATGTTTTGGATTAATGTATTAACAGTGTTAAGTGATTAACACTTGAAAGTAATTCGCGAATGTACAAAACCCAGGGGTGAAAAGATATGAATAAGATTAAAGAGGTTGCTGGTAATAATACTAGTGACTTGGTAGAAATGAATCGTTCTGCGATTGTAAGAATTTTACAGCAAAGTGATGTTTGCTCTAGAGCAGATATCGCAAAAATGACTGGTCTTACACAAGCTTCAATTACAAAGATTGTTGCTGTTCTCATTGATATGGGAATAGTTAACGAGGTCGGTTTTGTAAAAGGAAGCGGAAATCGTCGTTCTATTGGACTTCGATTAAATGCAGAAAAGTATTTAGTTTTAGGAGTAAAGTTTTCAAGACATGTATTTTCCATTGGTGTGTTTGACATAAGTGGAAAGGTCTACACTCAGCAAGAAACAGAGTTTAGTCTAGAGGAATTTGCTTCTGATGTTGTTTCAAACATGAAGCGACAGATACATGAACTATTAGAAAAATACAAAAACGTGGTGGCAATAGGTTTTGCTGTTCCTGGTCCTTATCTTAGAAAAGAAGGACGAATAGCAATGGTTACAAGAATGCCTGCATGGAAAAACATCAATTTCATCGACGAATTCAAATATGAATTTGATAAGCCGGTTTTTATTGAGCAGGATGCCAATGCTGGTGCACTGGCGGAATGGTGGTTTGGAAATCATGGAAGACCACTTAATTCATTGGCTTATTTCCTGGCTGGGGAAGGTGTAGGTTCAGGAATTGTTGACCATGACAGATTGCTTCTTGGAAATCTCGGTATTGCAAGTGAGATTGGTCATATAAGTATAAATGTTAATGGCGCTAAATGTGAGTGCGGAAATAGAGGATGCCTAGAACTTTATTGTTCTACAACGGCAATGCTAAAGAAAGCGCAAGAGGTGCTTCCAGAGTTATTTGAGGAAGTAATTGAAAATAGATGGGAAGCTTGTAACAAGGTATTTAATGCTGCAAGACTTGGCAATAAAAAAGCCATAAAGCTGGTTGAAGAGATTGCAGAGTATTTAGGTTATGGGTGTGTAACATTAATAAATGCCTATGATCCTGAAATCATAGTAATAGGAGACAGCATTTCCCAGGGAGGAGAACTTTTACTTCCAACTATAAATAGGATTGTAAAAGAGAGAATTCTTCCGGATATTTGTGAGAAGGTCCAGATAAAGATGTCAGAGCTTAAAGTTGACCCTACATTGTGTGGAGCAGCTGCAATAGCAACTGATAAAGTGCTTAGAAAACCAAGTGAGTATCTAGTGTAATAGGTATTGATTTAGGCATATAAAGGGAGGAAATACATAATATGGAACACAATTCTTTTATCCTTCAGATGCAGGGAATAACCAAAGAATTTCCTGGTGTTCGAGCTTTAGATGATGTAAATCTTGATGTTCGAACTGGTTCCATTCACGCCATTTGTGGTGAGAATGGTGCAGGAAAATCCACGCTGATGAAGGTTCTATCAGGTGTTTACCCATATGGTACTTATGATGGAAAAATCATATATATGGGTCAGGAAATGAAATTCAAAAACATCAAAGAATCCGAAAATGCAGGAATTGCAATTATACATCAGGAATTGACCATGATTCCTGAATTATCAATCACTGAAAACATCTTTATGGGAAATGAAATTTCACATAAGGGATTGATAGATTGGGCTGAAGAGCGCAGAAGAACTAGCGAGATTTTAAAGAAAGTTGGTTTAACAATTAATCCTGATACATTAATTAAGCATTTAGGTGTTGGACAACAGCAGTTGGTTGAAATTGCAAAGGCCCTATCAAAAAATGTAAAGCTCTTGATTTTGGATGAGCCAACATCAGCATTGAACGAAGCTGATTCAGCAAATCTCTTGGAGCTTATGAAGGGGCTTAGGGATAAAGGAATTACATGTATCATGATATCCCACAAGTTAAACGAAATTGCTGATGTATCAGATGCAGTAACTGTTATCAGAGATGGACATACAGTTGAAAGCTATGATGTGGAAGCAGGTAAGGTTGATGAGGATCAAATCATCAAATCCATGGTAGGTCGTTCTATTGAAAATCGTTATCCAGAGCACGAGCCAAAAATTGGAGAGGTGATTTTTGAAGTTAACAACTGGTGTGTAGAGGACCCAGAAGTAGAAGGCCGAATGGTCTGCAAAAATTCCAGCTTCAACGTAAGAGCAGGAGAAATCGTAGGATTTGCAGGTCTTATGGGAGCAGGAAGAACAGAACTTATGCGTTCTTTATTTGGTAAGAACTATGGAATATACAAAGGTGGAACTATCAAGATAAATGGCAGAGAAGTAAAGCTTAATTCAGTAGAGTCAGCTATCAAAAACGGACTAGCATATGTTCCAGAAGACAGAAAAAACTTAGGTCTTAATTTATTAGATTCAATTAGAAAAACAGTTGTTGCAGCTGACCTAGACAGAATAACCCAAAAGGGATTATTAAGTTTCGATATGGAACAGACTGCAGCAGAGGAATATAGAAAGTCTTTAAAGATTAAGACTTCAAGCATAGATGCTGGAGTAACCACTCTTTCAGGTGGAAATCAGCAGAAGGTTGTTCTTTCAAAATGGATGTTTACTGAGCCAGATGTATTGATTTTGGATGAGCCTACACGAGGTATTGATGTAGGTGCGAAGTATGAAATATACAAACTTATCCATCAGCTTGCAGAGCAAGGAAAGGCAGTAATATTGGTCTCTTCAGAATTGCCAGAGCTTTTGGGAATGGCTGATAGAATTTATACAATTTTCGAAGGCACAATCACAGGAGAACTCCTTGCTTCAGAAGCAAATCAGGAAGCCTTGATGAAAAAAATGACAATTACTTCCAATTCGTAAATACGATACATATAAACGAATTGAAACAGAAGAATGGAGGATATTATGAAATATATAAAACAGGTATTGGGCGGCGATCTTCGCCAATACACAATGGTTCTTGCTTTAGGGTTATTAATACTTATCTTTAATGTTATTTCCGAAGGACGAATGCTTACATCTTCAAATTTCCAGAATTTGTTATCTGGTAATGCATATGTACTAGTACTTGCTCTTGGAATGCTCATGGTAATTGTTATTGGTCAAATCGACTTATCTGTAGGATCAGTTGCAGGTTTTGCAGGAATGGTTATGGCACTTGTAGCAAAGAATTATAACGTACCTTGGTGGGGCGCAGTTCTTATTGCTTTAGCTATTGGTATTGCAGCAGGTGCATGGCATGGCTTTTTCCTATCCCAGCTTGGAATTCCTGGATTCATCACAACACTTGGTGGCATGATGATTTTCCGTGGTGGTGTTATCTGGATTTCACGTTCAATCTCAGTTCCAGCTCCAGAGGAATTGAAATGGTTTGGTGCAGGTTACTTACCAGAATGGGGACCAGCTTTTACAGGAATGAATAATTCAACACTTTTACTTGGTATTATCGGTATTGTAGCTTTTGCAGTAGCTCAGCTTAGAAAATACAATCGCTCAAAGAATAATGCAGTAGATGCAACTCCATTTTGGGCAGTGGTTGTTCGTATTGGTCTTATGACTTTATTAATTGGATATTTCACATATCTTTTTGGTTCAGGACGAGTTGGAACATCATTCCCAGTTCCAGGATTAATATTATTACTTTTAACAATCGTTTATCACATTATTACACAGCGCACTAAATTTGGTCGTCATGTATATGCAGTAGGTGGTAATAAAGCCGCAGCAGCACTTTCAGGTGTAAATGTAAAGAAGACTTATTTCTTAACAATGATGAATATGTCTTTCCTTTCAGCAGTAGCAGGTATTCTTTTTGTAGGTCGTTCAACAGCAGCAGGTCCTGCAGACGGAACATCTTGGGAAATGGATGCTATCGCATCAGTATTCATCGGTGGTGCAGCAGTATCAGGTGGTGTTGGTACAATTCTTGCTACAATCGTCGGTGGTATGGTTATGGCAGTTTTAAATAACGGACTTATGCTTATGGGCGTTGGTGCAGATAAGACACAGGTTATAAAGGGCTTTGTTCTTCTTGCAGCAGTAGCATTTGATGTATACAACAAGAAGAGTGGTAAGAGTTCAATTATAGGAAAGCTTTTTTCAAGCAAGGAAGAGAAGAAAACAGCTTAATTTAAATGGGGGTATAGCCTATAAGGCTTTACACATAAAAAGTGTAACTAAAGAAGGAGGAATGTATTAATGAGAAAAAGAACACTTTTGTCAATGGCAATGGTAGCAACAATGGCGCTTGCTACATTCACAGGTTGTGGTGGAAGCAGAGAGGGGGCTTCTACAACTGACACAGCAGCAGACACTGCAACACAGACAGAGGAGGCAGCATCTTCAGAATCAACTTCAAGTCTTACAGGATTTGAAGAGGGGGCAACAATTGGTGTGTCTTTACCATGGCTTGGAACTCAGAACTGGAAGGAAGCTGAAGAAATGTTTACAGCACAGCTTGAAGAGGCTGGTTATAAACCACTTGTACAGGCTGCAGATAACAAGGTAACTCAGCAGCAACAGCAAATTGAGTCAATGATCGAAAATGGTGCAAAGGTTATCGTTGTTGGTCCTGTTGATGGTTCACAGCTTGGTTCTGTACTTGAGCAGGCTAAGGAAGCTGGCGTATACGTAATCGGTTATGACCGTCTTCTTGAGAACACAACAGGTGTTGATGGTGTAGTTCAGTTCGGTTCTGTAAAGACTGGTGAACTTCAGGCAGAGGCTCTTCTTCAGGGGCTAGAGGAAAAGAAGGGTGAGGCTCCTTACAACATCGAGCTCTTCGGTGGTGGCCCAGCTGATCCTAACGCACCAAACTTCTTCAAGGGTGCTATGTCAGTACTTCAGCCAAAGATTGATGACGGAACATTAGTAGTAGTATCTGGTCAGACAGATTTCACACAGTGTGCAACTGTTGATTGGGACAATGCTAAGGCACAGTCAAGAATGGATTCTCTCATTTCAGGATTCTATTCAGACAAGGAAATCGATGGTGTACTTTCACCTAATGATGGTATTGCTCGTGCAATCATTACTTCTTGCGAGAATGCTGGTCAGGAAATCCCAGTTGTTTCTGGTCTTGATGCTGAAAATGAGTCAGTTGAATGGGTATGGTCTGGTCGTCAGTATTCTACAGTAGCTAAGCCAACTCAGGATCTTGTTGCAAAGACAATCGAAATTATCGATTCACTTCAGGCTGGTAACGGAATGCCTGCTACAGATGTAACAGCAAACAACGGTGTCATCGATGTAAACATCTATGAACTTCCACCAGTAGTAGTAACAAAGGACAATGCAAAGTCAGTATTTGCAGGTGATCCTT
The DNA here is from genome assembly GCA_024681435.1 of Pseudobutyrivibrio sp. Classification (GTDB taxonomy): domain Bacteria; phylum Bacillota; class Clostridia; order Lachnospirales; family Lachnospiraceae; genus Pseudobutyrivibrio. The sequence continues at coordinate 6,848 of JAILAV010000070.1, read as the reverse complement.
CTAGATTAGAGCTTTTAAAATAATTAGAAAAACTCTTCTCACTCTTTTATAAAATAAACTGGGCAGGGGTGGACTCCCTGCCCTATTTTTTTAAATAAATTAATGTTGTTAGGAGAAATATGAGCGTGGAAAAAACTATTGATGTTGTTGCTTTAGGTGAGCTATTAATTGATATGACAAATAATGGTGTATCGTCAACAGGCAACACTTTATTTGAGGCAAATCCAGGAGGAGCTCCCTGCAATGTCCTTGCGATGCTTAAGAAATTTAATCATTCAGTTGGATTTATTGGCAAAGTTGGAGATGATATTTTTGGCAACAGTTTAAAGGATATAGTAAATAAGGTAGGCATAAACACAAGTGGACTTGTAGTGGATAAAGACGCTAGAACAACACTTGCTTTTGTGCAAACATTTGAAGATGGTGACAGGGACTTTTCATTTTACAGAAACCCAGGGGCTGACATGATGCTTACAAAGGAAGAGGTTAATGTAGATTTGATTAAGCAGGCCAAAATATTCCATTTTGGAACTCTTTCTATGACACATCAGGGCGTTAGAGAAGCAACTTTGTATGCACTAAAAACAGCTAAAGAAAATGGTGCGATTATTACTTTTGATCCAAATCTTCGTGAACCTCTATGGAATAGTCTTGATGAGGCAAAAGAGCAAATCCTTGAGGGATTGAAATACTGTGATTACCTGAAAATATCAGATAATGAGATTCAATGGCTTACAGGAATTGATGATTACACTGAGGCTGTGCATAAGCTTAGAGAGACTTATAAGATTCCTCTAATTACTGTTTCTATGGGTAAGGAAGGTAGTCGAGCTTTCTATTATAAAAATAATGGGCAGGATGAAATCATAGTGGACGTTGCTCCATTTTTATCAGATGAAACTATAGAAACAACCGGGGCAGGAGATACATTTTGTGGCTGCGTGATTCATTATATTTTAGAATCGGGGTTAGATAATTTTGATGAGGCAAAGCTTAGAGAAATGTTAATCGTTGCCAATGGAGCGGCTTCTTTAATCACACGAGTAAAGGGAGCATTAAAGGTAATGCCTGAAATAAAGGATATTGAAGAACTAATAAAAAAATAGATAAATTCACATATCAAAAGTGGGAAAAAGAAATGGATTATAAAATTATTTTTAGTGATGTGGATGGGACTCTACTAAACAGTGAGCATCGTATGCAAGAGGGAACGCTTAAAGCGATAAAGTCTCTTAAGGAAAAAAATATTGCTTTTGTAATAGTGACCGCAAGGGGACCATCTGGGATTTATCCTATTTTTAAAAGATACAATATAGTCTGTCCTATGGTTTGTTACAGTGGTGCACTGATTATTGATGAAGATGGACAAATTGTTTATTCAAAGGGGATTTGTAAAAATTCGGCTATTCGAATCATCGATTATATAGAATCAGAAAACATGGATTGCACATGGAATGTATATTCAATGAATAGTTGGATTGTGAATGATAAAAAAGATTCTAGGGTCATTGAGGAAGAAAATATTGTGGAGGCTGAGGCTAGCGAAGGAAAAGTGGAAGAGCTTCCAAATGGAACGGATATAGGGAAAATATTATGCATGTGCAATAATAATGAAATAGATGAAATTGAGAAAAAATTGAAGGCTAAATTTCCATCATTATCAATTGTCAAATCATCAGATACACTATTGGAAATCATGGAGAGGGGAGTTAATAAGGGCGCAGGTATAAAAGTCCTATGTGAAAAATGGAAAATAGATATTGAGAAAACAATCGCTTTTGGAGATAATTTTAATGATGTAGATATGTTAGATACAGTAGGATTACCTTTCTTGATGGGTAATGCTCCAAAAGAGCTGATAGAAAGATATAATAATATCACCGATAACAATGATGAAGAGGGGATATATAAGGCTCTTTCAAAAATAGAGTTAATATAAAGTAGAGGTACATTATGGTTACAGACAAGTTGGAATCAGCAAGAATATATGAAAAAGAAGCAATAGAATACAATAAGATTCCGGCTTATGAGCGTCCAGCTTTTCATGCTACTGGAACAATAGGATGGATTAATGATCCAAATGGTTTTGGAATATATAAAGGGGAATATCATCTTTTCTACCAGTATTATCCTTTTGATAATCATTGGGGACCAATGCATTGGGGCCATTCAAAGACATCTGATTTTATAAAGTGGCAGTTCCTTCCTTGCGCCCTTGCACCTGACAGTGAATATGACTCTGAGGGATGCTTCTCAGGAAGCGCCATTGAAACAAAAGAAGGAAAGCATCTGCTTATATACACAGGTGTATCAAAGGCGCCAAGTGTAGACGGATGTGAGAAATGCTATCAGCAGCAGTGTGTTGCCATAGGCGATGGAGTAGATTATGAAAAAGTCGCAAGTAACCCTGTTATTTCAAAGGATGATATTCCAGAAGGAAGTACTCCTTATGATTTTAGAGACCCTAAAATCATTATGCGTGATGGAAAATACTATACTATCGCAGTGAATTTGGATAGTGAAGATTGTGGCAACGCCCTGGTGTTTGAAAGCGAGGATGCACTTCACTGGAAGTTCTATAAAGAATTAGACAAAAGCAAAGGGGAAGTAGGCCGAGTTTGGGAATGTCCTGATTATTTTGGCCTTGATGACAGCCAGATTCTAATTGTCAGTCCTCAGGAAACTGAGGGTAATGGATATGATGTGATGCCGGGATATAATAACTTTTTCTTAATAGGAAAGGAAACGGCACCTTTTGAATTCAAGAGGCATACCATTCAACCTATAGATTTTGGTACAGATTTTTATGCAGCCCAAACCCTTGAGTCTTTAGATGGCAGACGTATCATGATTGCCTGGATGCAGAACTGGGAGACCAAAGATTACGGCAATGATAAACATGGTTTCTTTGGAATGATGACTCTTCCAAGAGAACTTTGGCTCGAAAATGGATACGTTTATCAGCGACCAGTTAAGGAAATCGAATCCTACTATAATAATCAAGTGGAGTATGCTGATGTTGTTATATCAAAAGCAACTTCTCTTGATGGTATCAAAGGTAGAATTCTTGATATGAAAATTGCCCTTAAACCAGAATCAAAAAATGAGGATTACATTTTTAAAATTTGTGTTGCAAAAAATGAAAAACATAAGACTGTTATCGAACTTGATAGCAGAAAGAGAATGTGCAAGCTTGATAGGAGTAATAGCGGATATATAGTTTCGGCCTTATCATCACGAGAGTTTCCAGTTGATTTTACAGATGGAAAAATAGATATTAGAGTTGTTTTAGACCGATGGAGTGTAGAATTATTTATCTGTGGTGGAAGATATACTGCTTCCATGAAAATTGATACAGAATTAAGTGCTGAAGATATTGCATTTATCAGCGATAAACCTGTTTTAATGGATGTAAAATGTCATGATTTTAAGTTTTAAATGACACAATAATACTTCTGAGGACGGACAAATGTAAGCCATGGACAAACTTTTTATTGTAATAATGGAAGAATTATAGTATAGTATCAAGGGCAGTCGCTTTAGCTAGCTAAAGCAATAGCTCTTGGTACTATTTTATTTCATGAATAGAACATTTGTGCTATAATGTTTGTGCTATTATTTCGTAGAAATAGGAAGGTATCACATGGATTTATTCGATTACATGAGACAGGAAGCTAAGAAAAAGGAATCACCCCTTGCAGCTCGTCTTCGCCCTACCACACTTGATGAGGTGGTTGGTCAGCAGCACATTATTGGCAAGGATAAGCTCCTATATAGAGCCATCAAGGCAGATAAGCTTTCTTCTATTATATTTTATGGTCCACCGGGCACAGGTAAGACGACCTTGGCTCAGGTCATAGCACACACCACAGCGGCAGAGTTTACATCCATAAATGCCACCACATCTGGCAAGAAGGATATGGAGGCAGTGGTTGAGGCTGCAAAGCAGACTCTTGGCGCTTACGGCAAGAAAACTATTCTTTTTATAGATGAGATTCATAGATTTAATAAAGGCCAACAGGATTTCTTGCTTCCATTTGTTGAGGATGGCACAATCATTTTGATTGGCGCTACAACAGAGAATCCTTATTTCGAGGTAAATGGAGCGCTCCTATCTAGGTCAATAATCTTTGAATTAAAACCACTTGATGCAGAGGATATTAAGACTCTCATCAAAAGAGCTCTTACTGATGAAGTAAAGGGATTGGGAAGCTACGGTGCTGTTATTGATGACGATGCCCTTGATTTCCTTGCAGATATCGCAAACGGCGATGCCAGAAGCGCCCTTACAGCTATAGAGCTTGGTGTTCTTACAACAGACAGATCCGACGACGATAAGATTCACATTACAATTGATGTTGCAAGTGAGTGTATACAGCGTCGAGTTATAAAATACGACAAAGATGGCGATAATCATTACGACACTATCTCTGCTTTTATTAAAAGTATGAGAGGTTCTGATCCAGATGCAGCAGTCTACTATTTGGCCCGCATGCTTTATGCTGGCGAGGATCCAAAGTTTATTGCAAGACGAATCTGTATTTGTGCTTCAGAAGATGTTGGAAACGCTGATCCACAGGCTCTTGTGGTGGCAACTTCAGCATTTCTTGCTACTGAGAGAATCGGTATGCCAGAATGTCAGATTATTTTATCTCATGCAGCTACTTATGTTGCCTGTGCGCCAAAGTCCAACGCAGCCTACGGAGCTATTGAGTTGGCAATGAGTGAAGTGAAAAATAATACCACGCGACCAATTCCTACTCATTTACAAGATGCGCACTACAAATCAGCAGGTAAGCTAGGCCACGGAGTCGGTTATGAATACGCTCATGATTTCCCTAATCATTTTTCTCATCAGAGATATTTGCCAGAGGGCCTTGAGCGTGGAGATTTCTACAGACCAGGAAATCTCGGCTATGAACAGGTTATAAGCGATTACTTAGATAGAATTCGCAATAATAAATAAAGAAAGAGGTAGCCAATGAAAAAGTACAGCGAAATGTCACCAGAAGAACTAGCTAGCGAAAAGGAGCAGTTAAGAAAGGAATATGTCAAATGGCAGGCTAAGGGCTTAAAGCTTGATATGAGCCGAGGAAAGCCATCAGTTGAACAGCTTAACCTTTCAATGCCACTTTTTGATATTCTTGATGGCAAGTCATTAATGAAATGCATGAATGGAGTTGAAACCAGAAATTATGGTCAGCTTGAGGGTATTGTTGAGGCTCAGCACTTAATGTCTGAGATTATGGATTGCCAGCCAGAGCAGGTAATTGTATGCGGAAATTCATCCCTTAACATCATGTTTGATACAGTTGCCCGTGGATATATGTTTGGTTTTGATGGTTGCACACCATGGTGCAAGCTTGAGAGAGTAAAATGGCTTTGCCCTGTACCTGGTTATGATAGACATTTTGCTATTACACAGCATTTTGGTTTTGAGATGATTAACATCCCAATGAATGAGGATGGCCCAGATATGGATGTCATCGAAGGTCTTGTTGCAGCAGATGATACAATTAAGGGTATCTGGTGTGTTCCAAAATATTCTAACCCACAGGGTATCGTATATTCTGATGAGGTTGTTAGACGTATGGCAAATCTTAAGCCAGCAGCTAAGGACTTTAGAGTATTCTGGGACAACGCATATGCGGTACATCATCTTTACAAAGAAAAGAGTAAGATTTTAAATATTCTTCACGAGTGTGAGGAAGCAGATAATCCAAATCTTGTGTTCGAATTTGCTTCTACATCAAAGATTACATTTGCAGGTGGCGGTATTGCTGCAATCGCATGTAATCACAATAATAGAGAGGAGCTTAGAAGAACTCTTACTGTTCAGACAATCGGCTTCGACAAGATTAACATGCTTCGTCATGCTAGATACTTCCAGGATGTTGAGTCTGTTTCAAAGCACATGGAAAAGCATGCTAAGATTCTTCGTCCTAAGTTCGAGCTCGTTATTAATACAATGGAAAGAGATTTATCAGAAGTTGGATGTGGTTCATGGATCAATCCTAAGGGTGGATACTTCATCACATTTGAGGCTCCTAAGGGAACAGCTACACGTATCGTAGACTTGGCTGCAGAAGCAGGTGTAGTACTCACACCAGCAGGTGCACCATTCCCATACCACATGGATCCTAACGATTCAATTATTCGTTTCGCTCCATCTCTTCCACCAATTGAAGAGCTTGAGGAAGCAGCTCAAATTTTTACAGTTTGTGCTCGTCTTGCTTACCTTGAGAAGTTGATTTTAGCTAAAGCAGAATAAAATATTTGAAAATGGTTTTGAAAGCCAGCAGAGAAATCTGCTGGCTTATTTTTTTGTAAAAAAGTATTGCATTCTAGGTATTTATATACAACTATACAAGTTGTAGGTATATAATTAGCATATAAAAAGGGGGATAGGAGGTTTGGAGAAGTTACACGAAAATCATTTTTCTACAGCGGATGATACAAATCTATATTTAGATGTAGATGGCTATGAGAACATTAGGAAAAAGATGTTGGCATCAGTTGAGGATCTGGTTCTTGATACGTCTCAGGCATTTGCAATGGTAGATGAAGTGAATGGAACAGAAAGTGTTCAGTTACTAATTGACCATTGGCACAAAGTGGCAGAGACTACTGAGAATTTCAGGCGATTCTACATTGATTATGTTGATCCAGCACTAGTTAGAGTGAAAGACAGTATCATCAATGAAGATGAGGAAATTTCAGCTCAACTGAATACAGAAGAACAAGTGGATATCAGCGGTGCTGTTAACAGGGGATTAGATAATATCAGAAATAAAATCAAAGCAGCATCCATGGTGTTAGAAGACTTATTTGATAGTGATATTGATGAA
>JAILAV010000069.1 GCA_024681435.1 Pseudobutyrivibrio sp. | reverse complement strand
GAGCGCTACTGCACCTGTTCCTAAACCGAATACGTCAGTATAGAAAATTGAAAGGTAAGTACTTACCATCGTCCATGAAAGCTGAGATGCAAAGTTTCCCATACCATAGACTAAATAGTTAATTGGCTTCAAAGGAGCCATACCGTACTGGTTCACTTTTGTGATACCAGACTTTGCTGATGTTCCAGTAATGTTTGTAGTATCCATTTTATTTCCCCCTTTAATTTATAAAAATTAATCCCAATGCAGATCGAAGTTCTTGTACTTTTCCATCATCTGAGGAAGAGTATCTTTGTTTGCCATAAGCTTTGGCACACAAACAGTAATCATGTTCTGAATCTCGTTATAGTGTTCGTAAATTCCGATTGGAGTATTACGTGCTCTATTCTTTTGCTCTTCAGAGAACTCTACCTTAACCTTATCTCCTTCAACTGAAAGCTTTCCGAAAATACCACAGATTGGACACTCAACAGTTGTTGTTCCATTCATTGATAGAAGTGGATTGTGACATACTGGACAAACACCTTCATCTCCTACCCATGTGTCAACTTCGTCATATGGCTTGCCAAGTGAAGTTGCAACTGCTGTACCAAGTTCAGCACATTTCTTCATAAGATCCTTATCAAATAATGGATGACCTGTTCTACCCTGATCATAGGCATCTACATGACCTACACACTTCATGCAGAATGAGAACGAGAACAAATCAAGCATTGGAAGACCAAGTGCTACCCAATTGTGAGTCTGTGCTCCACCTACTGAGATATAACCTACATATCTGTCCTTGAAATATCTCTCATCAAGAAGTGGCTTACCAGCCTCTGCTCTCTTCTTGTTTTCTTCTAAAAGAGCTGCTCTATCATGAGATGGACCAAATCTATCAACAAAGTTCTTAAACTGGCCAACAATACCAACTGCATATACTGGAGCTGCAATGATGATACCATCAGCATCGAGGCACTTTTCCTCAAGAATGCTGTAATCATCCTTCATACAGCAGTGAATTTCAACATCACCCTTATCACGGCAACGGCTGCAATAATCACATGCACGGCAATGACCAATATTAAGTCTAACTGTATTGATAAACTCAACCTCTGCACCTGCAGCTTTTGCTGCAAAGAGAGCTTCCTTTACCATAACATCACTTCTCTGATCTATACGACCAAATGAAATACCTAAAACTTTCATTCTTTCTCCTTTCACCCTTTGAATGTATCTGTGAATATTTTATGTCCTAAAGGGGGACCTTACTTCTGTCTATTTGGCAAATTTCTTTTCTCATATCGGACAAGATTTAATATTAAAAAAATACAGGGCAAAAATTGTAGTAGAATTTTTGTCCTGTATAGTAGCATCATCTCTAACGCTTCATTCATATTTGTACTGATACTTGATTTGCACTAAGCGAATTTCCATAGGCTTAAGCACATATTCAATTTCAAGCTGTCCATTTTCTACATGAACCTGTTGCATTTCCATATTTGGATTAGCATGTTGCTTGATAAACTCTATTTCCTCATTTTCCATTGAGGTTGATAGTCCAAGTCTCTTCCACAAATCCTGCACACTACCATATTCCTGATTGATATAGTAGGTTTTAATCTGGTAATCACCATTTTGAACATTATACAAAACATACTTACTATTGAGATTCTCGGAATCCTCCAAATAAAACTCCAAATCCTTTATCTGAATTTCATCCTCTTCTATGTTGATGTAATTCTCCGATAAAGCTTTAAAGTTATGACATACAATAGAGTAGCTACCACGTCCATTTGTAGATATCATGCAGTTGGAATTTCTTTGTATCTCTCTTGAATAAGCTCTATTCAAAAATTCAATAGCATAAAATGATGGCTTCTTTATTCCATCTTTAGAAATAAGACCTGCATCTCCACTAAGCAATGTGTTTGTATCATAGTTTTCAGCATACAGGTCAAGACCATGCCAATAGCTCATTACATCCACAGCACCTGCCATATCTATATAGTTTTTCATGATATAGGCTGCATGCTCGCAACTATCGCTAATAATGTTTCTATTGGAAACTGTGTAATTCCACTCATCAAGATGGAATGCTTTTACCTCAAATCCTGCATCAGCCATTTCTTGCTTTACAACTGAAACCTGATTAATAACATAATCTCTATCGATGGATTTCTTACCATAGATAAATTGACCATCGTTAAAAGCAATATACTGATATGAACTAAAGCTAATAAAGTCTGGCTGAATTTCACGCTTTTTCCAAATATCAAATACCTTCTTTGAAATCTCGTTCTCATATCCAAGAACAAGCCCCGGACCGCCGACTCTTATATCTGAACTAAAGCCCTTTAGTGTCTTGTATATCATGTCAAAGTATTTATAATACTGTCCATCTTCGTCCTGCATTCTAAGCTTTGGATTATTCCAAAATTCAAAATACCAGCTTTCAATTTCCTCGACACCATATCGATTTATGAGATGAATACTCAAATCCTTTATAAGCTTTTTATAAAACTCGTAATCAAATAATTCATCAAACTTATCATCGGCATTAATGTATCTTTCTGGAGCATACATTAAAAGTGTAGGCTTCTGTCCCAACTCCATGTACAGCTTTATATCGTTATCCACAAGAAAATCCAATACGTTATCTAATTTGTGGAAACTTGATTTTCCATCCTCACGGATGAAAATGTTTCTGGCAAACACATTCCAAACTCGCACGTGAGTGATTCCAAGTTTTTCCTTAAGCTCCAGCAACTGATTTTGTGCCTCCTGCTGAAGAAGCATATAGATATTTCCAATATTGATAACACGAACATCATCAATAAACTTTGGCTTGAATTTAGTGGCATCAACTTCAACCACTACAGAATTCTTTTCCAATTCGCTAAGGTTTGCGTTTGCATTATCAATGTAAGATATTACTTCCTGCCTGCTTTCCTCATCGTCATCCTTAAATGGCCCATTGCATCTTTGATTGTTTTCTGCAGATTTTCTGTATTCACCGGGCGACATATTAAAAACCTTTTTAAAAGATTTATTAAAGGCTGCCGATGTGCAAAAACCATTGTCCATTGCAATGTGAGTAAGGCTTTTATTTGAATAAATAAGCTCATCCACCGCATGGAAAAGTCGGACATTGTTCAAGTAATCCATAAAGGTCATGCCGAACTTTTTCTTGATGTACTTTGACAGATATGCAGGTGTGAGATACATCTGCTCCGCCAAGTCATTCAAACTGATTGAAGACTGATAATGCCCCTGAATATAGCTTTGAATTTCTCCAATTCTTTCTTTGTCTGAATTATTGTAGAAAAGTACCTTGGCCTCATCAGTTTTAACCATGAAATTTGCAATTAGAATGTGCAACAACTCATAGTTGAGAGACTGCAAATAACATCTATCCATTAAGCTGCTGGAATAATTGTATTTAACGATCTCCTTCATCTGATGGCGAAGCTTATCATATGCTGAATTTTTATCAGCCACAGAATTACAAAGAAACAGTGTCTGCGTACTTCCAACTGTTTGAGACAAAAGATAATAATCAATTTCAAACCTGATTGCTAAAAGATTGCCAGAATTTTCAAATTTATGGCGCTTATTAGAGTTAATAAGAACCATATCCTCTGGCTTTAGCTGGAAGACTCTATCATCAATTACCACATCAACTGAACCTGACAAAACATACAAAAGATCAAGGTTTTGATGATAGTGTTGTTCCCTTGGTTCTGAATTAGTTTCATGAATAATATTAAATTTAACTATCTCTCGTAAATTTTCCATGGTAATATTCTAGATTAAAATTAAATAAGTTTCTTGAATTATTTCACTAATCTACTTTTATTATTTTGCAAATTTTCATTTTTTAAGATTTTTACTGCAATAAAAGAACCCTGCTGATTGCAGGGTCCATATTTGGCATACAAAAAGATGTTGATATCTATTATTTTTCGTAAGCTCTTACCCCATTTTCAAGATCAGTTCTAATCTCTTCAATCTTTTCTGGAGTAAGTTTATAAAATAGCATTGGGATAAGTGATATTACACCTACTACAAACGGAAGTAAGTTAACCACTGCATTTATACCCTGACGAGCAGCCTCAGTCTGCTGCGCATTTGGAACATACCCAACTGCTGCAAGAAGAAGTACTCCTATTGAACCGCAAATTGCAGTTGCAATCTTTACACCAAAGCTAAGCATTGATGCTGCTACACCTTCCTGACGACGACCGAGCTTCCAATCTCCATACTCGAGAGAATCACCTACAAGACCATAGCAGATACCCTGAGCGGAATTACAGAATCCACAAACTGCAGAGATACCAAGAAGAGCTGGAATACCTGCCTGTGGAAGTAAAAACATTGCAAGGAAACCTGCATTCATTAACAACTGAAGGATGATAAGATAACCCTTCTTTGAGAATGTGTTTGTTCCCCATGGAAGTGATAAACTTCCCACTAGCTGTGCAACAGTCATAACTGTAAAGAAATATGGAATATGACTGAAATCTCCAACTACATAAATAACATAGTATGTAAGAAGACCCATACGACCTGAAACACAAATTGTTCCAAGAACAACAGTGAGAACTACCATAAGAAGCTGGTCATTCTTAGCAATTTCCTTCATTGCTGAAAGGAAAGTAAGCTGTTCAGCTTTTCCTTTGTTAGCATGAAGCACATCGGTATACTTCTCTTTGCAAAGCAAGGCGCATAGCCAAAAGGGAATAAGCATAACAAGAGATATAATAATTGCAAATCTGAAGTATCCCTGTGCATCAGCTGCTGCAACACCTGGATGAGAAAGCTTCAAAAGTGTTGGAGCTGCAACGATAGAAAGAATAATACCTATAACAGAAGCACCAAGATTGCGGCATGTAGCAAGAAGCATTCTAACTCTTGAATCTACCGCAATAACATTCTGCATTGCCTGATATGCAATAGAGCATGCAGTATAAGCCATTCCTGTGCCAACGTAGCAAATGAGACACACTAGTATTTTGACCAAACCTGTCATTGGCCAAATTGTAAAAGTAAGGATATTAAAAATAGCAAGGAATGGTGGTGCAAAGAAAAGATATGGACGAAAACGTCCCCATCTTGTATTTGTTCTGTCCGCAATAGAACCCATCATAGGATCGTTAATAGCATCCCAAACTCTGGCAATGACCATAATTAGAGAAATTGCTACAGAAGATAATCCTACGATATCTGTATAAAATAATGTCAAATAGTTGTTAATCATGTACCATGACATCTGACAACCAATTTCACCGAATGCATATCCTACCGCAACTTTTGGATTTGCATTCATTTTTGTTGATGTTGCTGAAGCACTGTTATTTTCCGCAGATAACGAAACATCACTCATAATAAAACCTCCCTAGAGTAACAAAATTTCCTGTGAATCAATCACTATTAGATAATAACAAGCACTTCATGATTCCACTTTTATCTCAAAATGGATTATTGGCAAATTATTGCGTTACCCTATCTTAAAAATAGAGGTTGCAACATGTAGTACCAATTTGTTGCAACCACTAAGCTAGTCACACTCTCAAGACTTAAAGTTACTAGCATTTTATCTACTCAAAATCAATTGATTTACCTGTTCTAGCAGACTCACGAGCAGCTTCCATAAGGCGAAGCACACGACGTGTTTCAGGAATTTTTACAAGGAATTCTTCCTGTCCATCAAAAGCCTTTGCGTAGTTCTCGAAGTAGTTCTCATGTGTTGTGTCAGCAATTGGAAGTGGCTCTGTAACAAGCTTTCCTTCTGGTGGTGGACCGAATGAACGAGTTGGGCCCGCTGCTGTCATTGTACGCTGACCGCCAACATTCTGGAGAAGTCCGTTTGTACGAACGATTGCACCCTGTGGATCAAATCCGTCAAGGTATGCAGTTCCCTTATTTCCACCCATAATCCAATGACGCTCGAACCACTTGTTGTCCATCTTGTCTGTAAGGAAGTATGTACCAAGCTCAACCTCAGCCATAATTCCATTGTCGAACTTCATAAGAATCTTGAAGTAATCATCAACCTCAAAGTTAATTACATTTCTGACATCAGCGAAAACTGACTTAATCTTTGCTCCAGGCATCATCCAAAGCATCTGATCAAGAAGGTGAACACCCCAGTCAAATAGCATTCCGCCGCCCTCAGCAATATATACATGCCAGTCATGCATATTTCCATTGAAGCCATATAAGCTACTCTTGATACTATATACATCACCAAGTGTCTCGCTGTCAAACACATTCTTCATTGTTCTGAAATCTTTGTCATAGCGTCTCTGATGATGAACTGTGAAATTTACACCACACTCATCTACAACCTTTACCATATCATCAAGCTCTGCAAGATTCATAGCTACCGGCTTTTCACAAATGATGTCCTTTCCTGCGCGAGCTGCCTGGATAACAAGGTCATGATGCTGATTGTTGTTTGCTGCAATAATTACAACATCAACTTCAGGATCATTAAACAATTCCTCATTATTTGAATAACGCATAATTCCTTCTTTTACATCTTCAAGCTGCTTTGGATCGATATCTGAAATACCAACTACCTTGTAGCCATCAAGACGTGTAAGCATTGATTCATGCTCATGGCCCATGAAACCATGGCCAATAATACCAATTTTGATAGTTTCCATATCTGTTTTCTCTCCTTATTTGAATATAATAAAAAAAGTCGGTTTTTTATCTACATAAAAATATACCGACTTTTTTACCTATTATCTCTTATTAACTTTTCAATATTTTGCATTATGTTGCAAGTGATTTTAAATCACAAAAATTCGCCGCAACCAAATTGCTTAATCATTGCAAGCCATAAAACGTGAAAAGTGAGGCCCTCCCGTCTGCATTTAGAATTCAGGAAAAATATGTAACAAGCAGAACTCTTCAGCCTGAAGATTAACCTCAAGTGTAAGGATATTTCCTTTGGATTTACAATGCGAACGAGAGTGTTCAGGCACACAAATCTCTTGCAAATACTTGATATCAATTCTATCAAGCTTGCTATCATTGCCGAATTTATCCCACTCATCAATGATAGAGCCATGTTCTCTATTTACACTGCGCTTCTTTATATAGTAACCGCTGTTCTCGCTTACGCCTTCAAGCTTGATGATAATCTTCTTATCATCCTTCATATCAAAATATGCCTTTGCATCTTCTACAGTTGACTGATTCTCCGCATCAATGAAATAGCTGGAATTATACCAAACTGTATTGAAACAAATCACTTGATATTCATCATCTGCAATCTTTGTAACCATATAGTTATCGCCTCTAGCAATCACTCTATTACCAAGGTTGTTTAGCATCTTAAGAGCGTAGAACACTGGCTTTCTAATTGTGTCCTTAGAAACAAGCCCACCTCCACCATTTATTACACTTCTTGATGCAAAAGAATTACACTGCCAATCAGTTGCAATCCATAGTCCCCAAACATCCAGCTCGCTTGCATTTTTAACGATGTTTCTAATTAATAAACAACCTCTAAATGCACTATCATTCATGTAGTTTTGATTAGAGCATGTAAGGTTCCACTCAGCAATCACAAGCTTTTCATGAGGAACACCGTTTCTATCAAAGGCATCATATAAAAGCTTTAATTCTGTGCTTTCGAATTCCTTATCCTTTGAACGCACAAAACCTGCTTTTTCGCCATTAAGCGATGTAATCTGCTTTGGAATATATGGGAAAATAATAGCAGAAATAAAATCAGGTACATATTTACACTCATTTAATTTCTTGATAGTTGCATCGAAATATTTTTGATTTTCTACGCTGGCACCAGCTGCGTAACCAATCTTTGCGTCGGCACATACGTCCTTTAAACACTTGGCTATAAACTCGTAAACATCTACAAAATTATAGCTATCTCCTGCAAAGAAATCGTCATAATCTGAGTGGAAGCCTTCGATACCGACCTCATATCTCCAAGTAGAGATTTCTTTTTCGCCATATCTTCTAACAAGCTGTCTAAAGAACTGCTTATACATATCAGCCCATACACGCTTATCCTTGAAGTTGATACGGATATCTTCGAACCATGCAGATTCCTCTGGGTTAGTAACATTTGCATATGGTCTGTTAGTAAAGTCAAGCCATGGCTTAATACGGTTTTCAACAAGGAAGTCTAATGCCTCAAAAATCATGTTGAAGTTGTAATCTCCAACTGTAACACCATCGCTGACCATTGTCTTATTATTAAATATCATCCAAATTCTGGCGTAGGTAAATCCAATTTCCTTTGCCAGATATTGCACATGATACTGATTATTTGCTTTTAATAAATCATGAATAAAGCCTACATTTACAAGCTTATTCCAGCTTCGCTTAAGCTCATTGGTCTCTTTTACATTAACAAGAGCTTCGATAGTAGATTTAGACTTAGTCTCCTCACTTAACTGATGGAACTCAGTCTGGATTTTCTCCTTAATTTCATCATCTATATCATCATTTTTAGTAGACTGGCCCTTCATTTTCTGACGATATTCTGTCGGAGCCATGCTATAAATCTCTCGGAATACCTTTGTAAAGGCAGAAGCATTAGAAAATCCACAATCCATTGCGATTTTTGTCATGTTCTTTTCTGTATATAAAAGTTCATCAATAGCGTAACGTGTACGAACTTGATTAACATATTCAGCAAAATATGTACCTGTCTGCTTTTTGAATAATCTAGACAGAGTAGATGTTGATGTGTACATCTGCTTCGCTAAATCAGATAAACTAATTCCATCCTGATAATTGGTATGAACATAGTGAATAATTATTTGTAGCTTTTCATCGGCATCATAGTTTTCCGAAATCTCTGTATTGGTGTCATCAACCATGTGATGCTCAATCAATTCGTCCAAAAGTCTATATAACAAGCTATAAATCAAGCTGTCTGTCTTCTTAAGAGATGTAACATGCTGATAAATAACATCTCTGCATAACGACACAATCTCAGTATATGATTTCGCTTTGTCTACAGAACTGTTGCATAAGAAAAAGCTATTTGGTTTTTTAAGAATATGTACAAGAATCTGATAATCGTACATTATTGAACATACAATACTCTTGCCCACAGATTCAATGCTGTGCTGGATACTTGAATTGATAACTAAAACGTCATCACGCTCTAGTGTGAAAACTGTATCCTTAAGCTTGACCTTAATTGAACCCTCAACAACATAAAGTAACTCAACATCTGTATGAAGATGCTGTTCCTCAGCCATATTGCGGTAAATATTT
>JAILAV010000060.1 GCA_024681435.1 Pseudobutyrivibrio sp. | reverse complement strand
GTCACAACACAAAAAATAACTGTAAGGATCAAAAACACAATTCCAATAACTCTTTTTGTGCTTCCTTCCGCTACTATTGGAGACACCCCTAAAATAAGAAAAAGAACCAGTGAAGCTATCATTCCGCATCCAGTTCCCATCACCATACCCTTTGGCATCCAGTTTTTATAATCTGCTTTCATATGCTTTTTCCTCCGCTTCTATCCATATATATCGACATTATAACTCTTTTTGTTAGTCATAGCTAACTATAATTTCAAAAAAATATCAGCTGCTATAGTTAAGCAGCTGATACCATGTTCATGACCGTGAGTGCGATTCAATTACATTTATCACCGATGCTAGTCATAACAAACCTCCTATTCATGCTCCATGCGCCAATCAAGTGTACGCTGCAGATAATCTACATATTCAGCATCTTTACACATGCACTTACCTTCTACGTCAGAAAGTTTAGCAACATCCATATTATTACATTTTGTAACTTTCATAACAATATTAAGTGCAGGTACGCAAGTATCATTTGCAATATATGTTCCAATACCAAATGCTACATTGATTCTGTCATGGAAATGGTAGAATAAATCAGATGCTCTATCAAAATCCAGACTATCGCTAAATAACAGAGTTTTAGTCTTAGGATCAATACCAAAACTCTCATAGTGTTTGATAATCTTTTCACCCCATTCATAAGGATCTCCACTATCATGTCTTACACCGCTAAACAATGTAGCATATGTTAATTTGAAATCTTTAAGGAATACATCAGTACCAATTGTATCTGTTAAGGCAATACCGTTCAAAATACCATATTCACGAACCCATGCATCAAGTGCATACCAATTAGAATATGATGGATTATGTTTGTGATTGCCCTGTCCTACACACATAATATATTCATGTGCCATAGTTCCTACGGGTTTTAACCCTAATTTTTTTGCCAAGTAAACATTTGATGTTCCAACAAATGTAGATTCAACTTTTCCTGTCGCTTCAACAAGAGCCTTTATGGCAAGTTCTTGTGCTTCTGCTGACAATCTACGTCTAAGCCCAAATTCGGAGAATGCGCCAAGATAAATAGACTGATTCTTGATACGTTCACATTTTGCATCTAACTTTTCTTTAAAAGATTCAATGAGTTCATCGTAATTATAAGCCATTCTAAAATATACTTCATTGACAATGGCAAGCGTTGCGATTTCATACATCATTGTATTAAGCCATGTTCCACGGGTTTCGATTGTAAGTCCCTTATCTCCGTCATGCGAAATATGAAATTCCTCAAAACGTGGATGCCAGAATCTAAGAAAATCTACATAATCATCTTTAATCCATGTAATAGAACGAAGATAATCAAGCTCATCCTCTGTAAATCTAAGGTTGCAATATTCTTTAATCTGCTCTTTAATTTCTAGTTCCATTTCTTTTGTAAAGTATATATCTTTATCTCTACATTTAAATGTCCATTCAGTTGTATAAGATGGGAACTGATGAAAAATTACCTGGCCCATGGAAAACTTATATAAGTCGGTTTCTAATAAAGAGTTGATAATCTGTTCTAATTTCATATTCATTCTCCTTTAATTTGTCCCTTATTCATTGATAACTTCAATATGACATGCCTTCATTGCCTGTAAAGCTGTATTGTGGCTCTCTTTGGTTACACCGGCGCAGCCTGCAGCATCTACGATAATTCTCGTATTTGGTCTTGCTGCCTTAGTTAGCATGACATTAGAAATGACACAGATATCGGTGCATACACCAACAAACTCGATAGACTCAATCTCATATGCATAGTCAGCGAAGAAATCACATAATGCCTTGGAACCGAATGTTTCTTTATCAAATAGGTAGTTCTCATCTACGTATGGCTTTAACTCATCAACAATCTCAAATCCTTTACTTCCTTTAATACAATGTGGCACCGGAAGGTGTTTACCTTCAATGGTATTCATATAATCATCCTGATGCATATCTCTTGTGAAGATAATTACGTCTCCATTTTCAGTAGCCTGTTTTAGCTTTTTCTTAATGTACGGAATTACTGCAATCGCATCCTCATTACGAAGTGCTCCGGTTGTAAAATCATTTTGCATATCAACTACTACCAATACGTTACTCATATTGTTTTCCTCCTGTATAGGTAAATTCTTCAGACTGTCTACCGTTTAGTACACTTGATTTTCGTAAGCATCCGGTTTTCTCAATCTTATTTTCTACAATTCTCTTTAATGTGGTTTTATATACGTCACGATTCATTACGGCCTGATATGTGGCACGAAGTTCTGCCATGGTAAATTTAGCTGGCATCAAACAAAATAGATTATCGGAATAATCAATGCTCTCACGTAACTTCTTCATTGCCTCAATGATGATTTCTATATGATCGAAGGCTAGTCGCTCTTTTGAAACTAATACCGGGATATAATTGGTATACGTAAGAACGGAATTCTTAAATTGTTCCGTGGTAAGCTTGTATTCAATAGTTACATCTTTTTCTTCATTTCTTAATACGATCTTATCCTCGGTAAAGAATAAATCGAACCAAGCTGCATCATCCGCATCATCCATGCCATTTACATCTTCCAGATTAGATACTAGGGCTAAATATGCGATACTCATCACCCACATCCTGGGATCCCTGCCAGTCTTTGTGAATGTATAAATCTGATCCAGATAAGCTTGTTCTAGTCCAGTTTCCTCCTTTAATTCTCGCTTAGCTGCATTAAAGGCCGTTTCATTATCTTCGATAAATCCACCTGGTAATGCCCAGCAATGCATAAATGGATGATCACCACGTCTAATAAGAAGAATTTTTAGATTTTTAAAACCCGCTGACATCCCAAGAACTAAAATGTCGGTTGTAACAGATGGACGTTTATAGTCCCCTGGATTATATTGTGCTAAAAACTCAGCTTCTGTTAAGCCATCTTTATTAAGAAGCATCTTTCCTTTTCCTTTCTTAAGTATCATTTTGTTACTTATCTACATGCACTATATATCACTTTAAGTATCATGTCAATACTTAATAAACATAATTATTATAGATAAAAAAGGTGGATGATAAAAAAAGAAGTGCTTATCTCATATCCGATTACAAAAATACATAAATAAACCGGTATTTCACCTTCAGTTATCTATGTTTGTAATCAGATATCGGACAGGCACTTCCTTTATCTAAATTTGTATTACTACGGAAAGATTTACTTATCAAGTAGTTTTGCAAATTTTTTTTAAAATTATTTATAGACTTATTGTTCGTAATCTACATCCTGATTTTTTCTAATTCCTTTGCTTTTTTATGGGCTTTGAAATTAGAAATTTGTCTAATTACTAAGTTCTTCATGGCCTTTATTTCTTTCTGTATTATTATCTACTGTCACCAATATCCATATCATCCATTGAGTCTGAAATGTTAGACTCAAACGCATGCTTTGCATCAGCAATGTGAACTACAAAGCCTTTCTTCGCCTTGATATTCTCAACGGTCTTGTGAGTCTCCGTAAGGTTAAAGGCAACCTTATCTCTATCAAGCATTGTTCCCCAAGCGGCATTCATAACATCTACACTACCGTCCTCGTTGAATGTCGATATCATAAGTACCGGCATCGGAAAAATCGCTTCTGTTGTTTTGATTTCCTGTTTCATTGTTTT
>JAILAV010000057.1 GCA_024681435.1 Pseudobutyrivibrio sp. | reverse complement strand
CACTAGTTGGAACAGCAGGGTCCTCTATTATCAGCTGATCCGAAACATCATTAGCTGTAGTATCAATTGATTTCGCAACGTTTACTAACGTAGGGTCAACATGATTAATGTAAAAGTTTTTAAAATTTAGAGTTGTTGCTGCAACTTTATGCCAATGATTAATAAGCAACTGAGAGCTCTCAGTTCCATTCATCTCATGTTCCATTCCAAATGGTATTTCTGTTTTCAAATTTAAAGCACTAATCGATGCAAGCAAGTTTTTTCTGAGCTGATCGTGTGCCTCTGGATCTAGGAACAATGAATCCTCATCTGTAACTACGAAATTATTATCATATAATTTTTCCAAATTAGCCATTTCTTCTCCTCACATATTCCAATTAAATGGATGCCAATTCTCTTTCAAGGTCTGAAATTCTGTCATATAATCGAGAAATAACACTGTCTATCGTGCTTATTACGCTATCAATTCCTCTAAAAAATGTTTCAACACCAAGCGTTACAATACTTCTTTTTGTATCTCCATCAGTCTGCAATTTGCCTGACCAGTGTGCAATATCAGAAGATAGTGTTAAATCATAATTTATATTTGGAACTTGCACGTTATTATTTGATTCATCGTACTCAACTCTTAATCGTGCTTTGTAATTATTTAATCTGTTGATTTTATTTCTACAATCGCTTATTTCGGCCCTGATTGCAGCTCTTCGTGCGGCACGTTCGCGCTCTGCAGCTTCATCTTCTGCTCTTCCCATAACTATCCTCCATCAATATTGTTTAATTTCTACTAATTCGTGATATCCATCATCAGCATTATCAATTGTCAGTCCTTCGTCCGTCCAATTGAACTCTAGCTCCTCATATGGTTCTATCTCTTTTAGCATCTCTTTATCGTTTGTATCTATATCAACTTCGTATATACGATTTTCTTCATAGATATAGGCCTTTCCCTCATTATATCCAACAATTCTTTGATGCTTATCCTCTGTTTGATATATGATTTGGCTTTCGTTAGTTAGTGGATTAAGTTCAAATAATAGGTCATAATTTAAATAACGTTGAAAAGAATCATAACCACCATCTCTTGTTCGTGGTACTTGTACTAATCCTATTATTTTTCCTCCATCACTAGTTAGGCTTGTGTTTGCTATATAACAATTATTAAATGCTTTGTCATTCAAACAATCAATTGACTTCATTTCGCCATCAACTGAATATGCAATTGCACCACAATCATTATCCAAAAGCATTGAATATATATTTACTTCAATATCATCCACTGAAATTTCAACTTCACCTGACTCATTTAAATTAGCCGTTTCAGTATTAATGGAATTTATAATATAATGTCCCTCATTACCTGGATATGACTCACCTATACTTGTACATCCTGTTAAAATAGTGAGGGCTGATATTACATACAAAAATTTTTTAATCACGCAGTACATACCTCACTTTCTGGGAAATCACCAATTAAAGGCTCACGAACTCCAATCAAACTAATCATTTGACTATCATCACCAATCGCATCTATTGCATCTTCTAAGGAATCATATTGACCCTTATTTGTGTAAGTGCCAGAAGGTCTGTAGTAGTCATTATGTATTGTATATTTCCCATTTTCTTCAGTAATACAAATTGTGTGTACTTCTGATGATAAGTGATTTTCATCGTTGTATGCTGTCACAATATATGTATCGTATGTATTTTGTATAGCCTCTATTGATTCGGAATCTGTCTCACATGTCATTCCTGTATCAAATCCTTGTGATTCTAAATATTCATTTACAGCAATTGGCGATGTTCCAAGTCCTCCATATATCGATGAACCATTTTGTTCATAGTAGCTTATCATATCAATCATTTGATTAGCGCCATGTTTTCCTGTTAAATCATAAATCGCATTATATGTAGCGATGATTTCACATCCTGAATATGCCATATCTGATTTTCCGTATTTTATATCTCCCCAATATGCTTGGTTTTCAATATAACCACTACCTAAAACTGAACTTGTTAAATTTTGCTCATTATGCTTTGCATTTGCCTCTGTATCTTCAGCTGAAATGTTCATTTCTGTTAATTCAAAGAATTGCAAAACTTGTTGGTTAGACCAAGTATGTGGAATATCTAGAGAATCTATAAATTCAAAAAACTTTTCCTCTGACCAATCTGCAATCTTATCTGCATATCTTTGTATATAAGCTGCTGCTTGAACAGCGCCCAACGCTATCAATGCTGTTAATTTCGTATAATCAATGCTATTAAATGGTAATACTGGCATAAGGTTAAAGCTAAAATTATTTACAGGTGTAGTAGCCAAAGTCGCCTTCGTATTTACGATACTAGTATCAACATCGTCCGATCTACTATATGCATCTTTTGCATTAATTAATGATGACGCTGCTGCATCATATGCCACCAACTTATTTAAACACTGTTTAAGATAACCACTTCCTTCAGAATCTCCCCCACAAAAGTCTATGAAAGCATCTGCTCCAGTCTGACTATCTGGCTGTGGAAAATATGCATAATTTCCAAATTCTGCATTTAAGTCATCTACTATTCTTCTTACATTTGCCGCTTTTTCTATATATGTATAATACAAGTCCTTGTAATCATTATTTATCAATTCAAGTGCATCGTATTCAATTCTCGCATTTTGTGATGGGTCTACCATAGTCTCAAACATTTCAATTAATTCTGTCTGAGTCTTTTTCATTACTCCCTGAGCATAAGAGACCACACTTAACATATCTCCTATACCATCTTGAACGAATTTCTTTGCTTCTTTTGCTGTCATCCCCTTGAAAGTATCTGTTGAGTGATAACTTGACATATCTGTATGTGCTAATTCTGCCTGTCCATCGAATTCAAACACTGCATCTTTCAAACCATCGCAAAACTCTCTCATTTTTACTGCATCATAAAATTTTCCACTGTTTATACTCATAGTTATTCTTCCCTTTTTTCAAATCCTCTGACAGGGCTTTCGCCCTGCCAGATCAACCAATAACTCAGCTACTATGCATTTGTAAGACTGTTTGCAACATTGTCTGCCATAGCTGCTGTATTTGCTGCAGACTTCTGTACTGCCATACCAAGTGCATCGATGCGGTCCATCTGCTTAGTCATGCTAGGCTGTACTGCTTCATAAACTGAAGCCATCTTATCCTTAACTCTACCAAGCATACCCTGTGCTGCT
>JAILAV010000039.1 GCA_024681435.1 Pseudobutyrivibrio sp. | reverse complement strand
GCTGCTGACAAACCAGATGGACCACCTGCAATAACAACTAATTGTGTCTTTAAGTTTTCCATTTCTTCTCCTTCTTAATTCTTCAATCGAATTGTTTGTTTCTTATTTTCTATAAATAAGTTACCATCACATGCAGCCTGCAACTATTTTCATTTTCCTTATCCCTTATTTAATATTGCATTCGAATTTCACAGACAAAAAACTCGTGCAATAAAAAACAAGTCCTCGTTGCATGGCTAAAGCTTTAAAATTTCTATGATTGCCTTCGGCAAATAGGGCGCGCCGTGGCAATACAAAAGAGCTCCCGCAGGAGCTCTTTAATATTGCTTACCACTTACCAACCTTAGTCTTTTTCTTTGGAAGCTTTGGAAGCTTTGTTGCTGTTTTAATGCAGCCCTCTTCGCAGGCGCTTACGCACTTGCCACACTGTTCACAAAGATCCTGGTCGATGATGTGGATGTAACCATCCTTTCCTTCAATTGCATCCTCAGGGCAAGCATCGATACAATCGCCGCATCCAACGCACTCATCTGGATCGATGTAGAAAAGCTCAGCAGCCTTGTAACACTTGCCGCACTTGCAGGTCTTTCTCTTAACATGATCCTCAAACTCTCCTGCAAAAAGATTCATTGCAGATGTAAGAGGATTTGTCATCTTCTGACCAAATGGACAATAAGCACCGAGGCTTATAATCTCTGATACTTCTTTAATAAGATCTATATCTCCAGCCTTTGCTTTACCTGTGGTCATCTCTGTAACAATCTGCTTGAACTGAGATGTACCCTCGCGGCAAAGAACACACTTACCACAAGACATTTCGTATGTCTTATTCATAATCTGAACGCATGCATCTACGATACATTCGCCCTGACCATATACAGTGATTGAATTGAATTTCTCTGTTGCTTCTATTTTTGTATCAGCAGCCTCTTGGCCTGTAACAAATGTGCCCTTCAATCCTCCAAGTAAAACTGCCTTTGCATCAGAAACTTCTGCTATTTCTAAAAGTGATGTGCCAACAGTAGCCTTTTTGATTTCTGTCTTATCTCCAACATTTACTGCAACAAACTTCTCATCAAAGCCATTCTTTATTCCATAAGCAGCCTCTGGAGTGATGACTGAAACACACTTTTCTTCAAAGACCGCAACGTAATCATCCTGAATCATTGGTCGTGGAAGATTACCTGTTAACACCTGAACCACTGAATATGGGTTAGTAAGTGAGGGTGAATTGTGGCTTGTGAATCTTACATCACCATCCAATCCTTCAACCTTCTGTCCTTCTGGAAGAAGATACATAATATCAGCATCTAATTCCAAAGCATACTTCTTAGCACCCTCAACTACCTCAGAAAGGAAGTTGTTCATAAGATACATTGAAATAGGTGCAAATATATCATCGCTTACGCAACTAACTACTAATAAATTTTTCATTATTGCTGACCTCCTTCTTCTGCTGAATAATCGCTCCAGAATTTCTGTGGAGAGATTTGTACACGAAGGTCACACTGGAGACAACGGCTTGCCTCACATCCTGCCTTGCTGCAATCAAATCCGTGATCCATTGGGTCGAAATTACATTTTCTATCATCTGCATCTGTAACAGTAGGTTCTGTTCTGTGGGTCTTTGTGAGATTCTCATTCTTTCCAATGTATGGATTTGCAATCTGCTCTGGAGCAAGATTCTCTTCGATATTTCCGTCACCACCTAGATAGATGTCAATCTCTGACACTGCTGCTCTTGCTTCTGCAATAGCTGCAATAACTGAGCGAGTACCTGTAACAGCATCACCAGCAGCGTAAACGCCATCAACAGATGTCTTATGGCCATCCGTAATTACGATACGACCTCGGTTAAGCTCAAGTCCAAACTCTTCATTGATATCTGGATGCTGACCTACAGCAAATATTACTGTATCAGCAGGGAAAGTAACTGTTGAATCTGGTATTCGTGTAAACTCTGGTCCCTTAGGTCCGAACTTAAGTCCTTCAATGCCTGTAACAGTAAGACCTGTAACCTTGCCATTCTCTGACTCAATAGCATCGAATGTACGAGAGTTTTCAACAATAATTCCATCTTCCTTAGCCCAAGTAACTTCTTCCTCTGAAGCAGTCATCTTATCAGGAGCCTCAAGACATGTCATAACAACATGCTTAGCACCAAGACGAAGTGCTGACTCTGCACAGTCGATAGCAACATTTCCGCCACCAAGGACAACTACATTCTCACCAACTGGAAGTGCTTCACCAAGGTTGATAGAACGTAAGAAATCCGCATTAAGGTAAACGCCTGGAAGGTCGTTTCCTTCAAGTGGAAGTTTGTTACCAGCATGTGTACCAACAGATACAAATACTGCATCATAACCCTGTACCTTGAGATCTGCTGCTGACTTAACATCAACTCCACACTTAATCTCTACACCAATTGACTCAATCTCTGCAATTTCCTTATCAAGGACTTCTCGAGGTAATCTATATGAAGGAATTCCATATCTCATCTGACCGCCGGCCTTTGGAAGCTTCTCGAAAATAGTCACTTCATGACCAAGCTTTTTGAGATAGTAACCTGCTGTAAGACCTGCAGGACCTGCACCGATAATAGCAACCTTTTTGCCAGTAGCATCCTTTTGGAATGCTTTTTCCTTCCAGCTACCATCATCCTGGCTTGCTGCAAATCTCTTAAGATTTCTAATTGAAAGAGGTCCATCAAGATGATTTCTCTTACACTGCATCTCACATGAGTGAACACAGATATAACCTAAGCATTCTGGGATAGGAGCCTTCTCGCGAACTGTTGCTGCAGCCGCTGGATAGTTTCCTTCCTTAATGAATCTGATGTATTTAGGAACATCGATGTGAGCTGGACATCCCTCGCTACATGGAACTAATCTTTGCTCGCGGCTAAGACCTGCATCCTCTTTAAATACGCCAACCTTATCGCGAATAGAGCCTGTAGGACAAACCTCAACACAAGCGCCACAGAACTGACAACCTGCCTCTTCAAGACTCTTTCCATTGATAACAACCTTCATTCTGCCATCAATCTTCTCGAATTTAAGAGCACCTACACCACGAAGCTCTGAACATGCACGTACACATCTTCCACAAAGGATGCATCGATACATTTCGTGAAGCATTAATGGATTCTCTTCATTTTCAATAAGTGGTAATTTCTGCTGACGGAACTCACGTCCTGCATCACCAACATACTGAGAAATAGATGCAAGCTGACACTTACCATACTTAGGACATCCAACACACTCATCTGGGTGAGTTCTAAACATAAGCTCAACCGAAAGCTTTCTAACCTTTTCAGCGTCCTCATCCTTAGTGCTAATTACCATGCCCTCTTTTACTTTTGTGGAGCATGATGTGATAACTCCATCTACTCCGTCCTGCTTTACAACACAAAGTCGGCATCCGCCGTTTGGATGTAAATCATTGTGATGACAAAGATGTGGAATATAAATACCATTATCTAAAGCTGCCTCAAGGACTGTCTTAGTCTCATCTGCCACAATAGCTTTGCCATCGATTGTCAAATTGACTGTTGCCATAATATTAAACTCCTTCTACGAATAATATCTCTAGAAAATAAGAACAATTTTTACTTTTTTGACTGCTACTATTCTATGAGAATAAGAGGAAGTGTTCTTTCAAAAAGTTTTACGATTTTTTGCCATTAATTGCACAGTGAAATAAGGGGATGAAAAATGTTGCAACATATTTCTGTATTTTATTGCAAACTATAGAAGTGGAGTTTGATCTTTAATAGAATCGGCGCCTAATTTCGGCGCCGAGTATTACATATGAAGATTTTGCTGTTTTAATACTAATTTGACCTCTAAATCAGCTGATTTTTAGGACCTAAGTATTATATATGAACGATATTAGATTTTAATACTGGAAATATAGATTTTCGTGTATTAAAAATGAAATACTGTCATTTTTAATACTTTCCCTTGAAAAAACAGTCTAAAATCAGGGGAAAATAGTATTAAAAATTTGTTTTTCCTTTATTTAATACTATTTACGCTTCTCTCTAGCTTCATCAAATTGATTTATATTGCTCTTATCAGAAACCTCTATTCTAAATAATAAACATAATTCTCTTTTCTAGGAGCTGCTTCCTTTGGTGGCTCTGCTTCATAACCTAAGCAGCAGTGACCAATTCCTTCATACTCATCTGTGATTCCAAGTTTCTTCAAGATTTCCTGGCCAAGTGGCTGTTCGAATTCCTGTTTTGCTCTATGAACCCAGATGCTACCAACACCAAGACTGGCTGCTGCATTCAACATATTTCCCATAACAAGTGAACCATCATATACATGGTCTGGCATATCCTTTTTGCCAAGCACTATAGCTACAACAGGCGCACCATAAAATACATCAAATTCCTCAGGTGCACCAGCAATTTTTCCATTTAAAGCTGAAAGCTCATCACGTAGCTCTTTATCCTTTACAACCACAATAATGGCGCTTTGCTTTCCACCACCTGAAGGAGCATATGTACCTGCTCTAAGAATTGCATCCAATTCCTCCTGCTTAATCATGTCTGGCTTAAACTTGTGACAACTTCTTCTTGTTTCTAGTGTTTTAAGTGTTTCATTCATTTGCATTCTCCTCCCATTTACATAGTTAACCCAATTTAATTTTTATACTAGTTATTTTATTTATATGGTCACCTTAATTATTTTTTGTCATTTCATTTTTCTTATATTTTATTGCAAACAAAAACAGACTGCCCTATTTAGAACAATCTGTGTGAAACAAATAAATTAAAGTCCTTTATAATGTCTTGCCAGATAAATAGAAAACAATATTAATCCAACAGTTTCCAGTCCATGATATATTACACTAGTCCAAACAATACTAATAATCTTTATTTCAGTATCAAAAGTAATCATCTGAAAAGCACAAAACGCCAATATAAATACTGCGGTAATAATAACAGATACAAGCTTTAAAAATCTGTCCTTCAAAAAAACTGCCGATACAAATATCCCAATAATCAGAGCAGCAAACATCCCTATATATTTAAAACCATGAGTATAGTTATAGATAATAAAAAAATCCACTGCTTGTTCAAAGGTATCCATAGGGATCAGTCGATATAAATCGCTTACGAAGCGTTTGTATTGATAGCTAGAAACTACGGACATCACCTGTATAAAAATCAAAATTGACGCCCATATTTCAAGCAGAGCATCTATATCTGAAGCCTTAAGCGTAGATATTCCGTCGGGTATATACTGCCTCTGCAATAATCCCAGTTCTTCCGTATCATCTTCACTAACTATTTTCATGATATGGCGCATTTTCCTAATATTACGCGTAAATATAACAATAATAAGTAGGATAACTAGCAACTGGACAGAAATATTGGAAATGAAAATGCTGCTATTCAACATATCCGGCTCACTGAGATTTGAGCTTAAAAAGATACGTGACAAAGCATTAAGACATTGTGAAAATAGCCCTAACAACGCCGATAGACATATAGATTTTGATAAGTAATGCTCTCTTGTATTTAAATACATTATGTACCTCTAAAATACTCATGCATTCTCCCATAGCAAAATACTAATCCCACCGGCCATATTTTACAATTTATGAGGCGTATATTTCACATAAATTTCTCAGTTTCGAAATACAGAATAAGTCACTTATTATAAACGACCAAATATCTTTACAAATTGGTTTTCTTTAGTATATGGCTTCCATTCTGATTCACCTGGTCCCTCAGGATTACCAGTCTTGCAGAAATTAGTCCAAGCACTGAGTATTTCATCAGATATAGCGGCATCATCTGTTGTCATTGGACGCCAAGACTTATTATATGTGCCCATTACATACCAAAGATCAAGTGAATGCCATGTAGGAGCATTATCTCCAGGAAGAGTACGATCAAACCAATAAACGAAGGCGTCTGTATTACCAACTTCCAGCTGGCGAATCGCCCACTTTTTAGCTTGGTCAAAAAGCAACCCTGGGGTGTGTTCATTTTTATCCTTTGGTGTTGTTCCCAAATCATCAGTAACACAGCCTACAATATAAGGGATTTTATGGAATTCACCATCTCGATAAACATCACGAACACTTTTTTTCAAAACATAACCATCTACATTAGGAACAATGAGAAATCCGCCCTCATTACCACCTTCTGTCATGGAGTTTTCCATTTGAATCATGTTATACATTCTAAACTTGTTAAGGAGTCTCTCCACATCAATTTCACGAAGCTGCTCTGCTGTGTAATCTGCATATTTTCCTAGCATTTCCTTGCAATACTGTTCTTCCTCTTTAAGAGTAGGAGTGGCAAGAAATTTATCATCGCAGGTAATACCGCTCATCAAAAACGCCTTTGCGATTTTACCTTTTGTAAGGTCGCTTGAAATAAGAATCTGAGTACTCATACATCCAGCTGACTGACCAAAGACGGTAATATTATCTTTATCTCCGCCAAAGCTTTCAATATTATCATATACCCAATTCAATGCCATTATCTGATCTAAAATGCCATAGTTTCCAGAGATTCCTCTGTCATTTTCAGCATCAAGTTGCGGCAGAGCTAAGAAGCCAAATACTCCAAGGCGATATGCGATTGAAACATAAATAACATCCTTTTTGCATACAGCCTCTCCATCAAATTCTATTTCAGAGCTATATCCCCCAGCAAATGCCCCTCCATGAATGAATAAAGCTACAGGAAGCTTCTTACCTGCTGCATTTTCAGGCATCCAAATATTTAGATACAAACAATCTTCGCTCTGCTCCCTTTTATATCCTTCGTAATCATAGAATTCTCTAAAGTAAGGATTTGGTGGCGCAGCCTCATCCTGTGGACATATCGGCGCAAACTCAGTTGCTTTCTTAACACCTTCCCATGGTTCGACAGCTACTGGTGCCTTCCATCTAAATTCTCCTACTGGAGGTTTTGCAAAAGGAACACCTGCAAATAACGTATATCCGTTTTTATCTATTCCTTCTATCTTACCTAATTTTGTCTCGATAATGCTCATTATTATCCCCCTTTTTCTAGTTCTTTTTGATATTCAAAATCAATGAATATATAACTAGAATTACGCTTACAACTCCTGCAAATAGAAATTTAATATCAACTCCTCCACCAGGTATTTTACCACAAAAGTTAACAACAAATGGGGAAAAAGCACCACCTAAATTTATTAATGCAAGGTATACTGAAACCGTAAATGCGTTAGTGTCTGGTCTTGTATTTTGAGCTAGTAAATATGTACCGCCAGCATTAAAAAGACCCAAGGATAACCCTGGGTCCATAAAAATCCTACTCCTCTACAGGAACAAGGAAATCTTTGATGTGCTGGAAATCGTCGATATTGTAGCAAACAATCTCATACTCTGTGATTTCTGGATTAGAAAAAATACCAGTAAGAGCAATGAATTGAGTGAGCTTTGATGCAAGATTAAGTACATCCTTTTCATCTGTAATGAGCTCAACACGACCTTTGCATTTTTCCAACGCCTTGAAAAAACCATCAATGTTTTGAATTTCTTTTACTCTCATATACACCTCCTAGGCTTCTATTGCAGTTTCAAAATTCTTGATTCTATTATTCATAAGTGAATCAATTTTCTCCTTGTTTGCCATAATCTTTGGTCCGCATATTGAACCAAAGCCCTGGATTTCTAATGTGTGCTCACGAAGACCCTTGAATGTTCCACGAGCACGCTCCTGCTGCTCCTTTGTAAATTCAACCTGGATGCCATCATCAACAATTGAAAGCTGACCGTGAATACCACAAATAGGGCATGTTACCGTTGTAGAACCTGGGTTTACCATAAGTAGTCGCTGGTGACATACAGGACAAACCTCTTCTGGCTTTCCTTCTGGTCTGAAGAATTCCACAGAATCATCCTCAAGACCAAGCACAGTTCTCTTACCAAGCTCATGCATATCCTCAATAAGCTTATCATCAACATATGGATTACCAATTGTTCCCATGCTATTTGCATTGTAGTTTGCCATTACCTTCATCATTGGTGGAAAGCCAAAAATGTGAAGTGAAGCTGTTCCCATTGAGGTCCAATCATCTGTGCTAGCACCACCAATTGAGATATATCCAACTGTTCTTTTCTTAAGTCTTTCCATTGGGAAATCATCTGCATTTCCTGGTAGTTCCCCTGCTCTACGCTTATCTAATACATAAGTAATTGCAGAATAATCATGACGACATGAGAAGCGATCTATGAAATCCTTAAGCTGTCCTACTGGCTGAAGAGCATATACTGGTGCACCTAAGATAATTGCATCAGCTTCACGGATTTTATCCTCTAGTGCCTGGAAATCATCCTTAAAAATA
This sequence comes from Pseudobutyrivibrio sp., assembly GCA_024681435.1. Classification (GTDB taxonomy): domain Bacteria; phylum Bacillota; class Clostridia; order Lachnospirales; family Lachnospiraceae; genus Pseudobutyrivibrio. The sequence goes on along the minus strand of JAILAV010000039.1, from coordinate 10,092 downwards.
CACTTATTATCATTACCCTTTTCAAGCTGTGTTGAGCAAGCGCCACAACCACGGCATCTGCCTATATTCATTTTTAACGTATTTACGAATTCAATTTCTGCATCTGGCTTTGCAGCCTTTGCTCCGAAAAGAGCCTCCTTTACAAGAATATCCGAGTTTCCATTATTTCTACCAAATGAAATACCTAAAACTTTCATTTTTCTTCCTCCTGTTCTATTTCTTAATTTTACTGTATAATATCCCAATGCTCTGCTAATTTTCCATCTACCAATCTATAAATATCCACAACTCTGCATCTGGTATTGCCCTGAGTATCCACATTTTTAAGATAAACAGCTACCATATCATCCTCTTCAATCATGAATTTGATATTCAGGCAAAACTCTGGATGCTCCTTGAACTTTTCTGCAAAAGCATCCATAAGTGCCTGGCGGCCTTGGCCTACCCCAGGATTGTGCTGTATATAGTCCTCTCGGACATATTTTTCAGCCGACTCAATGATGTGATTGTTGAAAAACTCTTGATAAAAATTGCCTATAACCTCTTTATTTGTCATTGATAAAATCCTCCGCATGATGACAAGCCACAATATGATTTGGCTTCATTTCCCTAAGCTTTGGCTCCTCCATAAAGCACTGCTCAGTTGCATATGGACAACGTGCCGCAAATCTACAGCAAGGCTTTGGATCAATAGGAGATGTTAGCTCACCCTTAAGAACCATTCGCTCATGCTTTACATGCACGTCTGGAATTGGAATAGCTGAAAGAAGTGCCTGCGAATATGGATGAATTGTATTTTTGAAAATTTCATCCGCAGGACATTTTTCAATCATCTGGCCCAAATACATAACTACAATGTCATCTGAAATATGTTTAACAACTGACATATCGTGAGTGATAAACATATATGTAAGTCCTCGCTCCTGCTGCAAATCCTGAAGAAGATTAAGAATCTGTGCCTGGATTGAAACATCAAGAGCTGACACTGGCTCATCGCAAACGATGAACTCTGGATTAAGAGAAAGAGCCCTTGCTATTCCAATACGCTGACGACGTCCACCATCAAGCTCGTGAGGATATGCCCCCTCAAGTCTCTTTGCAAGACCAACAAGCTCCATCATTTCCTTTGCCTTGGCAGTTACATCAGCTTTGCTCATGCCTTTATTGTTTGTCTTAATTGGCTCCTCAACAAGCTGTAGCACATTCATACGTGGATCCAAGCTGGCGTATGGATCCTGGAAAATCATCTGAATATCTGCACGATATTTCTTCTTGAATTCCTTTATTGGCATGCTGGCGATATCTTCGCCTTTAAATATGATTTCACCGCTTGTTGGCTCATGAAGTCTCATAAGTGTCTTTCCAAGTGTTGACTTTCCACAGCCTGACTCTCCTACAACGCCAACTGTCTTACCCTTTTCAATGTTAAGGCTGACATTATCTACTGCATGAAGACTTCCTCTTGGAGTGGAAAAATATTTCTTTAGATTTTTGATCTCTAATAAATTCTCTGCCATTATTATTCCTCCTCCCCTTCTCGCTGCTGACATCTAAAGCATTTAACAACGTGGCCATCCTTTACAGCGTATGCCTCAGGATCATGAAGCTTTCCAGCATCGCACTTTTCGTCACATCTGTCGTAAAAGCTGCAGTGGCTTGGTAAATCTGATGGGTCACAAACCATACCTGGAATAACATGAAGTCTTTCTACATCCTTGTCCAAAGAAGGAATTGACTTGTATAAAGCCTTTGTGTATGGATGCTTTGGATTATCAAAAATCTCTTCCAATGTGCCATACTCAACAATTTCACCCGCATACATAACTGCACAGTGGTCACACATCTCTGCAACAACACCAAGGTCATGGGTGATAAGAATTGTTGATGTATTGTTTTTCTTTTGGAGAGCTCGCATCATATCAAGAATCTGAGCCTGGATTGTAACATCCAAAGCTGTTGTCGGCTCATCAGCTATAAGCAAATCAGGTTCACATGCTAATGCTATGGCAATTACGATACGCTGCTTCATTCCACCTGAAAACTGATGTGGGTAATCCTTGTATCGCTCTGGAACAATACCTACAAGTGCAAGCATTTCCTGAGCTCGCTTTAAAGCCTCTACCTTAGAGCACTTATTGTGAAGAAGCACTACCTCCGCAATCTGGTCACCAACAGTCTTTACCGGGTTTAAGGCTGTCATTGGGTCCTGGAAAATCATTGAGATTTTCTTACCTCGTACTGCTCGCATTTCCTTTTTAGACTTCTCAAGAAGGTTCTCACCTTCGAATTTAATTTTACCCTGCTTTACAGCTCCTACCTTTTCAGGCAAAAGTCCCATAATAGCAAGGGCTGTTGTTGTCTTACCAGCACCTGTCTCACCAACAAGGCCAAGGATTTCACCTTTTTTCATGGTAAGTCTTATATTATTTACAGCTTCAACTACTTCATCTTCTGTCTCGTAGTGAACTACTAAATCTTCTATATCTAAAATGTTCTCGTCCATTTTTTAGCTCCTTTTACTTTGACTTTGGATCGAATGCATCACGTAAACCATCTCCTAAGAGGTTAAAGGCGAAGCATGTAATCATAATCATAAGCGCAGGGAAAAACATCATATATGGACTGCTTGTAAGATAAGCTTTTCCATCGTTAAGAATAAGTCCCCACTCTGGTGTAGGTGCTGCAAGACCAACGCCAATATAGCTCATTGATGACATCATCATGATTGATACTGCAAGGAAACCTACGAAATAAATAATCATTACACCTGCTGCATTTGGAATCATATGCTTGAAAATCATTTTCATCTGACTAACTCCAATTGCCTCCGAAGATTCAATATAGTCACATCCTCTTACACGAAGAATTGCTGCACGATTGTTTCTTGCCATTGTTGGCATTGATGCAAACATTACAGCTGCAACAAGCTGTGGTATACCGTTTCCTAAAACTGAAACTATACACATTGCCATCATAATCATTGGAATAGACTGGAACACATCCATGATTCTCATGATTACTGTATCAACAATACCGCCGCAGTAGCCTGCTATAATTCCAAGCAATCCACCAGAAAGAAGTGCTGCGATTGTACAGAACAATGCGATAAATAATGAATATCTAGCACCGTAAATGCAACGACTGAAAATATCACGGCCAAACTGGTCTGTTCCAAATAGATGAGCACTGCTTGGCTCCTGCATCATAGCCATGTAATCCTGCGCCTGATAATCGTAAGGTGCAATAAAATTTGCAAACAAAGCGATTAATATCAAAATACAAACAACTACTAAACCAACGATGGCTGTTTTATTTCTTTTAAATCTCTTCCATGCCTCATAGGCTGGTGTAGATTTTATTGGCTTATTTCTTCTTGCTTTTTTCTTTGCTATTTTCTCCATCTCTGGAGTGTACATTTTTGCCATATCTTTATCCTCCGTCAATGAATTTTAAGCTGCTTTCTTTACTTTCTTTTTACCACCAGAAATAATTGTGCTCTTTAATCTTGGGTCAATGATAATAAAGCTAATATCAACTAAAAGATTTATTATCGTAAGTACGATAGCTATAATAAGTGCACCACCTAGAACTGATGGATAATTTCTCTGTGTAATTGAATCAGTTATGTACTTTCCAACTCCAGGAACACCAAACACTGTCTCAAGGACCATAGCACCACCAATTGAGTTTCCAAGGTTTGTTCCGATTGACTGGGCAACAGGAATCATTGCATTTCTCAGTGCATGATGCTTTGTGATATTGCTCTCTGTCTGGCCTTTAGCTCTTGCTGTTCTGATGTAATCTTCAGAAAGAACCTCAAGCATTGATGAACGAGTGATACGTGTGTAACTTGCTACTGATGAAAGACCTATGCAAAGCATTGGCATAATGTAGCCTGCTGCTGTCTCAATACCACTAGATGGAAGCAAGTGATAAGTGACTGCGAATATAAAAATCAATACAAGTCCTACAACGAACTCTGGTACTGATTGGAAAAACATGGAAATGACAAGCACTAAGGAGTCAACCCACGTGTATTTTCGAAGTGCAGAAATAATACCTAGAATAATTCCGATTACAGCGCCAATTGCAACTGCTCCAAGTGTGATAAGACCTGATGTTTTAAGTCTTGGAAGAATTTCAGATAAAACCGGGGTTCCTGTTCTGTAGGAATCTCCAAAATCTCCCTTTGTTACTATCCCCTTAATATAATTTACATACTGAACCACCACTGGGTCATTAAGACCTAGCTCTTCACGTTTAGCATCTACCTGCTCCTGTGTTGCATCATTTCCAAGGATTACTCTGGCTGGATCACCAGGTGTAAATGTCTTTAATGCAAAAATGATTGCTGACACTCCAAGCATGATAGGAATAAGATATAAAATTCTCTTGATAATATATTTAATCATCGCCAGCTCCTAAATTTTTATACAATATGAGCCACAGGGGCTCCCCTGTGGCCCTATGAATAATTCCTATAATCTTCTAATCTTTAATTATGATGCTCTGTAAAAACCTGTTACATCAATGAAGCCTCTTTCTCTTGTTGAAAGACCTTTAATATCTGGCTGTGTAATAACAGCTCTTAACTGTGGGCAAAGGTTAAGTACAAGAGTATCTCTCTTCATGATTTCCTCAAGTGTAGCAACCTTTTCCTTAGCTGCATCATTATCTGTTGCTTTGATTACATCCTGAACAGCACCCCAGATTTCATCTGTAGTATACTTGTCACCACCAATGTTGAATGTATCAATTGACTTCTGGTCAAAGAATACGTATGCTGATGGGTTTCTTGAATCAAGGTATTCACCTACAAGGATAATGTCATAATCACCACCGTTAGCTCCCTGAACGAATGTAGGAATATCAACTGTGTTGATTTCAAGTGTGATACCAGCCTGTGCAAGCTGTGCCTGCATTACAGTGTAAAGACCTTCGTCATCCTGTGTTCCAAGTGATCTGATTGTAAGACCATCACCATAACCAGCTTCCTCAAGAAGAGCCTTTGCTCCTTCAATATCCTGAGCTCTCTCTTCCTTTGTGTATGACTGCACATAGAATGGAACCTTATCATCGAGGTAACCAAGTGCCTGACCTGCCTGTCCACCTGTTGCGTATGCAGCGATTGCATCGTAATCAAGTGCCTTGTCAATTGCCTCACGGACCTTAACCTCAGCCATTGCCTTTGAATCTCTGATGTTCATCCAGATATGATAAACCTGACCAAAGCTGTAGAAAGAAGTCTTAACATTATTGTTGTTTAGAAATGTTGATGCCTGTGCGATTGGAATATCGTAAGCTACTGTAGCATCACCAGCCTCAACTGCCATCTCTCTAGATGCTGCATCCTGTGTGAATGTAAACTTAATTTCTTTGAAATAGCCAGTGTAATCTGTGTTCCAGTAGTCCTCGTTTCTCTCAAGTGTTACATACTGACCCTGAACCCACTCTTTAAACTTGTATCTACCACAACCAATAATTGGATTGTCGGAAGCTGCTTCATATCCACCGCAAGCTTCAACCTCTTCCTGTGAGAAGATGCTAAATGGTGTCCATGTAAGCATTGTTATCATATCAGGAGCGATTGTGTTGAAACCAAGGATTACTGTGTGCTCATCAACGATTTCATTCTTTGATGAATCAAGGAATTTACCACCATCGTTGTTACCTGACTGAGTTGCAAGAGTTTCAAATGTGTAAATTACATCTTCTGGTGTAAGAAGTGAACCATCTGTAAACTTAACATCATCTCTAAGCTTGAGTTGCAATCTGTAGTCATCAACCCATTCCCATTCTGTTGCAAGATTTGGAACGATTTCTCCTGTAACCTGATCCTGAGCAACAAGTGTATCCATGATTGCACCAGAGATTATGCTGGACTCATTCTCAGATTCTCCAACCAGTGTTGGTGCCATTGAAGATGGCTCTGATGGAAGTGCAACAACAAGTGTCTCATCAGACTTTGTTGTATTTTGATCATCTGAGTTTGCTGTATTCCCAACAGCTACAGTTACATCATCCTCTTTACTAGACACTGTAACTCCCTCTGGTTCCTTGCCGCCACATGCCACCATTGAAAGCGCCATGACAGCAGCCAACGAAAGACCTACTAATCTTTTCAACTTCATTTTTCTTCTCCTTTTTCCCAATTACAATTTTTGCCTTACGGCTTTTATGTATACAATCTTATATTTTCGTCCATCTTATAAATATAAATTTATTGTCCTAAAAATTACTATTTAACATCAAAAATCAACCTCTTTTTACCCCTAAAAAAGTTAAAAAAATAACAGGTCAATAATCCGTATAAGATTTTTGACCTGTGTATTTTATTGTGTTTTTTTCAAGCTGATACATGCTATCTCATTTGCCTTCAGCTTAATATTAAAATCCAAAACTCCATCCACAACATCACCTGTATCTATTGTAAGATGAGGTTCGCATATACGTCGACAGAACCTGATGTCATTTTTGGTAAGATTGTTATCGAAGCCTAAGCCTTTCCATATATCTAGGATACTGCCATAGTCCTCGTTAACGCGATAAACTCTGGCTTTGTACTTATCGAAGCTTACATCATTGATTTTGAAATCAATACTTAAGCTATCGTTATCCTCGTAATATTTCCACAGCTCTGCCTTATTGATGTCACCTTCATCCGTCAGATAATAATTGTAATTTAATCTTTTTTGATTATTACAGACTATGATGAAGCTTTCATTTTCATCCATGGATACAATGTATTCTCTACCTTTAGCAACTATGTATGGCTTCAGGCGATTCATAAATTCATAGGCAAAGGCAGCAGGTTTTAAAATACTATCCTTTGTTATCAATCCTGTTCCACCAAATAGAAATGCATTTGTATCAGAGTATTGCACAGTTCTATCTGTGGCTTGAAAATACCCAATTCCATCAACATTAGTCATATTTTGAATTAGATTTCTTACCACAAAAGCTCCTTTGTAACAAGAATCATTAATAGCATTTCTATCTGAAATAGTATTACTCCACTCCGTTGCATATAGCTTTATGTCCTCAGAGAATCCAGCTTTATTCATGCTATTTCTAACACGCTCTATTGCATGAACAAATGAATCATTATCAGTATTTCTTCTAGAGTATAAATCATTTTTGATTTCACCGCTGACATAAGGAAAATGAATCATAGAAATATAATCTGGCTGCTGCTCTTGACTTCGCCAGTCATAAAAGAACTGCTCCATCCAAGCATCTCCGCTGTCCTCACGTATTCCGCAACCACCTATCCTTATTCGCTTGTTAATACCTCTTATTATTGAAGCCGTATTGTTAAATATCTCGTAATAGTCATAACCAGGAATTAAATCTGCTCGCTCGTCATACCAAAGCTCAGCCATCCAGGTTGCCACCTCCTCAGAACCATAGCAATCATTGAGATGTGTGAAGAAATTAGAAACCATTTTTCCCCAGAATTTTGGTTCATATCTTAAATCAGTTAATTCCGCTGCTTTTACAATTGGCTGTCGTACACTGGCCTGAATCCTTTTGGGTTTAAATCCAAGTTCAAGTACTGGCTTTAGACCTTGTTGAAGAATAAAATCTATTATTCCATCTATTTTTGAAAAGTTATACTGACCATCATTTTCACATATCGTCAGAAGCATGCTTGGTGTAAATATATTCCAAAAACGTATATACTCAAAATGCAAAACCTCTGCCAATGTTGCAATATGATCTCTTATTTCGGCGCTTAAAAGTTCCTCAGCATTTCCAGCGTTTAATATGTATCTAAAATTCTTATGCAATAAAGGATTAGTATCGCTATTTTTAAGATTACAAGTTACAAATATTTCGCTTGTATTTGTAAAATACTCTTCATTTTTTGCGCCACTTTGTAAAATATCTTCGAGCTTTGTCTGGAGCTTCTTATCTACTGAAGAATTACTATCTGAAATAGATACACTCCTTTGCTTTCTCAATTCCGACGGCGTTTGTCCATAGATTTGCTTGAAGGTTTTATTAAAAAGCGTAACAGTAGAAAACCCATTATCGTACGCAATTTTTGTAACTGGTTCATCTGTGTACAATAAGCTTTCATAAGCATGAGTAACTCTAATATTAGTTACATATTTTAGGAACGTCATGCCATAGGTCTTTTTGAAAAACCGAGACAGATACGCCTCTGATAAATAAAGCTTATCCGCCAAATCTTTTAATGATAACTGTCCTTTATAATTTCCTCTTACGTAATTGTTGATTTGATTAATTCTTTTTGTAATCAAATCATCTTCCTTACCTCGCTTATCGCTATTACGAACTTGAAAATTTACAGTAAGTACATCAAGAAATTCATAACATAAAGCGATATGCCCAAAATCAGCGACATTTCCGTTTGTATTTACGTAGTGGGTAAGCAATCTTTTTATTTGCTTTCTCAAAGCTTCGTACTGCTCATTATCACCTAAATTACTGTTACAGATAAACTGCACATCAAGTGAACCCAACACGTCACTAAGCAGCTCAAACGAAACAGAAACTTTTACTAGCAATCCATCCTCTGAAAGTCTGATACTATGCTTTTTATTAGCATTAATTAAATATACACCTTCAGAAAATAGGACCACGCACTCCTGTCCCATCTCTATTTCTGCCCTGCCTTGAAGCACATAACAAAGCTCTATATCCTGATGGAAATGCTCCATCTCTATCTTTTTATCAGAAACTCTTACTTTTACCTTTTCCCTTTTACTATTAGACTCCATTTATTCCCCCAAATAAATCTGCCAAAGGTTAAAACTGATATTTCTTATTCAAATTAATAACTAGTGAATATACTGCTGTTGCAGCTATAACAACTCCTGCAAAAATAAACTTAGGAGCTGCACCATCGCCGATAAGTCCCGCAAAAATATTTACAACCATTGGCGAAATAGCTGCACCGATGTTAATAAATGCAAGATATACAGATACCGTAAATGCGTTAGTATCAGGACGAGTATTTTGCGCAAGTAGATATGTACCACCCGCATTAAATAAAGCATAGCCGAATCCAACCATGAGACTTCCGATGATAATAGAAGGAAGATTAGGTAGGAAATATGCCAAGAAAAATCCTAATGCGATAATTAAAAGGGTAATTGTTTCAATCTGATTTCTAAACTTACTATTAATCCCCTTAAACATTGCACCGCCAACAATTCCACCTAATGTGTTTGCCATAGTAACAACACTAGCAATCCCTGCGCCTGCGCCAACAGCCTCAACCACATATGCAGATGAATTTGTGTTATATGCATTTTGAGTTACAAAATAAATAAATCCAATGATAAATAATCCAAAGATATAAGGATTCATCTCGAACTGACCCTTTGATTTTGACTCGGTTTCCTCTGTGGCCTCAAACTTCTGCGGTTCACCATTAGGAAGGCAAACCAAAACAATAATGATAATTGGAATAACCAATATGAATGCTAAATAACTAAATCTCCAACCAAATCTAGCAAGCTGACCACCCATAAAAATAAATGCCAGAGCTCCAAGTGCAGTGCAGGTTGCATTAAGCCCCATAAGTCCTGCCTGCTCATCCTTTTTGAAATACTGAACAATAAAACCATTAATAAGAGGCATCAAAAGTCCTGTGCCAACACCAATAATCGCGCTTCCTGTAAGAAGCAACCAAATGCTTGAGTTAAAAAAGAATGGAAACAATCCTCCAACTAAATAACAAAGTAGTCCACTTAAAGCTATATATTTCTTATTTACGTAACCCATTAAGAATCCACTAAGTGGCGAAAATACAATAAACAATAGACTTGGTAATGTAATTATCATCTGTACCAATGTCTCACTTACTCCTGCAAACTCTGCTCCAATACTTGCCAAAACAGGTGATAAAGCCATATAAGTAAGCGCCACTGCGCATATAGCTAGTATTCCGATTTTAATTTTTGTCTTCTCCATAAATTCTGCCTCGATTCATATATTTTTCCTATTTAAAAGTTTATTATTTAAAATCAAGTCAAAATATCAATTCGTTTCTTCATGCTTGTATTTTTTTGCAAAAGAAAGGAGAACTACTTTTCAATAGTCCTCCTTTTGCAATAAAAC
>JAILAV010000037.1 GCA_024681435.1 Pseudobutyrivibrio sp. | reverse complement strand
AAATAAGAAGAAGGGGGTTATTCTCTGTGGTGATTTAAATGTTGCTCATAAGGAGATTGACCTTAAAAATCCTAAAACCAATCGTCGCAATGCAGGCTTTACCGATGAAGAACGTGACAAAATGACAGAGCTTCTAGGAGCAGGCTTTGTAGATAGCTTTAGATATTTCTATCCAGATATGGATGATATTTACTCTTGGTGGTCATACCGTTTCCATGCACGAGAGAAGAATGCAGGATGGCGTATTGATTACTTTATCGTATCAGAAGATATGAAGGATAGAATGAAAGATGCCAAAATCCATACTGATATAATGGGCTCAGACCATTGTCCTATTGAGTTGGATTTTGAATAATATTTTATATAACGATTTATATAATGGCTAAAGTGTTATTATATTTTCAGTTGGTTAATGTTTAGTTGATGTGGGAGGATGTTCATATGGCAAATAAACAAGAAGGTACATTTGTTATTCATGTAAATACAGCAGAGAATAATACTTGGCAGGGACAGATTACATGGGCTGATAAAGATGAAAAGTTAAACTTCCGTAGTGCCATGGAGCTAATGACAATCATTGATGCAGCTATAAACGCAGAAGAGGAATAAAGAATTTTGAAGGCGGCTTAGATTTTTCTAAGACGCCTTTTAAAAAGTTCATATTTGACTTTAGTATAGTTTATGGATATACTTGCTTTATCGCTTTTAATCGCTAAAGTGAATTAGAAATATTTGGAGGACATAAAAGATGAAAGATGTATCAGCACTCCTTGAGGTGAGAAAGAGTATACGAGTTGTAGATGCTACACTTCGTGACGGAGGATTAGTCAATGATTTCTATTTTACAGATGAGTTTGCAAAGGCTCTTTATTTAACTAATGTAAAGGCTGGCGTAGATTATATGGAAATGGGCTATCGCGCTGATAAAGAACAGTTTGATGAGTCAAAGTTTGGCCCATGGAAGTTTTCATCAGATGAATATATCAGATCTATTGTGGGAGATAATGACACAGATTTAAAGATTGCTATCATGGCTGATGTTGGAAGATGTAATTATAAAGAAGATATTCATCAGAAGAATGAAAGCCCTGTAGATTTAATTCGTGTAGCTACATATCTTCACCAGATGCCTGAAGCAATCGATATGATTGAGGATGCTGACAAGAAGGGTTATGAGACTACATGTAATATCATGGCTATTTCTGCTGCTCAGATGGATGATGTTAAGGCTGCTCTTGATATGGTTTGTCAGACACCTATTTCATGTATATATATTGTAGATAGCTACGGTTCTCTATATCCAGAGCAGATTGAAAGAATTGCAGATGTTTACTGTAATGCTGCTGCTAAATATGGCAAGAAGGTAGGAATTCACGCTCATGATAATCAGAAGCTTGCCTTTGCAAATACTATTGAGGCTTGTGGTGATAAGGTAGATTACCTTGATGGTACGTACTGTAGCATGGGCCGTGGCGCTGGCAACTGCGCTATGGAATTACTTTTAGGTTTTCTTAAGAATCCTAAGTATAAGGAGCGTTATGCAATTAAGTTTGTTGAGGACTACATGCTTCCATTGAAGGAGCAGGGGGTCGTTTGGGGATATGACATGCAATATCTTACAACAGGTCTTCTTAATCAGCATCCACGTACAGCTATTCAGTTTACAAAAGAAGGTAGAAAGGATTACTTCGCTTTCTTCCAAGAGATGCAGAATATTGATTAATTAATTTCAGATAATAAAATATCAGCAATATTAGCCCAGGTGTGATTTGATTTAGCTATTGAATATCCGCTTTGGGCTATTTTTTTGAGTTTATCTAAGTCATCTAGATTGCCATCTACAAGTGATGGAATATTTTCCATATTATCTAATTCGTAAAATAAAATATTTTCGCCGTTTGAATATTCTTGTTGTAACAACGTAGTAGGGTCAGTAAGACTAACAGCACCATTTAATTGGGCTGAGAATACTCTATCATGGCTTCCTGCTTTAAAATTAGGCATAATGTTGACTGAAATCTTAGCCTTTGAAAAAACAGTAAAGGTAAGATTAAAAGGAATTTCTCTGTGTATCTGTGCATGCTTTAAATCTAGCTCTTCCCATAAAGCTCCAAAAATATGGAAGTTATGGCTACATTTATCAAGATTTTGAACCAGATTTTTCCTATTAATGCATCTAACATATGTATCAGCTAAATAGAAAGTCTGAGTATGAAGAGGTAAATCGGAATTAATGTAGTCATATATTTCATTTCTAGCAAGCTGCTCAACAGCATCTTCAATAGTAAGAGTGCTGTCAGCAAGCATCATATCTATAAGCTCGTGAACATTTTGAGCTAAAAAGTCAGGAAGTTTTTTGATTGCAGTCTCGATTCTGGTTGGGTCAGTGTATGTGCCTGAAAGCAATATATCATAAGGTCTTTCATTATATGAATCCCAGTTAATACTATCTTGTCCAAAAGCCAGCTCTCCAGTCATTGGAGTGACTGCTATAGATTGAATATGAGGGTAGTACTTTTTTATGTAGTCCTTATGTTTTGAATCAAGGCATATCACATGGAAATTATTAAGTTTGTTCTTCAATGTATCGTGGTGATATAGAGGGTGATCCAAAATTACATCAAAGAAAGGAGCATTGATGTGGTCGATAAAGAATGAATCATCATCCATAAGAGCACGAGGTAAATCTGAATTAAAATCTATTAAAGCATCATAGGACATGCCTACAAATTTCTCTAAATCATCAAGATTATCCTCGTCGATTTTGAAATACTCAACGCTATGACCTTTGGCTTCTAAGGCGGTTCCTAGAGCATCTCCAAAATATAGATATGAGTTATAACAAACGGTCTTCATTTCGAAAATTAAAAACTTCATGGCGTCCCCCGAAATTTAATCTATTTAGAAAATTTTATCATATTTATAGCCCACTATGTTATACTTTGTATTAAGAAGAAAACAGGGAGGAGCTTATGATTAAAGCCGCAGCATACAATTGTGAAGCACTACAAAATCCATTTATTTTTGACGAAGTCTATAAGTTCGTCAGTCCGCAGAGAAGAGCACATGTTGATGAGGCTAAGACTCTTAAGGGAAAATGTGAGAGGTTAGGGGCTGCTCATCTTTTGGAAAAGTTGCTGTGGGAAAATCATATTGAGCGTCCTTATGTTTACTCAACCACATCTCAGGGGAAACCTATTTTCATTCAGCCTAAAAACGTAGATTTTAGTATTTCTCATTCTAATTTTTTCGCAGTTGCAGCAATTTCAGATAAGCCAGTGGGGATAGATGTTGAAAGAATCCGTCCTTATGATAGAGATTTAGTAGAAAGATTTTTTACTAAGTCTGATTTAGAGTATCTAGATTCATTGAAGAAGAGCGAAGTTAATAAGAAGTTTACTGAAGTATGGACCTTTAAGGAAGCTACTTGTAAAATGATGGATCGACCTTTGATGCAGGTAATGCAGTGGGTAGATTACAGTGAGTATTGTGATTGTGAAAAGGGTAATGTCTACTGGACCAAACAGGGATTTGAGTTTAGAGATTTTTACATTACTCTTTGCTACGAGGATAAAAGACAGCCTATTCAAATGGGGCTTTATAATCCTTACGATGGAAAATATTATTGAATGTCCAAATCTGCCTTTTACTAAAGGTAATCTTTAATACAGTTTCCTCCTTGTTATTTTTTTTGCGGTGTGCTATTATCTTTATTAGTTTCGTACTTCAAAGCACTAAAGTGTTGCGGAGAATTTGTTTTTAGGAGTGAAATATGGAATCTAAAAAAGTTCTTTCAATTTTGGTAGAGAATACACCAGGTCTAACAAGCCGAATCTCAGGCTTATTTTCACGAAGAGGATACAATATTGATAGTTTTTCAGCAGGTGTTACAGCTGATCCTAGATATACAAGAGTTACTATTGTGACTCACGGCGACGAGATGATTTTGGAGCAAATTGAAAAGCAGGTATCTAAGCTTACGGAGGTTGTAGATGTTAAGGTACTTGAGCATGGTTTGTCTGTTAAAAGAGAGCTTATGCTTGTTAAGATTTCAGCTAGAAACAGTGATAGACAAGATGTACTTACTATAGTAGATATTTTCCATGGCAAGGTTGTAGATGTTACTCATGATTCTATGATTCTTGAACTTACAGGAAATCAGGATAAGCTTGAAGCATTTTTAGATATGCTAGGAGACTACGATATTCTTGAACTTGCACGTACTGGTCTTACAGGACTTACACGTGGTTCAGAAGATGTAGTTATTCTTTAAATATTATATTAAATAGGAGGATAAAAGAATGTCACAGGAAGCAAAGATTTATTACCAAGAGGATTGTAATCTTTCACTATTGAAGGGTAAGACAATCGCTATTATTGGTTATGGTAGCCAGGGTCACGCACATGCCCTCAACCTTAAGGAGAGTGGTTGCGATGTCATTATAGGTCTTTACGAAGGTTCAAAGTCATGGGCTAAGGCTGAGAAGCAGGGCCTTACAGTTTACACAGCAGCTGAAGCAGCTAAGAAGGCTGATATCATCATGATTCTTATCAATGATGAGAAGCAGGCTGATATGTACAAGAAAGATATCGAGCCAAACCTCGAGGCTGGTAACATGCTTATGTTTGCTCATGGTTTCAATATCCACTTTGGTTGCATTAAGCCACCAGCAGATGTTGATGTAACTATGATTGCTCCTAAGGGACCAGGTCACACAGTACGTTCTGAGTACCAGGCTGGAAAGGGTGTTCCTTGTCTTGTTGCTGTAGAGCAGGATGCTACAGGAAAGGCTCTTGATCTTGCACTTGCATATGCACTTGGTATTGGTGGAGCTAGAGCTGGTGTACTTGAGACAACATTTAGAACAGAGACAGAGACAGACCTCTTTGGTGAGCAGGCAGTTCTTTGTGGTGGTGTTTGTGCTCTTATGCAGGCAGGTTTTGAAACACTTGTTGAGGCAGGTTACGATCCAAGAAATGCATACTTTGAGTGTATCCACGAGATGAAGCTTATCGTAGATCTTATCTACCAGTCAGGCTTTGCTGGAATGAGATATTCTATTTCAAATACAGCTGAGTATGGTGATTACATCACAGGACCAAAGATTATTACAGAGGATACAAAGAAGGCTATGAAGCAGATTCTTTCAGACATTCAGGATGGTTCATTTGCTAAGGAATTCCTTCTTGATATGTCACCAGCTGGACGTCAGGTTCACTTCTCAGCTATGAGAAAGCTTGCTTCTGAGCATCCATCAGAAAAGGTTGGCGAAGAAATCCGTAAGCTTTATTCATGGAATAACGAAGAGGATAAGTTTATTAACAACTAATTATTGTTGATTATTTAAAAGCCACACTGTAGACATCAAGCTCTTGGTTTTCTCAAGTGAGATACTTTTTATCGGACGGAGAAAACAAAGGCTTGTAGTCGTGACAGGGTGGCTTGTTTTTTAAGCATCCCTAAAGTTTTTATTTCTGAAGAACTTGTATAGATGCGACGATATTTTAATTTCCGTATATATATCGGCGTATTCGCGAGGTGAATATTCAGTTATAAAGTTGGTTGGGAATGATTTTGTCATACCTCGAGATTTACAAAGGTCTACGGCTTTGTTGTATGCGATTGCGGCTCTTGCTTCGGTATTGTATCGACCAACAATAAAATCTCCATTGAGATGAATCTTGGCAGCGTACATTGTGCGACCATTTTTTTCTTCTTTGTAGACGCCGTGGTATTTATTTACCACAATGATGTTGGAATATCTGTAATCAGTTTCATCGTCGTTGGCAAATAAATAATCCTTTCCTTTAACACTATAAGGCTTGATTCCGTAGCGATTAAGTATGTTGTACTGCATTCCGTAGTCACTTACAAACATGTGACCACCACGGTTTTGAATCTTGTGGCTTGAATAATAGAAAAGGTCATCATTATCAAATTTTAAGATGGTATTTTTATCTAAATAGTATGTAAAATAATTTCGCTGAAGATAAATTGGGGTTTTGATATAAATGTGATTATCTCTGAAATTAAGGAGAGTAATGCATTTTTCAAAAGGAAGTTCTTTAATTGTCTTTTGAAAATTCAGTACTGTAATATCTGTATCTTTTAATATATCCCAAGCTTCTTGATAAGCACGATTGCATTTTTCTTCGGTATCAAAGCTGCCAATGCTGATATGTTTACCGCTGTATGTGATGTTACCTCTATAATAAATAGTTCCATCTTTCTTTGTTGCTTTGTATACTCCAGGTTTCATTTAGGGCCTCCTAAGTGTGATTTAAGAATAAAATCTTCACGGATATTATTTTACACTTTTGCGATAGAAAAAGTGTAGTAATTTGGTGAAATCAAGGTATATAAAATGAATTTGAAATATAAAGATACTAAAAAACAAGCTTTTAATAATGGAATAAAAGATGGATTTCCTATTGCATTAGGATATTTTGCAGTTTCTTTTTCGTTGGGAATACTTGGTAAAGAAGCTGGATTTTTACCACATCAGGGATTTATTAATAGTATTTTAAGTCATGCCAGTGCAGGAGAATATATCGTATATACGTTATTTGCTGCCGGGGCAACCTATGTGGAAATTGCAGTTATGACATTGGTTGCAAATGCAAGATATTTGTTAATGTCCACAGCCTTAAGTCAAAGAATTCATCCAGATACCTCTATGATTCATAGAATACTTGTAGGTTTTGGTGTAACTGATGAGATATTTGCTATATCAATTAGACAGCCTGGATATTTGAATCCATTTTATAGTTATGGGGCAGTTGCTATTGCGCTACCTTCTTGGGCTATGGGAACGGCTCTTGGGATTATGGTTGGAAACATTTTGCCAGACAGATTAATAAGTGCTTTTTCTGTTGCTTTATATGGAATGTTTTTAGCCTGTATAATACCAGAGGCAGAAAAAAATAAAGTTGTAGCCGGTTCCATTGTGGTTTCATTTATTCTTAGTTTTTTGGCATCAGCATTGCCTTATACTAAGGATATATCAAGCGGAACTAGAACCATAATTCTTACAATTGCTATAGCATCAGTTGTTGCAATTTTATTCCCTCACGAGGTGGCTAATGATGAATCATAATGTTTATATATTTATTTTTGTGGCAGGAATAGTGAGTACTATTATTAGAGTCTTGCCGATGACATTGTTTAGAAAGCCAATTGAAAATCAGTTTATTAGATCATTTTTATATTATGTACCGTATGTTACATTGGCTGTTATGACTTTTCCTGCAATCTTATCTGCGACTCAAAGTGTTATATCTGGTTGGATTGCTTTAGCTATTGGTTTAGTCACTTCTTACAAAGGACTAAGCATGTTTAAGGTTGCAGTTATATGTTGTGTTGCAGTGTATATTTGTGAGTTGGTTATTATATAGTATAAAAGACCCTGATGGGTCTTTTTTGTTGTGGAGAATTTCTAAGATTAAAAATAGAATTTTATATTTTCAACAAAAAAGCTAACTGATAGAATCAAAACATAGTAAAAAACGGCAACAAAGTTGCCAGCAAAAACAGGAGGAGAAGAAAATGAAAAAACGTGTTCTTGGGTTTTTACTAACAGCCGTTATGGCTATGGGCTTATTCGCTGGATGCGGCCCTGCAGACACAGGCGCTCCAGCTGAGGATGGAACAGCAACAGAGGCAGCTGACACTGGGGATGCAGCACCTGCTACAACATCTAGCGGCGGAAAGAGAGTTGCGGTTGCAATGCCTACTCAGTCTTCTGAGAGATGGATCAACGATGGTAGCAACATGAAAGAGAAGCTTGAGGCTCTCGGCTATGAAGTTGATTTACAGTATGCAGAGGATGATGTACAGGCTCAGGTTTCTCAGATTGAGAACATGATCGCTGCTGGCGCAGACTGTTTAGTTATCGCAGCTGTTGACTCATCAGCTCTTGTAAACGTAGAAGCTCAGGCTAAGGATGCTGGTATTCCAATCATCGCTTATGACCGTCTTCTTATGGACACAGATGCAGTTTCATACTATGCAACATTCGATAACAAGGGTGTTGGTACAGCAATCGGTAAGTATATCGAGGAGAACAAGGATCTTAAGAATACATCTGAGACATACACAATCGAGTTCTTCATGGGCTCACCAGATGATAACAACGCTGTAATGCTTTACAACGGTCTTATGGAAGTTCTTCAGCCATACCTTGACAATGGTACATTAGTATGTAAGTCAGGCAGAACATCATTTGATGATACATGTATTCTCAGATGGTCTCAGGAAACAGCTCAGCAGAACTGTGAGAACTACTTAACAGGTTTCTATGCTGACGAAGATCTTGATATCTGCGCAACAGCTTTTGACGGTTTCGCTTATGGATGTAAGGCAGCTCTTGAAGGTGCTGGATACAAGGTAGGTGAGAACTGGCCACTTATCACAGGACAGGATGCAGAGCTTATGGCTACAAAGAACATCATCGCTGGTTCACAGACAATGTCTATCTACAAGGATACACGTCTCCTTGCAGATAAGTGTGTAACAATGGTTCAGGCAGTTCTTGAAGGTGCAGAGCCAGAAATCAACGATACAGAGCAGTATGACAATGGAAAGCTTGTTGTTCCTTCATACCTTTGCACACCAGTTGCAGTAGATAAGGACAACTACAAAGAAATCATTGTTGATGGTGGTTACTATACAGAAGAGCAGCTAGCAGAATAATTTATAGTATGTATTAATTAGTGGCGGCTTAAGAATTTAAGTCGCCGCTATTTTTAAGATAGGAGTAGAATATGTCAGATTACATCTTGGAAATGAAACACATTATTAAAGAGTTTTCTGGAGTTAGAGCCCTTGATGATGTAAATCTGCAGGTGAAAAAGGGAGAGATTCATGCTCTTTGTGGCGAGAATGGTGCCGGAAAATCAACTCTTATGAATGTTTTGTCTGGTGTTTATCCATATGGAACATACGAAGGTGAAGTAGAATACCATGGTGAGGTTTGCAAATTCCATAACCTTAGAGATTCAGAGGCTAAAGGAATCGTTATTATCCACCAGGAACTTGCACTTAGCCCTCTTCTTTCAATAGCAGAAAATGTATTTTTAGGAAATGAACAGCTTTCAATGAAGGGCGTTATTGACTGGACAAAGACTAGACAAAAGGCTCAGGAGATGCTTGCACGTGTCGGTCTTGAAAATGAAAATGTCAATGCTCCAGTAAATTCATTAGGCGTTGGTAAACAACAGCTTATAGAGATTGCCAAAGCAATGGCAAAGAAAGTAGAGCTCCTTATTTTGGATGAGCCTACTGCAGCTTTAAATGATGAGGAATCTAAAAAACTTCTTGATATCATGTTAGAGCTTAAGAAACAGGGTATTACATGTATCATCATTTCTCATAAATTAAATGAAATCAGTTATGTCGCTGATGCAGTAACAGTTATTCGAGACGGAAAGACAATTGAAACACTTGTAAAGGGTGTAGATGATTTCTCTGAGGATAGAGTTATTAAAGCCATGGTAGGTCGTGAGCTTACAAACCGTTATCCAGTAAGAGAAGGTGTTACTATTGGTGATACTATTTTTGAAGTTAAGAACTGGAACGTATATCATCCAGACGATGCTGAGCGTCAGGTTCTTAAGGATATTAACATCGAAGTTAAGGCAGGCGAGGTTGTTGGCTTGGCAGGACTTATGGGCGCAGGACGTACAGAATTTGCCATGAGTGTCTTTGGTCATAGCTATGGACAGAAAATCTCAGGAACTGTAAAGATTAACGGAAAAGAAGTTCATCTTAATACAGTTAAGGATGCCATTGATAATAAGTTAGCTTATGTCACTGAGGATAGAAAGACGAATGGTCTAATTCTTATTGGCGATATCAAAGAGAATATGGCCCTTGCCGCTCGTCCTAAGTTCTTCTCTAAGCGTGGTGTTATTAACGGCAACGAAGAGATACTTGCAGCTGAAGAATATAAACAGAAAATTAACGTTAAAGCAAATTCCATCAATCAGGTTGTTGGTTCACTTTCCGGTGGTAATCAGCAGAAGGTTGTACTTGCAAAATGGATGCTTACACAGCCTGATGTATTGATTTTGGACGAACCAACAAGAGGTATCGATGTTGGTGCTAAATATGAAATTTATTGTGTCATAAATGATCTTGCAAAGGCTGGAAAAGCTGTCATTGTAATATCTTCTGAAATGCCAGAAATCATTGGTACATGTGACCGTATATACGTTATCAATGAAGGCGAAATCGCTGGTGAATTAAGCAGTGAGGAAGTATCACAGGAGAAGATTATGCAGTGCGTAATGGCACATAACAGAAAGGATGATGGAAATGAAAAATAAAAGAGTTAATCTTGATATGAAACAATATGGTATGTTTATTGCCCTTATTGTTATTTATTTAATATTCGCTTTGCTTACAGGCGGTAAAAACCTTACACCTATGAATATCAACAACCTTGTAATGCAGAATGGTTACGTTGTTATTCTTGCAATTGGTATGTTACTTTGTGTATTAACAGGTAACGTCGACCTTGGTGTTGGTTCAGTAGTTGCTCTTTGCGGTGCCACAGCTGGTATCATGATGATGGACTACAAGATGAACATGTGGGTTGCTATTCTTTCAGCCCTTGTTATTGGTCTTTTGGTTGGTATGTTTGCAGGTTTCTTTATTGCTTACCTTAGCATTCCACCATTCGTAGTTACACTGGCTACAATGCTTATGGGTAGAGGTCTTACTTATACACTTTTACAGGCGCAGACAAAGGGTCCTCTTCCTTCAAACTACAACTTTATCGGTGCTGGATTCCTTCCTACATATAAGATTTTCTTTGGAGATGGAATTCTTGACTTAGTTTCAATCTTAGTAGCAATTATCGCTTCTGTAGGACTTATTTGGTCTGAGTTAAAGGGTATTCAGACAAAGAAGAAATATAACTTTTCACTTGCTCCAGCATGGCAGACAATTTTAAAGGTTGCAATTGAGTTATTCATTCTTTGGTTCTTCCTTTATAAGCTTGCTCGTTACAATGGACTTCCATTTGTACTTCTTATCATGGTTGTTCTTATTGCAATTTATGCTTTCATTACAACTAAGACAGTAGCTGGTCGTCAGATTTACGCTCTTGGTGGTAACAGAAAGGCAGCTAACCTTTCAGGTATCGATACTAACAAAGTATTCTTCTGGGTATACACAAACATGGGTGTACTTTCAGCAATTGCTGGTATCGTGCTTTCAGCAAGAAATGGTTCTTCAACACCAAAGGCTGGTGATGGTTTCGAAATGGATGCCATCGCATCATGCTACATTGGTGGTGCTGCTGTAGCCGGTGGTTCTGGTACAATCCTTGGTGCAGTAGTTGGTGCGTTTGTTATGGGTGTTCTTAACAATGGTATGTCCCTATTTGGATGGTCAACAGATATCCAAAAGATTGTAAAGGGTGCTGTACTTCTTGGAGCCGTAACAGTTGACGTTCTTTCTAAGCGCAAGAAGAACTAAAGTCCGCATTGTTACGCGCTCAATCCTGAGATATTACTCCGCTCAGCATAGAAAGCTTCGCTTGGGTAACACTCAGAGATTGATAGCTACAAAGCTCACTTAAATAATTTACTCAAAGGGGTGCCTTATGGTGCCTCTTTTTGTTATAATGTACGTACGTTATTTAGGTATTCGGGGGAATATTGTATGTATAATGTTATGCTTGTGGATGACGAGGAAGAAGTACGCGTCGCCATTGAGAAAAAGATTAATTGGGAGGAGTTAGGATTTAAAGTTGTGGCAAGTGCAGAGAATGGCAGTGATGCTTTGGAAAAAGCATTGGACTGTCAGCCTGATGTTGTCATGACAGATATTAATATGCCTTTTATGAATGGACTGGAGTTTTCTAAGCAACTAAAGGCAGAACTTCCAGCCACGAAGGTGGTAATTTTTTCGGGATATGATGAGTTTGATTATGCAAAAGAAGCAATTGAGCTTTCTGCCGAAGAGTACATTTTAAAACCTATTGATGCCGATGAATTACATCATGTTTTTGCAAGAATTAAAGTGCGGTTAGATGATGAATTTGATAAGCGTCGAAATTTCCAAATACTGGAAAAGTATTATCAAGAAAGCTTTCCACTTTTTAGAGAGCAGTTTATTATTGGACTTATTGAGGGGCATATAGAGTCCGAGAGATTAAAAGAAATATCAGCAGAATATGGAGAAGGAATTAGGGGGAATTTCTATGCCGTCGGCATAATAAAACTTTCCTTTGATGAATCACAATTAAATGCAGATAGTAAGCGACTTTTGTCAGTGTCGTTAAATCAGCTTGCAAAAGAGCGCTTAAGTACAAAAAAGAATTATCATTGCCTAAATTATCTAGGCGATGTTATTGTGCTGGGCTGTTTTGAGGATAAAGAAGAGTACAATGAATTTGAACTTGAATTAGATCAGATTTGTAAGCTTTCTAAGAAACTTTTGGATATAAAAACAATTGCTGGTATTGGAGCGCAGGTGCCTGTTTTAGAGGAGATATCTGAGTCATATAAGACAGCCAAGGATGCGTCTACTTACTGTAGTTTGTATTTTGAAAATCAGGCTGTTTCGATTAAGGATTTAGAGGCTAAGGCAAATGCGAATAATCTGGTTGAAAAGGCTAAGGATTATATCAGTGAACACTACAAAGATTCTCAGCTTTCAGTAGATAGATTATGCAATGTTTTAAATGTTAGTCCAAATTATTTTTCTACTTTGTTTAAGAAAAATACGGGCCTTAGCTTTGTAAACTATCTTACGAATATTCGAATGGAAAAAGCTGTGTGGCTTCTTGAACATACAGATGAAAAAGCATATATGATAGCGGGAATGATTGGCTATGACGAGCCAAATTATTTCAGTTATGTGTTTAAAAAAGCATACGGAATTTCACCTTCTAAGTATAGACAGAAAAAGGATAATTAATGAAAAGGTTTGACTTCAAAGGGCAGATTCAAAGAGTCAAAAAAGCCTCTAAAAGAAGAAGTATACAGCTTATAATTTCCCTTTCCTTCACAGCTGTTTCTATTCTTAGTATGGCTTTCATGACCTTTGCTTTTTACACAAATTATATTAGTACTGCCAAATCAACAGCAATTGAAAATAATGAACAGGTTATTGAACAGATTAGCTGGAATCTCAATTCATATCTAAAAAATATGATGAGAATTTCAGATTCAATGTATTATAACGTAATCAAAAATCTAGACCTGACCAGCGACACCATGAATAAAGAAATGGACCTTTTATACGAGGCAAATAAGGATAATCTAATTAGTATTGCCTGCGTATCACAGGATGGTGCCCTTATTTCTGCTGCGCCAATTGCAACTAGAAAATCTGGAGTGGATTTTACTGATCAGACCTGGTTTTCTACAACAGAAGAGCATATCGAAAATTTCCATTTTTCTACCCCACATGTTCAGAATATGTTTGAAAGTAGTAATTACAGATACTATTGGGTTGTTTCTTTAAGTCGAAGCGTTGATTTGAATTTTATGGGTTACAACAGACGAGGAATTCTTCTGGTAGATATGAACTATTCTGCCATTGAGCAAATGTTTTCCCGCGTCAATGAGGGCGGTACAGGATATGTTTATCTTGTGGATTCTGAGGGGGAAATCATTTATCACCCAAAACAGAAGGCTATATATACAGGACTTGTAAATGAAAATAATATTGTTGCTGCCTCCTACGACGATGGTGACCATATAGAGACATTTGAGGGCAGTAAAAGAGCAGTTATAGTAAAGACGGTAGGCTACACTGGTTGGAAGATTGTATCTGTTGTGCCTATGGAAAAGCTTACTGGATCATATAATCAGCTTAGGGCATTCATGCTTATTATTATCACCGTTACAATTTTCCTTATTGTGTTTGGCAATATTTTTATTTCGAAAATAGTAACGGACCCAATCAGAAGACTTGAAGCATCTTTAAAGGGAATTGAAGATGGTGATTTTGATGAACAGGGGATTTATATTGGTGGTTCTCATGAAATCAGGCATTTAGGACGAACAATTCGCTCATTGGTAAGTCAGATGCATAATCTGATGGAAGTGCGAGTCAAGGAACAAAAAGAAAAAAGGCGCTCTGAGCTTAATGCCTTGCAGGCCCAGATTAATCCGCATTTCTTGTATAACACTTTAGATTCTGTTATCTGGATGATTGAGGCTGAAAAATATCCAGAGGCTATTTCAATGATTAAGAGTTTGGCCAGCCTCTTTAGAATATCTCTTAGTAAAGGTAATAATATTATCACAATAAAAGATGAGATTACCCATGCAAGAAACTATGTGGCTATCCAAAAGGTCAGATATAAGAATCGTTTTGAGGCGAATATAAATGTTGACCCTGCAATTGAAAATTGTGTCACTATAAAATTAATTATTCAGCCTCTTATCGAAAACGCCATTTATCATGCCGTTGGAGAAATGGAAGATGATGGAATCATTGATATTAACGGATATGAAAAGGATGGGGATATTTTTATTGAAGTAGTAGATAACGGAATGGGTATTCCTCAGGACGTTTTAGATAATCTTTTAACTGAGAAGACTGAGTCAAAGGGCAAGGGCTCAGGAATTGGACTTTGGAATATTAATCAGCGAATTAATCTATACTTTAAGGAAGATTATGGTTTGACCATGTATAGTGAGCTTGATGAAGGTACAAAGGCTGTAATTCGCTTACCAAAGCTGACCATAG
Organism: Pseudobutyrivibrio sp.; assembly: GCA_024681435.1. Lineage (GTDB taxonomy): Bacteria > Bacillota > Clostridia > Lachnospirales > Lachnospiraceae > Pseudobutyrivibrio. The sequence continues at coordinate 48,242 of JAILAV010000037.1, read as the reverse complement.
AAGAATATATGGGAGGTGAAGGATATGCGAAATAAAAGACTGTTTGTAGGTTTTTCTCTGGCTTTACTTTTACTTATTTCAATTGAAACTTATATCTATATTAATAACAGTGAGCAAAAGAAAGAGGATGTAAAATTATCCTTTGTTCTTACTGGTGATAATCTAGATAAATGGGAAAATCTTGTGGCTGGCGCAGAAACTGCGGCTATAGATGAAGACTGCATAGTAGATTTTATTAATTCTCCGGTGGAATATGGATTTGAAGGAGAGGTCGAAAACATAGAAAGACAGCTTGATGAAGGAGCAGATTATGTTATGGTGGCATCCAGCGATTATCAGGCTATGAAAGAGTATGTTAAAGCAACTGATTATGCTGACAAAATTGTTTTTGTAAAAAATGGACTCTATAAAGCCGACAAAACTTCTATTTTAACTAACGATTATCAGTTGGGATGCGATTTTGGTAATTATATCATTGACAATTGTCAGGCAAAAAAGCTTATTATGGTATCTACTAAAGAAGACATTAACACTGTTGAAATTAGAGAGGCCATAGAAGAAACTCTAAAAAATTCATCCATAAATGTTGAATATAGACTTATGTCTGCAACTTCCGGCACATTAAATCAAAGTATGTATAATCTTGGACAATCTGGATTATATAATGGGTTTATTACGCTTGATAATGAAACTATGGAAGCGGCAGCTAAAGCTCAAAGTAAGCTTAAAGCCAAAGTGCTTGTATACAGTGTAGATAACAGTAGGGAAGCTGTTTATTATCTTGATTCTAATGATATTAATGCTGTGGCATTTGAAGACGATTATTCCCTTGGTTACCTTGCTGTATGTGAGGCTTTAGATAAGAAAGTATCTACAGTTTATGATGTAGGTGCTTTGTATTACATAACTGACAAGGATTCAATTCATTCGGAACAAATGGAAAAGGTACTATTCCCATTTGTAAAATAATGGAGATTACTTATGAAAAAATGCAGAGTTATTCTAATTTATGCTCTAATACTTACGTTATTCTGCGGCTGCACTAATGGAATAGACAATAATAAGCCTAAAGAAAGAATTAAAGTCGGAGTCACTATGTGCAGTGAGTTTGACGTTTTTACAGAAAGTATAAGACATAATATTGAAGATAATCTGATTAAGTCTCAGGAGGAGACTGGGGTAGAAATTACAACAAAGGTTGTTTACGCCAATAAGGATCAACTATTACAAAATGAACAGGTACAGGATTTTATAGACAAAGGCTATGATGTAATCTGTGTTAATTTGGTGGATAGAACAGATGCATCGGTTATTATAGACGCGGCAAAGGCTGCTGATATACCTATTATTTTCTTTAATAGAGAATTAGTTGAGGATGATTTAAATCGATTCGATAAACTATATTATGTTGGAGCTATTCCTGAGGAAAGCGGTAGAATCCAAGGAGATATTGTCCTGGATGCCTGGGCAGAGAGGTCTGATGAGCTTGATTTGAATCATGATGGAATTATTCAATATGTCCTTTTGGAAGGGGAACCTGGACATCAGGATGCAATTGTTCGCAGTAGAGTTTCGGTTGAAAGAATTCAAAAAGGCGGAGTAAGAGTTGAACGTCTTGGTGATGAAATTGCCAATTGGGATCGTCAGCAGGCTCATACTAAAATGACTTCTATTTTACAAGGATATCCAAGGCAAATTGAGTTGATTCTTTGCAATGATGATAATATTGCACTTGGTGCTGTAGATGCACTGAAGGATTTTGGCGTAAAGCCTATGCCGCTTATTGTTGGTGTCAATGGACAAGACGAAGTCCTTGAAATGATAGATAAGGGTTACATTGAAGGAACGGTTTTGAATGATTCGGAAGAAAAGGGAAGAATAATTGCAAGACTTGCAGTAGGCCTCGGTACTGAAGGGACTGTTCCATCAGACATAAATCTTAAAGATGACAAATATATTTATGTACCATATACACGAATTGATAAGAAAAATTGTTTAAATTATTTTGAGAAGGATGAGCTTGATTATCATCAATAAAATTTAACAATTCTGTTGCTAATATAGGCTTTAAAGGTTTATAATCTTTAAAGTCTATATTTATGTCATTTTATATTATTATATTAGGATTTAGTATATTTGGAGGATATAAATTTGCTAGATAAATTAGAGAAGAAGTTAGGAAAATTTGCGGTAAATAACCTTATTGTATATATTTTGGCAGCTTATGGTATTGGGTACCTTTTGGATTTTGGACAGAGATTTACAGGAGTCCCTTATCTTAACTTTTTGACACTTGAACCATATTATATTTTACATGGTCAGATTTGGCGCTTGGTTTCTTGGATTATTATTCCACCAGATAGAAGTCTCATTTTTGCTATCATCATGTTCTTCTTATATTATCAGTTAGGAACAACATTGGAGCAGACATGGGGTTCATTCAAATTTAATGTGTTTATTTTTGGCGGAATGTTTTTCACCTTAATTGGAGCATTCATTACCTATTTAATTTATGGTACAGCTATACCGGTAGGTTATATTGGTGGTATTACTACTACGAACTATGTATTACTTTCGATATTTTTGGCATTTTCTGCATGCTTCCCGGATATGCAGGTGCTTTTATATTTCATCATTCCAATTAAGATGAAATGGATGTCGATTTTTTATGTGGTAATTATTGGTTATCAGGCATTATCTTACATCCGAGGCGGATTGTGGTTTGCTGCAGCACCAATTATTGCTTCAGTTGTGAATTTCCTTGTTTTCTATTTACTCACTAGAGATACAACAAGATTTAATCCAAAGGACATTCATCGTCGTGCAGAATTTAGACGACAGGCTACACCACCACGAACAAAATACAGAGATGGCACACCTATAGCCAGACATAAATGTGCTGTTTGTGGACGTACTGAAATTACTAATCCTGAATTAGAATTTAGATTTTGTAGCAAATGCAATGGAAATTATGAGTATTGCAGTGATCATCTGTTTACTCATCAACATATAAAATAACTAGAAGGGACTTATAAATAATGAGCGAAGAAGTAGTAAGCAAAAATTTTATCGAGCTTGAAATCGATAAGGACTTAAAGGAAGGTGTATACGATCATGTTTGTACACGTTTTCCACCTGAGCCTAATGGATATTTACATATTGGACATGCTAAGTCTATTATCTTAAATTACGGTCTCGCAAAGAAGTATAATGGCGAGTTCCATATGAGATTTGATGATACTAACCCAACAAAGGAAAAGGTTGAGTTCGTAGATTCAATTAAAGCTGATATTCAGTGGCTTGGTGCTGATTGGGGCGAGCACTTATATTTTGCTTCTAACTATTTTGATAAGATGTATGAAGTTGCTGTAGATCTTATTAAAAAAGGTCTTGCATATGTTTCAGACCTTACAGCTGAGGAAATGAGAGAGTATCGTGGCGACTTTGAAAAGCCAGGTAAGAACGATCCAAATCGTGATCGCAGCATCGAAGAGAATCTTCAGATGTTTGAAGATATGAAAAATGGAAAATTTGAGGATGGTAGCCATACACTTCGTGCAAAGATTGATATGGCATCTCCTAATATCAATATGCGTGATCCAATTCTTTACAGAGTTGCTCACATGACACATCACAATACTGGCGATAAGTGGTGCATTTATCCAATGTACGATTTCGCTCATCCACTTGAGGATGCATTCGAAGGCATCACACACTCTATCTGTACACTTGAGTTTGAGGACCACAGACCTCTTTACGATTGGGTAGTTAAGTCTGCAGGTTTTGCTAATCCACCACGTCAGATTGAGTTTGCTAAGATGTATCTTACAAATGTTGTTACAGGTAAGAGATATATCAAAAAGCTTGTTGAGGATGGAATTGTAGACGGTTGGGATGATCCACGTCTTGTTTCTATCGCAGCTCTTCGCCGTCGTGGTTTTACACCTGAATCACTTCGCAAGTTTGTTGAGCTCTCTGGTGTTTCAAAGGCTAATTCTTCTTCAGACTATGCAATGCTTGAGTATTGCATCCGTGAGGACCTTAAGACTAGCCGTAGCCGTGTTATGGCAGTGCTTGATCCAGTTAAGCTTGTTATTGATAATTACGAGAGCGATGAGGTAGAGTGGCTTGACGCTCCTAATAACTTAGAGAATCCTGAGCTTGGTAGTCGTCAGATTCCATTTGGAAAAGAGCTTTATATTGATAGAGAGGACTTTATGATTGAGCCTCCTAAGAAATACTTTAGACTTTATCCAGGCAATGAAGTTCGCCTTATGAATGCTTACTTTGTTACATGTACATCATATGAGACAGATGAAAATGGCAATGTTATATGCATTCACTGTACTTATGACCCAGCTACAAAGGGTGGTGATGCTCCTGACGGACGTAAAGTCAAAGGAACAATCCACTGGGTTGCTGCTAAAACAGCCCTTAATGCTGAAGTGCGTCTCTATGAAAACATTGTGGATGAGGAAAAAGGAGTGTATAATGAGGATGGTAGTTTAAATCTTAACCCAAATTCACTTACAGTTCTTAAGAATTGCCTTGTTGAGCCATCACTTAAGGATGCAAAGGCATATGACAGTTTCCAATTCGTAAGACAAGGATTTTTCTGTGTAGATGCGAAAGATTCCAAAGAAGACGCTTTGGTATTTAATAGAATTGTCTCGTTAAAGAGCTCATTTAAATTGCCTACAAATAATTAACAGTAATCTGTTTAGAAAAGGATTGCAAAATGAATTTATTATCAGGAATGGAAAAATTTGGCTTTTCAATGGATGGAGAGCTTGATATTTTGGCTGATGATAAGCCAAAGAAAGAGGCTGCTGCAGCAAAGGCAGCAGCGCCAGTAGTAAAGCAAGAAAAGGATTTTATATTAGATAAAAAGGTTCGTTGTCCAGTTTGTGACAAAGAGTTCCCTATTAAAGCTGTTCTTACTACAAAGCTTAAGAGACTAGAGCCAGATTTTGATTTAAGACCTAATTATGAGCATGTTGATAAATGCAAATATGATTTTATTTCATGTCCTAATTGTGGATATTCAGCACTAGACACTACATTCTCTAAGATTGACACAGCTCGTGTTAAGCTTATCAGAGCAGAGTTTTGTCCTAGCTTTAAGCCTCAACCAAAAGAGGCTTTACCAGAAACATATTCATACGAATATTCAATTGAAAAGTTTAAGCTTGCTCTTATTTGCACAATGAAGAAGCGTGCAAAGATGTCTGAAAAGGCTTATGTATGTCTTAAGATTGCTTGGCTTCGCAGAGCTCAGTTAAAGGAGCTTGAAGGAAATAAAGAGGCTGATCCAAAAGTAGTTGAATTAGTTAAGAAAGAATATGAAGGCTTTTATGCACAGGCTTATGAAGGCTTTATGAAGGCTATTTCTCAGGAAACTCCACCATATTGTGGTATGGCTTCTGAGGCGGTAGAGTTTATGCTTGCAAATATGTCTGTACATTATAAGAAATATGATGCAGCAATGAAAATCATTGCAAGACTTATTCAGTCACCTACTACATCTAGAAAGCTCAAAGATAAATGTGTAGAGCTCAAAGAGGAAATTGTTAATCAGCAAGGAGCTTAAGATTATTAGAACTGCCAGTAGGTGGCAGTTCTTTTTTGAGGTAATTATGAATTGGATTAAATATTCTATCAATACAACAACATTTGCTGAAGATTTTGTCAGCGCAATGCTTATGGAGCTCGGTATTGTTTCTATCGAGATAGAAAACAATGTGCCGGTTTCAGGCGAAAAGCAAGGCGGAGAGTATGAGGAACTTCAGCCAGATTTGCCTGAGGATAAGGGCTTTTCAAAGGTAAGCTTTTATCTTGGAGAGGATGATGATCATGAGTCACTTTTACTTCAGGTTAAGGCAGCCTTAGAAGAACTTAAAGAAACTATGGAAATTGGTGAGGGTACAATCGATACATCCATTACCAAACAAGAAGATTGGATTAACAATTGGAAGCAGTTCTTTAAGTCTTTCTATATTGATGATATTCTTATCAAGCCTACTTGGGAGGAAATCTCTCCTGAAGATAAAGGAAAGATTTTTGTCGAGATTGATCCTGGTGTTTCTTTTGGTACTGGTAAGCATGAGACAACACAACTTTGCATTCGCCAGTTAAAGAAATATCTCAAACCAGGAGATGAGATTCTGGATGTTGGATGCGGAAGTGGTATTCTTTCTATTATTGCTAATAAGCTTTTAGATGGACAGTGTCACATTGCTGGTACTGATATAGATGAGGATTGCATTGCATCTACATATGAGAATTTCGAAGTAAATCATATTCCTAGAGAAGCAGGCGATTTCTATGTGGGAAATCTTATCGATGATAAGGATTTACAGGATAAAGTTGGTTATGAAAAATATGATGTTGTAGTTGCTAATATTTTAGCTGATATCATTATTGCAATGGCGCCTGCTATTCCACCCACAATGAAATCAGGTGCATATTTCATATCATCTGGAATAATTGATTTCAAAGAAAATGAAGTTAAAGAAGCCCTTGAAAAGGTTGGTCTTGAAATTCTTGAGATTAATCATCAGGGTGAATGGGTAAATATCACAGCAAAGAAAAATTAAGAGAGATATGCAACAAGTTTTTGTTAATGAAGGGCCACTTGATGGCAAATTTAATATAACTGGTCAAGATGCACATCATCTTACAAAAGTAGTAAGACTTCGTCCCGGAGAGCGTATTCGAGTATCAGTGTTAGATGGTACAAACTACATCTGCGAAGTATCGGATTATGTAGATAAAGACCTGGTTGCCACCGTGGTTGAAGAAGTCCCATCTACAGAGCTTCCTAATAAGATTTATTTGTTTCAGGCTATTCCTAAAGGGGATAGAATGGAGACAATTATTGAAAAATGTGTTGAGCTGGGAGTTTTTGAAATTATTCCAGTAGAGATGAAGAACTGCATTGTTAAGCTTGATGACAAAAAGAAAAAATCCAAAGTGGAGCGGTATCAGGCTATAGCAAAATCTGCAGCTGAGCAGTCAAAGCGTTCAATTATTCCAAGTATTCATGCTGTTATGACATTTAAAGAAGCCTATGAATACGCAAAGGATTTGGATGTGCTTTTGCTTCCTTACGAAAGCAAAAATGGAATGAAGGATACATTTGATATGCTGGCCTGCCTTGAAAAAGGCCAAAGCATTGGTGTGTTTATTGGACCTGAGGGTGGATTTGCTCCAACGGAAATCGAGATGGTTCAAGATAGCGTAAAGCTTATTTCACTTGGTAAACGTATACTTAGAACAGATACAGCAGCAATATGCTCACTTAGCATGTTGATGCTTAAATGCGAGGAATTCTAGCAATGATATATTTTGATAATTCTGCAACAACTAGATGTCTGGATGAAGCAGTAGAAATTATGAATAAGTGCCTATTGGAGGATTTTGGAAATCCATCATCTCTTCATGGCTTGGGCGCTAAGGGTAAAGACTATTTAAAGGATACTAGAGATATTATTTCTGGTATTTTAAAGGTTCAGCCAAAGGAAGTTTATTTTACATCTGGTGGAACCGAGGGCAATAACTTGGCTATTAAAGGTGGAGTCGCAGCAAAGAAGCGTCGTGGAAATCATATTATTACTACAAAAGTAGAGCACGCTTCAGTTCTTAATCCAATAAAATATCTCGAGAAGAAAGAAGGCTTCGAGGTTACATATCTTGGAACAGATGAGTATGGTGTGATTGATCTTGAAGAGCTTAAATCAGCTCTTAGAGATGATACAATATTTGTTTCTATTATGATGGTTAACAACGAAATTGGAGCGCTTCAGCCAATTGCTGAGGCTTCAAAGATAATTAAGAGCTTTAATAAAGAGATTCTATTCCATGTTGATGCCATTCAGGCTTTTGGTAAGTTTAATATTTATTCTAAGAAGCTTGGAATAGATATACTCACAGTTAGTGGACATAAGATTCATGGTCCTAAGGGGTCTGGATTTATTTATATAAATGAGGAAATATACAATATTATGGTTCCTCAGATACTTGGTGGCGGCCATGAGAGAGGCATGCGTTCTGGTACTGAAAATGTTCCAGCAATAGCAGCTCTTGGCGTTGCTGCAAAAAATGCATATGAAAATCTTGACGAGAAGCAAAAACATTTGTATGCTATGAGACATCGTTTGATTGAAGGAGTTTCTTCTATAGAGGGAGTTTCTGTTAATGGTCATTTAGATGAGAATAGTGCCCCTCAGATTGTCAGTGTTTCAATTAAGGGAAATCGTACAAGAGCCCAGGTTATTCTTAATGCTCTTCAGGACAATTATGGAATTTTAGTATCAGCTGGTTCGGCATGTTCATCTAATAAGCCGGCTATAAGCGAGACACTTAAATCAATTGGCCTTGAAAAAGATTTGCTTGAGCGAACAATCAGATTTAGCTTCTGTCCAGAAAACACAATGGAAGAAGTGGAAGAAGCAATAAAGGCACTTACAGAATTAGTTCCAATGATGCAATTATAGGAAGGATATTATGACATACCAAGCATTTTTAATTAAGTATTCAGAAATAGGTGTAAAGGGTAAGAATCGTTTTATGTTTGAGGACGCCCTTGTTCGTCAGATTAAAAGATCTCTTGATAGAGTCGATGGAAAGTTTATTGTTAAGAAGCAGAGTGGTCGTATCTTTATCTCTGTTGAAGGAGCGTATGATTACGATGATACTATAGATGCACTTCAGCATGTATTTGGAGTTAGTGCTATTTGTCCTACAGTTGTTGTACCCGATGAGGGCTTTGATGCAATGGCTGAGGCTGTTATTAAATATGTTGATGAGGAATTTGAAGATAAGAATTTCTCATTCAAGGTTATGGGACGTCGTGCAAATAAGCAGTATCCAATGACTTCTATGGAAGTTGCTGCTGAAATTGGATCACGTCTTCTTGACGCATTCCCAGAGATGCACGTAGATGTTCATAATCCTGAGCGTATTATTTATGTTGAGGTTAGAGAAAATATTGCAATTTACTCTACTGAAATTCCTGGTCCACACGGTATGCCAGTTGGTACAGCAGGAAAGGCAATGTTACTTCTTTCAGGTGGAATTGATTCACCTGTTGCAGGTTATATGATTTCAAAGCGTGGTGTTACCCTTTCAGCTACATATTTCCATGCGCCACCATACACATCAGAGCAGGCAAAGCAAAAGGTTGTTGATTTAGCAAAGCTTGTTGCCAAGTATTCAGGACCTATTGATTTACATATTGTAAACTTTACTGATATTCAGCTTTATATTTATCAGCAGTGTGCTCATGAGGAGCTTACTATAATCATGCGTCGTTACATGATGAGAATAGCAGAGCATTTTGCCAAGGAAAATGATTGTATTGGACTTGTTACTGGAGAATCTATTGGACAGGTTGCTTCTCAGACAATGCAGTCATTAAATTGTACTAATGCAGTTTGTTCACTTCCAGTTTACAGACCGCTTATCGCATTTGATAAGCAGGATATTGTTGATATCTCAGAGAAGATTGACACTTATGAGACTTCAATTTTACCTTATGAGGATTGCTGTACAATATTTGTTGCAAAGCATCCTGTTACAAAGCCTAAGCTTGAGGCTATAGAAAAGCACGAGCATAATCTTGATGAGAAGATTGATGAGCTTATGAAGGCAGCTATTGATTCTGTTGAGGTTATTAAAGTTAAATAGGTAAATAAAAAGAGCTTTGCATAATTGCAAAGCTCCTAATTATTTACTACTTTGGAAAAGAAGGATTAAACGATGTAATCCTTTAATGTAGACATTACGTCCTCAGCATCACCCTCAGCGTGAACAGTAAGGTCGATTGGCTTAGAAAGATCAAGGGAGAAGATACCCATGATAGACTTAGCATCGATGACATAACGTCCGCTAACAAGATCAAAATCATAGTCAAACTGGCTAATAGTATTAACGAAAGACTTAACCTTGTCGATTGAGTTAAGAGAAATTTGAACTGTTTTCATCTGCTTGCCTCCTCTAAATTTATTTGTTTTTATACTAAAACAACGGCTAGTAAATGTCAATAAACTCTTAGTATTTTCAGCATCTTAAACGTTTTAATAGAAAGGTTATATATAAATGAAAAAAGCTGCTTTACACAACCTTGGTTGTAAGGTTAATGCATATGAAACAGAAGCAATGGAAGAGCTTCTTAGAAATGATGGATTCGAAATAGTTGGATTTGATGAACAGGCTGATGTTTATGTAATCAATACTTGTTCTGTTACCAATATTGCAGATAGAAAATCCCGCCAAATGATACATAAGTGCAAGAAACTAAATCCTGATGCATGTGTAGTTGCTGCGGGATGTTATGTTCAGAATTTTGGAAAAGATGTAGTAAATGAATTAGGTGCAGATATTATTCTTGGAAACAATAAAAAGAATGATTTGGTAGAGAAGGTTCATGAATATTTTAATAATCTTGGCGAGCCATGTGGTCCTATTTTAGATTGCATGGATATTAATGATGGTAATGTTGCCTATGAAAACATGGTTATTGAAAAGGATTCAGAGCATACTAGAGCCTTTGTTAAGGTTCAGGATGGCTGTAATCAGTTCTGCACATATTGCATTATTCCTTTTGCCAGAGGACGTATTAGAAGTAGAGAAATTCCAGATGTTGTTTCCGAGGTTACAGGACTTGCAAAGGCTGGCTACAAAGAGGTTGTTATTACTGGTATTCATCTTAGTTCATTTGGCAGCGGTACTGAATTTGGACTAGCAGATTTAATTGAAGCTGTTCATGAGATTGATGGTATTGAAAGAATTCGACTTGGTTCTTTAGAGCCACAGATAGTTACAGAGGATTTTGCAAAGAGAGTTGCTTCACTTGACAAATTCTGTCCTCATTTTCATCTTTCACTTCAGTCAGGTTGTGATTCAGTTCTAGTTAGAATGAACAGAAAATACACAATTAAGGAGTATACTGATGGAGTCAACATTCTTAGAAAGTATTTCAGCAATCCAGCTATTACTACAGACATTATTGTTGGTTTCCCAGGAGAAACAGAAGAAGAATTTCAAACTACACTGGATTTTGTAAAAGAGATTAGCTTTTCTGAGTTGCATGTATTTGCTTATTCTAAGAGAAAAGGAACTAGAGCAGCTACTATGCCTAATCAAATTACCAATGCAGTGAAAAAAGACAGAAGCGCTAAATTAATTGATCTTGGAAATGAAAAGTCTAAAGAGTATATAAATAATCATGTTGGACAGACACTTGACATTCTTTTTGAGGAAAAGATTCGAATCAATGGCGAAGATTACTTCGTTGGATTTTCTAAAGAGTATATTAAATGTGCTATTAAAGCAACAGAAAAGGATTATTCAAATGTAATACTAAAGGCTAAAGCTGTCGGTCTAAAAGTGGACAAAGAGCACTTGATTGTTGAAATTTAGCCATGTGTATATTAAAATGAAAAATAATAGTTGTTTAGTGTGGGATTATATGATTTAAGAGACGAGGTAGATATGGCAGATTTAAGTAACACACAATATTTTAAGGTTCAAAAGGAAAATCCTGTTGGAGTAAAGGACGTAATTGAGCAGGTTTATAGCGCTTTATCGGAAAAAGGCTACAATCCAGTGAATCAAATTGTGGGATACATTATGTCTGGTGATCCTACATATATTACTAGTCATAATAATGCAAGAAGCCTTATTATGAAGGTTGAACGTGATGAACTTGTTGAAGAGCTACTCAAAGAGTACATTGAAAGCGAAAGCTGGAGTAAATAATGAGTGGTAGAATTCTTGGTCTTGATTATGGTACTAAGACAGTAGGGGTCGCGATTAGTGACCCTTTACTTTTGACTGCGCAGGAGCTTGAGACTATTACCCGTGAAAGAGCTAGCGCTCTTAGACACACATTAGTTAGAATCAAAGAAATCTGTGAAGAGTACCAGGTTGAAAAAATTATATTAGGATATCCTCGTAACATGGATGATTCTGAGGGCTTCAGGTGCGAGGAGACTAAGGAATTTAGAAAGCTTCTTGAAAAGCGAGTTGACATTCCGATTGAATATGTAGATGAACGACTTACTACCGTATATGCGGATGAAATTCTTGAAGAATCTGGCGTAGCGAAGCGTGACCGCAAGAAATTCATCGATCAAATTGCGGCCGCGATTATCTTACAGGACTATTTAGACAATTATAAAGTGTAACAATGCGGACTAGGTTAGGAGTTAGAATGGAAAAGATTATTTTTAATGGTGAAGATGGCGAAAAGATAGAGCTTTTTGTTGTTGATGAAACACAGCTTTCAGGTATAAAGTATTTACTTGTATGCGAAAGTGAAGATGAAAGCGAAGAAGAAAGTGCAGCTTACATCTTAAAAGAGGTTACAAATGAGGGAGCAGATTCTATCTATGAGTTTGTAGAGGATGATGTTGAGCTTGAAGCTGTAGCTAAGTTATTTGATGAATTAGTTGGCGATGATGCCGACATTGAAATTTAATAAATGTTTATATGATATATAGGAGGTTATTTTTTTGAAAAAGAAAACTGAACAGACAGCTGAGAGGCTGAAGATTATTCCACTTGGAGGTCTTGAGCAAATCGGCATGAATATTACTGCTTTCGAGTATGGAGACAGTATTATTGTGGTGGATTGCGGACTTTCATTTCCTGAGGATGATATGTTGGGCGTGGATCTGGTTATTCCAGATATAACATATCTTAAGGACAATCAGGACAAATTAAAGGGATTCTTCATTACCCATGGTCACGAGGACCATATTGGTGCAATTCCTTATGTATTTAAGGATCTTAATGTTTGCCCAATTTATTCTACAAAGCTTACAAATGGCTTGATTGAGCATAAATTGGAAGAGCATAAGATGCTTACAAAAGTAAAGAGAAAAGTTGTTAAATACGGAACACACATTAATGCAGGTGATTTTAGAGTAGAGTTTATCCGTACAAATCATAGTATTCAGGATGCGGCAGCTCTTGCTATTTATTCACCAGCAGGTATCATTGTTCATACAGGCGATTTTAAGGTTGATTACACACCAGTTTATGGTGATCCAATCGACTTACAGCGTCTTGGTGAAATCGGAAAAAAGGGTGTACTTGCTCTTATGTGTGACAGTACTAATGCCGAACGCCCAGGCTTTACTGCTTCTGAAAAGACAGTAGGAAAAACAATTGATTCTATTTTTGCAGATAATGATTCAAGCAGAATTATCATCGCTACGTTTGCTTCAAACGTAGATAGAGTTCAGCAGATTATTAACTCTGCAGATAAATATGGACGTAAAGTATGTGTGGAAGGTCGTTCGATGGTTAATACAATCGAGACTGCTTCCAAGCTGGGATATTTACAGATTCCAGACAATACACTTATCGATATTGAATCGCTTAAGTCTTATCCAGATGAAAAGATTGTACTTGTTACAACTGGTTCACAGGGTGAGTCAATGGCTGCACTTTCGCGTATGGCCAACGGCACACATAAAAAGGTACAGATTAAGCCTGGTGATTTGATTGTATTTTCATCTCACCCAATTCCGGGTAATGAAAAGGCTGTATCAAATGTTATTAATGATTTAACAATGCGTGGAGCTGAAATTGTTATGCAGGATGTTCACGTATCTGGACATGCTTGTGCTGAGGAAATCAAGCTCATTTATTCTTTGGTTCGTCCTCAGTTTGCAATTCCTGTTCACGGTGAGTACAAGCATTTAACAGCTCAGGCTAAGATTGCTGAATCATTAGGATGGGATCACGACCACATCAAGATTATTCATTCAGGTGATGTCCTTGAGCTTGGTGATAACTATTCAAAGATTGCTGGACATGTACATACTGGCGCAATCATGGTTGATGGTATCGGTGTTGGTGATGTTGGCAACATCGTTCTTAGAGATAGACAGAAGCTTGCTGAAGATGGAATTATTATCGTAGTTCTTACTTTAGACAGTGCTTCAGGTACAGTTCTTGCTGGTCCTGATATTGTTTCTCGTGGCTTTGTTTACGTTAGAGACTCTGAGGACTTAATGGAAAGCGCAAGAGCAGTATTAACTGAGACAATGGAAGTCTTAGAAGAGAAAAATATTACAGATTGGAACAAGATTAAGGGCGATATCCGCGATAATCTTTCTGACTTCGTATGGCACGAAACTCAGAGACGTCCAATGATTATTCCAATTATCATGGAAGTATAAAATGATTGTAGATGAGAGATATACCACTTATTTAAACAGTCTTTATCCAGAAATTAGTCCTGTATTACAGGAAATTAAAAAAGAGGCCTTAGATACATATGTGCCAATTATCAGAGATGAAACAATAAACCTATTACAGACGTTAATTAGAATGAATGGGCCTAAAAAAATCCTTGAGGTTGGCGCAGCTGTTGGATTTTCTGCATGTTTAATGGCAGAGACAGCAGGTAGTGATGTTACAATCACCACAATTGAAAACTATGAGCCGCGAATCCCTATCGCAAATGCGAATTTTAAAAGAGCTGGAAAGGATGGCCAAATCACTTTATTGGAAGGTGATGCTATGAAAATCCTTCCTACTTTAGAAGGACCATATGATTTTATTTTTATGGATGCGGCAAAGGGGCAATACATTAATTTTTGGCCAGAGATAAAACGTCTTATTGTTGATGGCGGTGTTGTTGTAACAGACAATGTTTTACAGGATGGAGATATTATTCAATCTAGATTTGCTATCACAAGACGCAATCGAACCATTCATAAGAGGATGAGGGATTATTTGTTTCAACTTACTCACGATGAGGATTTTACTACTACAATATTACCATTGGGGGATGGAGTTAGTATTAGTGTGAAAGGAATAAAATGAGAGATACAGAATTATTAGTTCCTGCAAGCAGCCTAGAAGTTCTTAAGGTTGCAGTTATTTATGGAGCTGATGCAGTTTATATTGGCGGAGAGGTTTACGGACTTAGAGCTAAGGCAAAGAACTTCTCTAGAGAGGATATGATTGAGGGTATTAAGTTTGCCCATGAACATGGCGTAAAGGTATACGTTACTGCTAATATTCTTGCACATAATGGTGACCTTGATGGTGTTAGAGAATACTTTGAAGAGTTAAAAGAAATTAAGCCAGATGCTCTTATTATTGCGGATCCAGCAATATTTATGCTTGCTAAGGAAATATGCCCAGATATTGAGCGTCATGTTAGTACACAGGCTAATAATACAAATTATGGCACATACAAGTTCTGGTATGATCTTGGTGCTAAGAGAGTTGTTTCAGCTAGAGAGCTTTCTTTGGCAGAAATTAAAGAAATTAGAGCTAATATTCCAGACGACCTTGAGATAGAGACATTTATCCATGGCGCTATGTGTATTTCATATTCAGGTCGATGCCTCCTTTCAAATTACTTTGTTGGTAGAGATGCTAATCAGGGTGAATGCACACATCCATGCAGATGGAAGTATGCAGTTGTTGAGGAGCAACGTCCAGGGGAATACCTTCCAGTAGAGGAAAATGAGCGTGGTACATACATCTTTAATTCAAAGGATTTATGTATGATTGAGCATGTACCTGATTTACTTTCTTCAGGTATCGATAGTTTTAAGATTGAAGGCCGTATGAAAACAGCTCTTTATGTAGCTACAGTTGCTCGTACATATCGTAAAGCTATTGATGATTGTATGGAGTCTGAGGAGAAATATCTTGCAAATCTCGATTGGTATAAGGAGCAGATAGCTGCTTGTACATATCGTCAATTTACAACAGGATTTTTCTATGGTAAGCCATCAGAAGAGTCTCAGATATATGACAATAATACCTACAATATAGGTTATACATATTTAGGAATTGCTGGACCTACTGATGAGGCTGGTTATTTTGAAATTGAACAACGTAATAAATTTTCAGTTGGTGAAACTATTGAAATTATGAAGCCAAACGGAGATAATATAGAAGTAGAAGTTCTTGGAATTAAGAACGAAGATGGTGAGGATATGGAATCATGCCCACATCCAAAGCAGAAGCTATTTATTAAGCTTAGTGTTGCACCAGACGAGTTTGATATTCTTAGACGAAAAGAAGCATAATTTTTATTACGAGGAGAATACAATGGCAGAGAATAAATACGTGGCTTATGTAGGAACTTATACTCATGAAACTAGTGTAGGTATTTATGTTTACAATGTAGATCCTGACACTGGTGTTTTGACTGAGCAAAGTGTTGCACCTATTAACAATCCTTCAGATATTATTAATTCACATGATAATAAATTCCTTTATTCTATCGCAGATGAAGGTGTTGCGGCATTCAAGATTCTTAAAAACGGTGATCTTGAAAAGATGAATCAGGAATGGGTTGGAGGCATGCGTGGCTGCAATCTTTGCGTTGATTCTCAGAATAGATATTTATTTGTAGCAGGCTATCATGATGGTCGTGTTACAATGATGAAACTTAACGAAGATGGTAGTATCGCAGGTATCGCCGACGGTATTTTCCATCAGGGTATTGGTAAATCAGTTGCTGATAGACCACTTTACCCACACTGTACTTGTGTAGAGCTTACACCAGATGAGAGATTCCTCTGTGTAGTTGAAAATGGTTTACATCAGATTAAGATTTATGAAATTGATTACAACATGGGCAAGCTTAGACTTGTCGATATTGTTCGATGCACCATGGGTTCTGCACCTCTTAAGATGAAGTTCTCTCAGGATGGTAAATATGCATATGTAATTACAGAGATGTCAAATGAGATTTTAGTTTATGACTATCATATCATTGAGAATCATCCTGATTTTGAAAATATCCAGACTGTATCACTTTTAGTGGGAGAGGATGAAGAAATCAGTACAGGTACAAATATCAGATTTGGGGAAGATGATAAATTCATCTACGCAAGTGTTGATGGTTTGAATGCTATATGTATGTACAAGAGAGATCCAAAGTCAGGCAAGATTGAGTATTTTGCCCACAGCTTTATAAGCGGTGATTATCCTAAGAGTTTTGCAATTCTTCCAAAGGATAAGTACTATGTTTCTCTTAACCATGATACAAACGAAATTCGTAGCTTTATAATTGATAAGAAGGCTGGACATTCTTTAATGCAAAATGCACCTATTAAGATTGCTAAGCCAAATAGTATCGTTGTAGTAGAATTAAAATAAGCATTAGGCTTATTTGTGATCGTTGATGACAAGGGCTGTGTTTGCAGCCCTTTTTCTTTTGAGTCGTTGGTATAAGGAGGTATATATGGCAGGTTCCACATTCGGTAATATTATTAAAGTGACAACATGGGGTGAATCTCACGGTAAGGCCTTAGGAGTAGTTATAGACGGTTTCCCAGCAGGATTAAGGTTGTGCGAGGGTGATATTCAATTATATTTGGACAGAAGAAAACCAGGGCAGTCTAAATTTACTACATCTAGAGCCGAAGGTGATAAGGTTTCTATTCTTTCAGGTGTTTTTGAAGGAGTTACCACTGGAACACCAATATCTCTTATGGTTGAAAATAAGGATCAGCATTCAAAGGACTATGGAAATATTGCCACAGCTTTTCGTCCGGGACACGCTGATTATGGATATATTGAAAAATACGGTTTAAGAGACTATCGAGGAGGCGGTCGTTCTTCAGGTAGAGAGACTATAGGCCGTGTAGCGGCAGGCGCCGTTTGCGCTAAGCTTTTGCAGGAGCTTGGTGTTACTGTCTGTGCATACACTAAATCAATCGGAGATGTTAAAATCTATGATTTTGATTTATCAGAACGAGATAATAATTCTCTTTGCATGCCAGACCCTACTGCAGCCAAAAAAGCAGAAGAATATTTGGAAGCTTGCATGTTAAATAACGACAGCGCAGGCGGTGTTATAGAGTGTTTAATTTCTGGAGTCCCTGCAGGAATAGGGGACCCTGTATTTGATAAATTAGATGCTAGATTATCACAGGCGCTTGTATCTATTGGTTCTGTTAAGGGCGTAGAAATTGGCGATGGGTTTGCTGCCTCTAAGACAATGGGTAGCATAAATAATGATAAATTCCGTATGGAGAATGGAGAAGTTGTTAAACTTTCCAACCATAGCGGTGGTATCCTTGGTGGTATATCTGATGGCGATGATATTATTGTACGTTGTGCAATTAAGCCTACACCATCTATTTCCCAGAGCCAGCAAACAGTTAATGAGAACCACGAGGAAATAGATATTGAGATTCATGGTCGACATGATCCTGTTATTGTTCCAAGAGCTGTAGTTGTTGTAGAGGCTATGTGTGCCATTACAATTTGTGATGCAATGCTTGGTCATATGACAGATAGAGTAGATTATATTAAGGAGTTTTATAAGAATTGAAGTACGAGTTATTAAAGACAGAGGGATTAGCCAAAAGAGGTCGCTTCCACACAGTACATGGTGTTGTTGAGACACCAGTATTTATGAATGTTGGTACTGTTGCGGCTATTAAGGGCGCTGTTTCTACAGATGATTTAAAAGAAATAAAGTGTCAGGTTGAGCTCTCTAACACTTATCATCTTCATGTTAGAACTGGTGATAAGCTTATTAAGGAGCTTGGGGGACTTCACAGATTCATGGGTTGGGATAGACCTATCTTAACTGATTCAGGCGGATTTCAGGTATTCTCTTTGGCTGGAATCAGAAAAATCAAAGAAGAAGGTGTAACCTTCAACTCCCACATTGATGGTCGTAAGATTTTCATGGGACCAGAGGAATCAATGCAGATTCAATCTAATCTTGGTTCTACAATTGCCATGGCCTTTGATGAGTGCCCACCAGCCTTAGCTGAACGTAAATATGTAGAGGATTCAGTTGCTCGTACAACTCGTTGGTTATATCGTTGTAAAGATGAAATGATGAGATTAAACTCTCTTGAAGATACAATTAACAAAGAGCAGCTATTATTTGGAATTAATCAAGGTGCCGTTTATAACGACATTAGAATAGAGCATGCTAAAGCTATTTCTGAATTGGATTTACCAGGATATGCTGTAGGTGGTCTTGCTGTTGGCGAGAGTCATGAACAGATGTATGACGTTTTGGATCATGTTGTTCCATATTTACCTCAGAATAAACCTACATACCTTATGGGCGTTGGTACACCAGCTAATATTCTCGAGGCAGTTGAAAGAGGCGTTGATTTCTTTGACTGTGTATATCCAAGCCGAAATGGTCGTCATGGTCATGTATACACTAATCATGGAAAGCTTAATCTTTTCAATCAGAAGTTTGAAAAGGATATGAGACCTATCGAGGAAGGCTGTGGATGTCCTACATGCCGCTCATATTCTAGAGCTTATGTACGTCATTTGTTAAAGGCAAAGGAAATGCTTGGAATGAGACTTTGTGTATTACATAACTTGTATTTCTATAACACAATGATGGAAGAAATTAGAGATTCTTTAGATGCAGGTATGTTTGCTACATACAAGAAAAACAAACTTGCTTCAATGGAAGCAGGAGAAGACTAAATCTTAAAAATATATAAAATGGTTTATATATCTTGCGCCAGCTATTGTATTTAGGTAAAATATCATACAGTGACTGGTAAACAGTCGATATTAGGAGGAATAATTTAATGGATAGTTCAATTAGCTTAGTTATTTGGGTCGTAGTGCTTTTTGCATTCATGTACTTTTTCATGATTCGCCCACAGCAGAAAGAGCAGAAGGAAAAGACAGCTATGATGTCAGCTCTTGCAATCGGTGATACAGTTCTTACTACAAGTGGTTTTTACGGTGTTATCATTGCTATTCAGGATGATACAGTTATCGTAGAGTTCGGAAGCAACAAAAACTGTCGTATCCCTATGACAAAGAACGCAATTGCACAGGTTGAAAAACCTGAGGATGCAATTAAGGCAGAAGAAAAATCTAAGTAATATCATGTAATTAATGAAGGACCTCGGTTACGCCTACAAGCCTATTATTTCTACGCTCAGCATAGAAAGCTTCGCTTTAGAAATTATAGAGCTTGATGGCTACCGAGGTCCATTTTATTTTCATGTTTATTTACTTAGTCTTTTCTTTACGATTATGATTTATCCTCTGACCTATATTTTCGGTTACGGAGGAATTGGGATCCCTTATTAAGCAGTGACTTAGTTGAGGCTACGGGATGAGTGAATTTTGCGATGTGACGGAACTGACCGCGCTGTGTGCGAGTTGAGCGTCCGATCCATTGCTTTACAGCTTCAGTTGAAAGCTGTTCTTTAAGTTCTTCGATTTTTTCTAATTTGACCGCAGTGCTAGTTTGAAGGTTAGCAATTCTTTCTGCCATCTGTGAGTTGATCTGCTCGTTAATTCTTTCAAATTCCTTAGCGAAAGTGGTAAGTGCTGAAACTGTAAGTGCCATATCCATACCGAACAAAAACATAAATAGTAGAGCTAATAGTTCAATTACTATTTGAGGAATCATGCTAATTACAAAAATAATTGGTGGTTCTAAAAACTGAGTAACAATTATTCCTGCAATACCAAAACAGAAAGTGAATATAAGACAGACACGTCCGTTGATATTTAGTGGAAACTCAGAATAGTCCCACCATCTGGCATTAAAACGTTTCTCTAGAACATATGATGTTGCGTATTCTAAAATGAAAGAGCCAATGGAACAAACTAAAAATATTATAAAATAAGATGCATTATGCAATGTAGGGACAGGTAAATCTACAAAGATAATCTGAGCTACAGTAGCACCTACACCATATAGAGGAATACATGGACCGTATAAAAAACCTCTGTTTTGCCATGTCTTCTCATGAACTGTGCAATATATTGTCTCGTAAATCCATCCCAAAAAACTATATATAATAAAATATACAAAATATCTACTAAGCATATACCCGTCTCCCTTTAACTATTACAAATTAGTATAGGCTACATGAAGCTAAAATGAAAGTTATGTTCATAAAATCTCCCTATTTTGATGATAATATTATGATAATGTAGTATGCTTTATTAAAGGTAAAAATATGATAGGTGTAAGTTCAGTTGGAGCTGGTATATCAGCATATTCAAATCTAAATAATGTATATACAAATCCAGGCACTGAGGAAGTGGCTAAGAAGATAAAAGCAGAAGGTGGTAATGTAGCAGCTGCCAAAGGGTTTACTTCTGAGAAGGCTGCTAAACGAGCTGGTGTTATTGAGTGTGAGACCTGCGCTAATCGCAAATATCAGGACGGTAGCGATGAAGAAGTTTCTTTTAAATCTGCTCAGCATATATCGCCTAATGCAGCTGCTGCCAGAGTGCGAGGCCATGAGCAGGAGCATGTAGCTAATGCTTACGATAAGGCTAAGGAAGCTGGTGGTAAAGTTTTAAACGCATCAGTTTCTATTCACACAGCTATTTGTCCAGAGTGTGGAAGGACTTATGTATCTGGAGGAACCACAACAACACAGATTAAATATCCTAATGAGGACAATCCTTATCAAAAGGATAGAAAAGCAGCTGATGCAGGAATGCTGGCAGGAATGAATTTTGACGCAGGGGTATAAAAGTGTTGCAGAAGGGTTGAAATAGCGGTTTTGCTATGCTATACTTCAAATGTTGCGATAGACGTAATAATAACTTTAGATTTAGCCTAAATGGGAGGCATTATGCAAGCATTAAAAATAGTTCTTATTTTTTTATTAATCGCTATTTGTGTGGCGCTTACAGTAATTATTCTTTTCCAGGAAGGAAAGCAGAATGGTCTTGGTTCATTATCAGGACAGCAATTTGATTCATATTGGAGCCGTAATAAAGGTCGTTCACGTGAAGGACTTCTTGTTAAGCTTACAAGCGTATGTGTCGTTTTATTCTTTATACTTTCTGCAGTTCTTAATATTGGAAGTTTTTAGGAATGATTTTAGTTATGCCACCCTTTGGGGTGGCATTTGTTTTATAGGAGGTTTATGAAAGAATTCGATAAGCAGAAGCATTTTCTGATGGACGTATTTAAAAGTCAGGCTTATGTTCCAATGAAGAAGAAGGAACTTGAGATTCTTCTTGATGTTGAAAAGGATAAAAGAAATGAGTTTGGAGCAGTTCTGGCAGAACTTGTTGAAGAAGGACAGGTTGAGATTACCAAACGTGGTAAATATCAGATCCCTGAAAAGCGTCCAACATTCATAAAAGTAAAAGATCATAAAAAGAAAAAGTCTACTAAGGCTGAGGTTGCTACTAAGAAGCAGTCATTAAATGCTGTTGCTAAGAATGCTAATAAGCCTAAAAATGTGGATATAGAGCCAGATATTATTGGTCGTTTCGTCTCTCATAAGGACGGCTATGGCTTTATCGAAGTTGAAGGCCAGGAGGAGGATTATTTTGTTTCTCGTGATAATACTGGCTTTGCAATGCAGGATGATATTGTTGCTGCTGTTCTTACATTTGGCGCACCTGGTAAACGTCAGGAGGCCAAGGTCATCAGAATTGTAACTCATGGATTTTCCGATGTTGTTGGTACTTATGAAAAGAATCCTGGATTTGGTTTTGTTGTTGCAGATAGTAATAAACTAGATAGAGATATTTTTATTCCAGCTGGCAAAGATATGGGAGCTGTTTCTGGTCACAAGGTGGTTTGTCATATTGAGGATTACGGCGATGACAGCCACAAGCCAGAAGGAATTATCACAGAAATTTTAGGTCATAAAAATGATCCAGGAGTTGATATTCTCTCTATTGTCAGAGGTTTTGGAATTGATACAGAGTTTCCTGATAAGGTACTTAAGCAAGCTAGCAACGTGGCAAAGCCTGTATCAGAGGCTGACATGGCAGGTAGAAATGATTTGAGAGACCTAGTGGTTATCACAATTGATGGGGAAGATACTAAGGATATTGATGATGGTGTTTCCCTTCAGATGAATGGAGATAATTATATTTTAGGTGTTCATATTGCGGATGTTACAAATTATGTTCAGGAATCATCAGCTCTAGATGTTGAGGCTTTAAAGAGAGGTACATCTGTATATTTAGCGGATAGAGTTATCCCAATGCTTCCTCACACTTTATCTAACGGAATGTGTTCCTTGAATGAGGGAGAGAACAGACTTGCGCTTTCTTGTATTATGACGTTTAATTTAAAAGGCGAATTGATTGATCATGAAATATGTGAATCTGTTATTCATAGCAATCACAGAATGACATACACTGATGTCTACGCCATTATGACTGGAGACGAGGCTAAGAGAGAGGAATACTCTGATATTGCTGAAATGATTGATGGTATGTATAAGCTCTCACAAATCCTTAGAGCTAAAAGACATAAGCGTGGTTCGATTGATTTTGATTTTCCTGAGACTCATATATTGATAGATGAAAATGGTAAGGTGGTTGGACTTGCTCCTTACGAAAGAAATGATGCTCATAAATTAATTGAAGATTTCATGCTTGCTGCAAATGAAACTGTTGCAGAGCATTTTAACTTAATGGAGTCACCTTTTGTGTATCGTGTCCACGGTGCACCTGATCCAGAGAAGATGCAGACTTTAGGTAAATTCCTTGGTGCATGTGGTTATTCCCTAAAGGGAAATAAGGACAGCATCCATCCTAAGGAGATTCAAAAAATGCTTGAATCTCTCAAAGGACATGAGGATGAAGCTGTCATTACAAAAATGACACTTCGCAGTATGCAACAGGCTAAATATGATACTGAATGTAAGGGCCATTTTGGTCTTGCTGCTCAGTATTATTGTCATTTTACTTCGCCTATACGTAGATATCCTGATTTACAGATTCATCGTATAATTAAGGATCATCTTAGAGGAAGAATGAATGATAGAAAGATTTCTCATTATGAGTCAATTCTTCCACAGGTTGCTATTGAGACAAGTAAGCTAGAGCGTAGAGCAGAAGAATGCGAGCGTGAAGTAGATAAGTTAAAGATGGTTCAGTATATGAAAGAGTATATTGGACAGCAGTTTGAGGGCTCTATTTCATCTATCACAGCATGGGGAATGTATGTCGAGCTTAATAATACTGTAGAAGGACTTGTACACGTATCCACTCTCTACGATGACCACTATGATTTCATAGAGGATAATATTACTCTTGTGGGAGAGCGTACAGGACGAACATTTAAGCTGGGACAGCCAGTTACTGTTATCTTGGATTCTGTGGATGAACAGGCTCGTACTATCGATTTCATACTAGAAGAATTTCAGAGGTTTTAATAATGAACAAAGAAGGACGCAAACTTATTGCTAATAATAAAAAAGCATATCACGAGTATTTCTTAGAAGAGGAATATGAGGCAGGCATAGAACTTCATGGAACTGAGGTAAAATCAATGCGAATGGGCCAGTGCTCAATCAAAGAGGCTTTTGTTCGTATTGATAACGGTGAGATGTTTATCTATCAGATGCATGTAAATCCATATGAAAAGGGTAACATCTTTAATCGTGATCCTCTTAGACCACGTAAGTTATTGCTTCATAAAGCTGAGATTAATCGTCTTCTAAGTAAAATAAAGGAGACAGGATACACAATAGTTCCTATAGAGGTTTATCTGAACAACGGACTTGTAAAGGTTAGGGTTGCGCTTGCAAAAGGTAAGAAGCTCTATGATAAGAGAGCTGATATACAAAAGAAAGATATGAAGCGCGAGGCTGAGAGAGACTTTAAGATAAGGAATTTAGGATAATGAAGATTATACTTGCATCAAATTCACCTAGAAGAAAAGAGCTACTTACACAAGCTGGAGTTGATTTTGAGGTTAAATCAGCCGATGTAGAAGAGATAACAACTAAGACAAATCCTGATGAAGTGGTTATTGAACTTAGCCAATTAAAGGCTAGGGCTGTTGCAAAGGATAATCCTGGTAGGGTTGTTTTAGCTGCCGATACAGTTGTTGCATGTGATGGCAAAATACTTGGTAAACCAGCTGACGAAAATGATGCTTTTAATATGTTAAAGGCATTGTCTGGAAAGTCTCATCAGGTTTACACAGGAGTTACAATTATTTCTGAGGACGGTTCTATAAAATCCTTTGCCGAGTGCACAGAGGTTGTTATGTATGAGAACTCAGATGAGCTAATTCATAAATATGTAGCCACCAAGGAGCCGATGGATAAAGCTGGAGCTTATGGAATCCAGGGCAAGGGAGCTGTCCTGGTTAAAGAAATAAAGGGTGATTATAACAATGTAGTTGGATTGCCACTTGCAAAGGTGTATAGAGTGCTATATACTTGGTAACTGGAATTCTTCCCTCTCACTAAGTAAACATAAATGTTTACTAAGTTCTATGGAAGAAAGATCTACTTTTTCCCTTCAGACATTACATGTCTTCGGTAAAAAATAGATATGGGCTAGTCATGGTTTCGACAGGGGTCATGCAGCGGAAGAAGCGAGTCCCATGGCGATGGGTTAAATGGCCAAACTTAAAATTAAACGCTAACGAAAATTTAGCTTACGCTGCCTAGTTGCGGCAGTCTGACCTAGGACACCTACATCTTAGGACCCAGACTTCGACTTTGTAGGAAACGACGCTATCAAAGCTTTGCGATAGTGGGCGTATCATGAAGCTACTAAAGCATATATCTTGTTTGTAAGAGCTGTGCAGAGGGAATGTAAAATTACAAACTACACTCGTAGAAGGGCCGGGAATTGGCTTTTGGACATGGGTTCGACTCCCATCTAGTCCACTTTAAAGGAAGCATTAGCTTCCTTTTTTATTTTGCTCTTTTATTTATTCTTATTTGTGATAAAATATTAACGGGCAATATTAAACTTAGGTTTAAGAAACAAGAGGCGTCAAGTCTCTTTTTTCATTTATTTTTCACATAATTAGCCTATATTTAGCCTAAAGGCTTTATATAATTTCTTAATGGAGGAAAGAAATGGAAGATAATATTGAGAAAAAAACAAAAGCAAAGAAAAAGAGAGAACTGAAAGGTGGTCCTTCTCCAAAAGCGATTAGTAAGAAGCTGACAGTTTTATTTGCGCTTCTTTTAGTTGTTAGTACTCTTTTTGCGGAGGGTATAATTATTGGTTTGGGTTATGGCATGGTAAAGAATCTTATTGATTCTTCCCTAGCTAATGAAGTTTCTGTTGATGCAGGAATGGTTAATAGAGAGTTAAATTCTATTTTTTACTATTTAAACGGAATGGCGGATTCTGTTGAAAAGCTTAATTTTGAGGATGATTCACAGCTTATTGATTATTTGTCACAGACAATTAATCGCTATGATTTAATTCCACTTGGTGCCTATATAGGTACAAATAGAGGCGAATTTATTGATCCATCTGGCTGGGTACCAGATTCTGATTATATTGTTGCTGAAAAAGATTGGTATAAAGAAGCAATGTCTCATAATGATTCATGGTTCTATTTTAGTGGACAGCCATATTTTGATGAGGCTACAGGCGATTTAATATCTACAGTTGTTCGACATGTTAATCTTAAGGATGGAAGACAGGGTGCATTTTCTTCTGATCTTACTCTTACAAAGGTTCAGGAGACATTAAATAACGTCAAGCTTTACAAGACTGGCGGATGTATCATGGTGGCAGGTGATGGTCAGATTCTTTCTTACAAAGATACATCAATCTGCGGTTCTAACATTGCTGATTATTCATCTGATAAGTTTTTATCTGGAGTTTCGCAGTTTTTGAGATCAGAGGATAACGTTGTAAAATCAGTTAAGGCTGGTTCAAATTATTATATGGTTTCTTCTACTGTTGAAGGTACAGATTGGAAGATTATCGTTTATGCAAAGCAGTCTGAGGTTTTAGCTGCACTGATTAGAATTATTGTAATTCTTATCGCATTTACTGTAGTGGCAGTTGTAATTGTTATTCTCATTATGGTTAGAGTTCTTTCTAACATGATTAAAAAGCCTGTTACAACACTTACAGATAATATTGAAAAGATTGCTGGTGGTGATTTTACTGTTGAGATTCAATCAAAGGGTAATGACGAAATAGCTTTCATGAATTCTGCAATGGGTGATTTCATTTCAGGAATGAGAGATAGCTTAAGTGAGATTAAATCTGTTTCAGAGAGACTTATTGAGGATGCTCAGAATTCGAAGGATACTGCTGAGACACTTGAGCATGCTGCTACAGAGCAGTCTGCATCTATGGATCAGATTAGAAGTAATATTGATGACATGGCAGATGCTGTAACAGAAGTTGCTGAAAATGCAACAACTCTTGCACAGACTATTTCTGATGTTACAACAGAAGAAGAACAAATTGAGCAGACTATGAATGCTTTAGTTCAAAAGGCTGATATTGGTCAAAAGGATATGGAAGAAGTGGCCGCTGGAATGAATCATATTGTAGATTCTATGAATGATATGTCTGATGCTGTTAATAGTGTTGATGATGCAGCTCAGCAGATTACTCAAATTGTTGATATGATTAATTCAATATCTTCACAGACTAACTTACTTTCTCTTAACGCTTCTATTGAGGCTGCTAGAGCAGGAGAGGCTGGTCGTGGATTTGCTGTTGTAGCTACTGAAATCGGTGCCCTTGCTAATAATTCCGCAGAAGCTACAAACCAGATTGTTGATATTATTAAAGAAATGTCAGACAGAGTTAAAGACCTTTCTGAGAAATCAGCAGCTAACTCAGAACTTATTAACAATAGTGCATCTTCAATTAATAATGCCGCTGATACATTCTCTGAAATTACAAGAGAGCTTAACAGTGCTACTGTAACTCTTAATGATATGGCAGATCAGATGCGCAAGGTAAATGATGTTGCTACAAATATGGCGTCAGTTTCAGAAGAGCAGTCAGCTGCAACTCAGGAGATTGCTTCTAATGTAGAAATGGTTACAGAAGCATCAAAGGGTGTTGCTGAATCTAGTGAAACAGTTGCTAAGGCTGCAACAAATGTATCTGATGCAGTTGATACAATTAATAGCAATTTGGTTAGATTTACAATTGATACAAATCAAATTGATACTGCAAAATAATTGTTTTTACTTGTTTATGATTTTTGGGGCGATAGATTTTCTATCGCCCTTTCGTTATATTTAACAGAAATTTCGTTCTGAATTGAATGGTGCCAAATGGCATGCTAGAATTATTCTCATATACAGGGAGTGGAGAGTAATATTATGTCAAGATATAGAAGAAATATGTCCGACTATGAGCGAAGAGCCTATCGTAGGCGCAAAAAGCTCATTCGTAAAATACAGGTATACGCTGAAATAACTGTTATAACTCTTGCAATAATCGTTGTAGGAGGTCTAATAATATCCCATTTTAAATCTAATGATGATACACTCACCCTTGCGGCAGAAGAAACTCAGGCTGATAAAGAGAAGGGTTCTGCAGAAGAGTCCACGGGATTAAAGATTTCTGCTGCTAAGACTGAGGCTCAAGAACCAGCAGAGGAGGAAAAGGAACCTGAAGAAACAAAGCAGGCATCAGGCAACTATTCTGCAAAAGAAACAGAGTCTACAGTTGAAATCGGTGGAGAAGTTGTTAGCGAATATGCCATATTGATTAATAATGACACCAAAGAAATAGTTGGTAAAAGAAATGCCAATGAAAAAATTGTTCCAGCATCAATGACAAAGGTTATGACGGTTCTTGTTGCAGCAAAACATATTTCTGCTGAACAATTAGATGAGGTTGTGACAATGTCCCACGATGCTATAGATTATTCATATGCTGGTGGAGGTTCTACATCTGGATTTGTGGAAGACGAAGAAGTTACAGTTAAGGATTTGTTTTATGGAACAATTCTACCTTCGGGTGGAGACGCTGCAGCACAGCTTGCTATGTATGTTGCAGGAGATATTGATACCTTCGTTGGAATGATGAATGAAGAAGCTGCAAATCTCGGATTAACTAACACTCATTTTACAAACCCAGTTGGTTTCCATAGCAGTGAGCATTACAGTACACCATATGACATATCTATAATTATGATGGCAGCCCTAGACAACGAGCTTTGCAGGGAAGTACTTACTACAAAGGTTTACAACTCTACTGGAACAAACATTAATCCTGATGGAATCACTATTTCTAACTGGTTCCTTAGAAGAATAGAAGATAAAGATATTGGTGGAGAGATTCTCGGTGCCAAAACTGGATACGTAGATGAGTCTGGAAACTGTGCTGTAAGTTCCATGACATCAGCATCAGGTGTAGAATACATCTGCTGCACGGCAAAATCCTCAAGCTCTTGGCGCTGCATCTATGACCACGTAGATATCTACAAAACATACGCAAAATAATTACAGGGCGCCCATAACGCCAGTTACACATACAAGCCTTGGCATTATAATTGTAAAACGTTAAATAATTTTACAATGTTATCTACGTACGCTATTGGGGAGAAGTCTTTTAGGTCTTCCATGTCGCGGAATCCATAGGTGCAAAGGACGTAGTCTAGGCCGGAGTTTTCAGCTGTGGCAGCATCTACTTCGGAATCGCCTACGTAGAGGACAGATGATTTATCTTTGACTCCTAGCTTATCTAAAGCGATTTGTATTGGAGCTGGATCTGGTTTGCGAGGATGATTTCCGTCATCTCCGATTACAATATTGATATTTGGTTTGAAGAAGTCTTCGAGCAATGATTCACTGGCAGTCTGACCTTTGTTGGTTACGATTGCCATTTTTATTCCTAGTTCTTTTAATTTAGCTGTGGTTTCCATAATTCCATTATAAGGTCTGGTTTTAATTAAATTATGGCAATTATAGTATTTGATGAATTCAGCCAAAAACTTGTCGAAGTGCTGATATTTTTCTCCCTCAGGAAGAGCACGAATTACAAGCATCTTAAGACCATTGCCAACAAATCTACGAACATCTTCTAATGAATGAGTTGGTAAACCGTATTTTTCTAGCATATAGTTTATGGAATCTGTTAAATCTTCAAGGGTATATAACAAAGTTCCGTCTAAGTCGAATAAAATTGTGTTGTATTTCATTATTTAGTTCCTTTCATGTTTTACCTATTTGTTATAAGTCCTATAGACAGTTTTGTAAAGGAAATTATTGAATAATATATAAGGCTTTGTTATCATTTTTTTATGCATATTTAGAGGAGGCTTGTAATGAATTTTACTATCAGGGATGCCCAAATATCTGATGCTAAGGCTATTTGTGAGATATATGGGTATTATGCGAAGAACACATATGTAACATTTACAGAGGTTAACCCTAGTGTTGAAGAATATCAGGAGAGTATCGTAAATACGAAAAAGGATTATCCTTATATTGTTGCTTGTGATGAAGATGGAAAAATAATTGGAATGGCCTATGGTGGTCGCCTGAGACATCATGATGCTTATAAATATGCAGTAGAAACTACTATTTATCTTGCCAATGATGTGCCTAGAAAATCAGGCATCGGTAAGGCTTTATACACTGAATTAGAAAATAGGCTCAAAAATATGGGATATAAATTCATGTATGGAGTTATCACTGATGACAATGTACCTAGTATTCAATTTCATAAAGCCCTTGGTTTTGAAGAGGTAGGTCATTTTACGAATATTGGTTACAAACATGGAAATTGGAAGGGGATAGTTTGGTATAGAAAGCAGATAGGTTCACTTTCGGATATGCCAGACTGATAGTGTATATGAAAAGAGCTTTTAGATATTTTTTAATATCTTTTTTATCTATATTTTTTACTTTAATTGCGGTGGGTATCATTTATATCGTTGCAGATACACATAGCCGCATTGAAATTGAGGATGGTCAGACTTTTTCCAGCGATGAGGTTGAAGCCCTAGTGGATGAAGCAAAGGCAGAGGGAAGAAAGTCTGTATTGGATTCGATTCGAGAGTCTCTTGAAAACGGAAATACGATTGTTTCTGTTCTCAAGTCCTTATATCCTGAATACATAGTTGTAGCAGCTAATTCAAAGTACAATTTTGTGCCAATAGACGATAGTCTTGCTAAGAACGATTATGATATTAATAATCTCCTTGAAAGTGAAACTGGTAAATATAGTTATGTTGTAGATAATCAGGATGTATCACGTTTTGGAATTGATGTATCCTCTCATCAGGGAGATATTGATTGGAATGCTGTTGCTGCTGATGGTGTGCAGTTTGCATTTATTAGAGCGGTTTACAGAGGGTATGGCACAGGAAAACTTCTTGTTGATGAAAAATGCATTGAGAATATCGAAGGTGCACAGGCGGCAGGAATTGATGTAGGTGTCTATGTGTTTTCCCAGGCTGTGAATCAGGCAGAGGTATTAGAGGAAGCGTCTACTGTATTAAATCTTCTTGAAGGTTATACTTTACAGCTTCCAATTGTATTTGATGTGGAAAAGGTGGCAGATAGCCAGGCAAGAACAAATTCTCTTTCAGTAGAAGAGAGAACAAATCTTACAATTGCATTTTTGGATGCAGTTAAAAATGCAGGCTATGACCCAATGTTTTATCATAATACTGAAATGGGAGCAATGCTTTTAGATTTGAATCAGCTTACAGATTATCCAAAATGGTTTGCAGGCTACAACAAAGAATTTTACTGGCCATATGAGTATGACCTTTGGCAGTATTCAGAAAGTGGACGTATTAATGGAATAAAAGGAGATGTTGATTTAGATATTTGGCTAGCCCAACAGTAGGCTAGCCAATTTGTCATTATCAGATGGATTCATAAAACAGAATCTTATAAAATTCTCACCCAAATAAGGGAAAGTAGAGCAGTCGCGAATCATAAGCCCTTGTCTTATGCACTTATCAAAAAGTTCGCCGCTTGTAATATTCTCATCAATAATTTTTAAAAGCATAAAATTGCCTTGAGGCTTATATGGCTTAAAACGAGAACTCTCTTCGAAAAGCTTAAATAGTCTATCTCTTTCAGTTTTAATTAACTGTCGTGTATTCTTTATATATTCTTCATCATTAAACATTAAAGTTCCAGCGATTACAGCAATTGAATTGATTGTCCAAGGGTCTTTGCGTCTATTAATAGCCTGGATTAAATCTGAGTTTGAACAGATTGCGTATCCAAGACGAAGTCCAGGTGAAGCAAAGAACTTAGAGGTACCTCTTAA
The DNA here is from genome assembly GCA_024681435.1 of Pseudobutyrivibrio sp. Taxonomy (GTDB): domain Bacteria; phylum Bacillota; class Clostridia; order Lachnospirales; family Lachnospiraceae; genus Pseudobutyrivibrio. The sequence goes on along the minus strand of JAILAV010000037.1, from coordinate 16,292 downwards.
GATAGCAATATTGTCATATGTTCTAGTTAGACTTACAGCAGAAATTTCATTTACATTTTCAGCAAACTCTACATATGTCTCATCAACCATAACGAATATATTGCATTCCATGCATGCATCTAAAATCTTACGCATGTCATGTGCATTAATAGCTGTGCCAGTTGGATTATTAGGGTTGCAAATAATAAGCATATCAATATCTTCTGATAGCTTACTAATGAAATGATTTGGGTCTAAAAGAAAATCATTTTCCTCACGAAGAGGGTAATATATAGTTTTGCCGCCACCTAAAGCGATTTCGCGTTCGTACTCTGAATAAGTAGGGCCGAGAATCATTGCTTTTGTAGGGTGCTGAATTTGAACGAATAAAGAAATAAGTTCTGTTGATCCATTACCTACAATGATGTTTTCTGGTTCTGTAGAGCAGTAGTTAGCGATGCAATTTCTAAGTTCTACGTAATCTCTGTCAGGATATGTAGTTATGCAATCAATATGCTTTGTAATACCTTCTTTAAGCTTAGGAGATATGCCAAGAGGATTTACATTTGCAGAGAAGCTAATAATGTCCTCTTTTTTGATTCCATAAATCTTTTCGATTTTCTCTAAATCACTGCCGTGAAAGTGGTCTTTGTGTTTAATCATATTCTGTCACCTCGTTTCTAACATACTAACACCTTGATAAATAAATATCCATATTTTTGTTTCGTATTCGTTTGAAAACACAAGATGTTGTGCTATAATTTGTAAAGAATATGCTAGGAGTAGTGGGCAACCACGTACCCTATGAATTGTTGAGGACATCGTTTTGAGAAAAAGAATCTATCGAATATCTGAGGATAAATTCGATGACTTAAAACCATATATAGAGTTTGATATGGAGCAGATAGAAGATACCTGCTTTGTTTCTGATGTTTATTCTGGAAGTATATATTTCAAAAGTACTAATGATGTAAAAATCAGAGGTGTAGTTTATTGTGACAATCCTTATGTGGATATATCTGAGCCATGGTTTGATAAAGTAAATGTTCGAATTGATTATAAAATCGACGATTATAATTTTAAACCTGGTGAGTCACTTAGTGGCGTATTTACAGTAGTTGCAGTTGGAATCGAAAAGAAAATTCCTTTTACTATCAACTATGTGAAGCGTCCCCTAGAGGCATCTTCTGGAGAGATTCATGATTTAAGTGATTATGTAGAGCTTGCACAGAATCATTTTTCAGAGGCTGTTTCTTTATTCTATTCAGATAGATTTGCAGATTTTGTATCTGATTTGGATAAGCGTACCAAGCTTCTTTACAGAGGCTTCAAAGCTGCGCCTATAGCAGCTGTTAATGTGGATGAGTTCCTTGTGGCGACAGGCTTTAAACCTAGCATGACCTTTGATGTTAAGGAACGTCAGGATACATATTATGAAGTTAATGAGAATATTCGCTCTGAGATTGAAATAGTTCGTTCAACTTGGGGCTATATTGATATTAAGGTATCTTGTGATGCAGATTTTGTCTCAATTGAGAAAGAGAGTATTACATCAGATTTCTTCCTTGGTTCTATCTTTAACATGAATTACTACATTCATAAAGATAAAATGCATGCTGGAATTAATTTTGCCAAGATTTCTTTTGATTACAGGGACATTCATAAAGAAATTACTATTGTGGCTTCCACATTAAAGGAAGGTGCTGAGTTTGAATCCAAGTCTCATGAAAAGAATGTTTTAATTCTTAAGGCGTACAGAACTTACGAGGACTTCAGACTTAGAAAAATCACTACATCGCAGTGGTGCCAGGAGACATTATCTATCCTTGATGAAATAGCAAAGGATGAAGAGGAGGATAATATCCAGCTTCTTACCAGAGCCCTTTTATTTGTTACTAATGAGCAAAAGCAGGAAGCATTATGGATTATCCAGGATTTAAAACGTTCTATCGAAGACAAGGGAAGTACCCAGTGGGCATTTCTTTTATATATCTGTACTCTTATTGAAAGAGAAGAGTCTTACGTTGATAAACTTACAGATAATATCGAGTCTATCTACAGAGAACATCCAGATGATGTTAGACTTTTTTGGTTCTTATTGTTTTTACGTAGGGAATATATAAAAAATCCTACAGCAAAGCTTAGAGATATTGCTCAGTGGGTTGCTGACGGAGTGGATTCGCCAATTTTATATATTGAGGCTTACTATATTTTTGTTCAGGATCCATATTTAATTTCAAGCTTTGATGACTTGACTGTAAAGACTTTAAATTGGGCTAGAAAAAAGAATGCAATATCTAAGGATATTGCAATTCAAATGGTGCATCTACTTGAGACTGAGCATAGTTTTAATCCTAAGGTATTGCCAATTCTTGATGCATGCTATGAAGTATACCCTGATCTGCAGCTTTTATTGTCTATAGTTACATATATTTTGAAAGCAAAATACGTAGATGAGAAGTTCTTGAAATGGTTTAAGCTAGCCATTGAAGCTAATCTACATGTTTCAGGAATATTTGAAGCATATATGGAAGCTATTCCTACATACTCAATTGATAGATTTCCGCAAGTGCTTACCATGTTCTTTAAATATAAGAACGATTTACCATACGATAAAAAGGCTCTTTTGTATGCAAATGTTATTCTTCATAGAGCAGAAGACCATAAGACCTACGAGTATTATGAGCCTGCAATTGAGACATTTGCATTAGAACAGCTTAAACTTGGTCGTTTGGACGATAATTTAGCTGTTTGTTATCAGAGATTATTAGAATTGGGTATCTTTGATTCAGAGGTTGCCAGATTAATATCTGAGCTTTCCTACAAAAAGAAGATTGCAGTTATAAGCCCTAATGTTCGACGTGTATTTTTGTATCAAGAGGAATTTAAAGCCCCTAGTATAGCCAATGTGTCTGAGCATAAGGCATACATCAACTATATTGGAAGCAATGGCGTTGTTTTCCTTGAGGATAATGATGGATATTTATTTGTTGACGATGATGCATATCTCACTGAGGATGTGTTAGATGTCACAGGCTACACAGATACTTTACAGAAGCTTACTCCTGCAAATATGGCTTCTGTTTTAAAGGAGCTTGGTGATGATGTTAAATATACTGAGCCTAGCGAGGCTTGTGTAGAAGCAGTAAAGATATTGCTTGATTCAAAGTATATTTCATCAGAATACTTAAGTAGCCTTTATCCAAAGATTATTACACTTTTACGCTTTAATGATGAAGAGGCTCTTATTGAACGTCATTTCATGAATGAAGCTGATTTGAAATCGTTAAAGGCAGATGTTAGTGCCGCAGTTTTAGAGGTTTTTATATCTCGTAGCAAATACGAAGAAGCATATTATATGCTTACTCATACTAATGCTACAGAGCTTAAGCCGGAGGCGGCTTTAAAGCTTTGTAAGTATATGATTAATGAGAACCCAGAAAAGAGTGATGATTTCCTTATCTTGATGGCAGCTAAGCTGTGTAATGAAGGATTTGCAGCTTCAGATTTGGTTAGATATTTAACCAGATTTTATGTTGGCCCTACAGACACAATGCTTCTTATTTACAATAATGCCTTTGAAAAAGGTGAGGATGTAGTTGAGTTCTCTGAGAGGATTCTTACACAGGTGCTTTATAGAGATTTCCTTTCAGATAGAATTATTGATGTTTTTAATTCCTATGTTGCCCGTAGGAATAACAAAATGATTGTGGAGGCATTTCTTACATATGAAGCTCATGCTTTCTTATCAGAGCAAAAGGAAGTGCCAGAAGAGGTTTTCTCTTACATATATAACCGATATAAAAAGGCTTTACCTGTTAACGAGAGTATGCGAATTGCGCTTCTTAAGTATTTATGCCTTTCAAAGGATTTAGATGAAGATGATTTGAATATGCTTGATATGCTTTTAGCTGATGCTATTTTGCGCAATCAGTATTTTGGATTCTATGCTAATTGTAATGATAAGCTTAAAATTAAATATCATCTTTATGATAAACACTTTATTGAGATTTCTACTGAAAAGAGAAAGTCTGTTGTTATTACATATGCAATCAATAATCAAAATCCAGTTGAAGAGGATATGATTGAGATGTATGACGGCATTTATGTTAAGCAGTTTATTCTATTTTATGGGGATGAGCTTAAATACGAGATTTATTGTGACGAATTATCCGATGACCCTATTAAGAGCGATTCTATGGTTATGATAGATGAGCCTGATGTTAAAAATGGTCGTTTTGCTCTAATGAACAGTATCAGCCGCTTTAATATGTACAATGAGACAGGCGAACTTGCTTCAGCACTCAAAAATTATCAAGGCCTAGATACAGTCACAAAAGATTTATTTTCAATTTTGTAAAGGAAAGATTATATGAGTAATGCCGAAGGTGCTTATCTTGGAATAGATATTAATTCAAGAAACACAGTCCTTAGTATTTACAAATCGAATATGGAAGAGCCGGTTACTGTAAGTACGGTTCTTGGTGAGGAAAACTATTCTATACCAACTATTCTTGCTAAGAGAGTTGGAATGGGACAGTGGTTCTTTGGTGATGAAGCCATTTCTAAAAGCAGAGTTAAAGAAGCTGTTTTAGTTGAAGATTTGTTTGGAATGGCTCTTAGAAACGAAGAAACAGTTGTAGATGGTACAGCCTTCGAAGCTAGAGAATTGATGGTTATATTTTTTAATAAGTTGTTTTCTATCCCAGGACCTATGGCGGCACTTGGCGAAGTTGAAAAGCTTGTAATTTGCGTTGAACAGATTAGTCTTGATGTGATGGAGCTTATGAATTATGTTGTTCAAAAGCTTGGTATTGATTCAAAGAAGCTATCACTTATAGATAGAAACGAATGCTTTTATTATTATGCTCTATCATGCAAACCAGAGCTGTTTTTGTATAATGTTGCATTATTTGATTACAGTGGAACTAATATGGTTTCTTGTATTCTTAATAGAAATCAATCTACAAGACCTCAATTAGTTACGCTTGATGTTGTTAATCATGGAGATATCACAGAAAATAAAGATGAGATGTTTGATAACATCATAGCTGACACCTTTGGAAGTATGTTGTTTTCTTCAGTATATTTGGTTGGAGATGGCTTCGATGGAGATTGGATGAAGCTTAGTCTTGCCAGATTGTGTAAGGGTCGAAAGGTTTTCCTTGGCAAGAATCTTTATTCAAAAGGAGCTTGTTACGGTGGATATATTAAGGATGGCAGAAGAGATTGGCCATTTATTTTCATTGGTGACAATGATTTAAAACTTAACCTTTCTATCAAGATTTTAGATAACAACGTAATGAAATTCCTTACCCTAATCGATGCTGGTGAAAGCTGGTATGACGCTAAGGGTGAATGCGAAGTTATTTTAGATGGAGAGCCAGAGCTAGAGTTTTATATACAGCGCCCTGAATCTAGAGAGGCTCACACAGAGGTGCTTGAATTATCAGATTTACCTAAAAGAGAGAATCGCACAACCAGACTTAGAATTGAGGCTAGTCCAGTTTCAGATGTTGCGGTTTCAATCGTAATTACGGATTTAGGATTTGGAGAAATATCCCCATCTTCAGGCAAGAGTTGGGAGCATACCATTTCCTTGAAAGGGGTTTAATGAGTACTTTAATTTATTGTGCAAATTCCATAGCCGCTTCACCTTATTACATAGAGGAAGTTTCTCTTAATGTTTATTCATTGGAGGAGCTTAGTTACTATATGCTAAATAATGTGTATTTGCTTTCTACAAAGCTTATGAATGCGGAATTGTGCAATTGGATTGGCAGAGAGTTGAAAATGCCTAAATTGGCAGAAGAGCTTCTTTCTATGGTCCAGAACAACTCGCCTCTTCATATTTTCGTTGGACATATTTTAAGCGCTAATGGTTATTCCTCTAACAAAGAAATCAAGGATGCATTGGCAATAATATCAACCTTTGAGAATAAATCAGAGGCAGAGCGCAAAAAGCTTAGAGCTGATAAGTTAATGACAAGCGGTATGCTAATTGATGCTATATATGAATATGAGACTCTATTATCAGAGGATGTAGCAAAAACAATGCCTAGAATTATTGAAGGTGATGTGTACCACAATTTAGGATGCGCTTTTGCAAAGTTATTCTTTTTTGAAGAGGCATGCAAATGTTTTGATGAGGGATATAAGCGAAATCATAAGAGGCAGACACTTTATCATTTGCTATATGCAGCTAGATGTGCTAAGGATAAATTTGCATTTGATGATTATGTTTCAAAATATCAGGTCTCTAAAAATGATGTAGAAGAGATTCTTCAAATTGTTTCTCGAGCCACAGTAAAAGAAGATATTCTTGGATTTGATAGTTCAATAAATGATTTATTATACGGAGAGGCAACAGACGCTTCTCGAGAAACCATTAATAATGTTATAGATAATTGGAAGAAAGAATACATTAGAATCTGTAGAATTTAAACTGTTTTAGGGGATGTAAAATGGGATTTTTTTCAAATAGGAAAAAGAAAAAAGAAATTAGAGCAGCCAAAATCGATGATGCTTTTAATAGAGTATATTCTCAAATCGAGGGTATAGATAATTGGAATGACCCTAAAAAGCTTGAGCAGTATATCCTTGATTCTTGCGAGCAAATCATAGCTTCAACTAAGGCAATGGAACGCCAAAAAATGGAGTATAGAATTGTTACAAGATATCTAAACGATATAAAAGCAATTGAGAATTTGCCTAAGGAAAAGGCTAAAGAGCTTAGAAACACTGCGGCAAGAATTTGTGAGCTTGAAGATAATTTAGTTAATGCCAGAGCTATTCAGCGAAATATTTCAGATGAGCAATTCGAGGTTATATCAGATGAAGAAGACGATATGCCGGAAATAATTAATCGATTTTCATCTGATGAGATTTACCAGGCTAAGCTAAAACGAAATCTTGCATATCTTGAAGGTGAAAAAAGCCGATGGGAGATTGAACGCTCTGAGCTTCAAATCCAAATAAAGTTATTTAGAAAGATGGCAGTGGCTATACTTGCTTCATTTATGACACTTTCCATTCTGCTCATGACTATGTACAACACAGCGAAGGTTGATATATCTATTTGGGTGTTTATAGTTTTGTTTGTGTGTGCAGTCAGTGGTTTTGTTGTTTTCCTTAGACAAAACACTATTTCAAGGGAAAACAGAGTTGCTATTGTTCATCTTAATCAGGCAATCAGCATGCTAAATGTGGAGAGAATGAAATATGTTAACGTTACTAACAGTGTAGAATACTCAAAGGATAAATATTATGTTAGTAACTCCGCGGAATTGCAGTATGTCTGGGAACAATATCAAGATAAGGTAAGAGATCAACAAAGATATATTCAAAATAATGAGGATTTGGAATTCTACAATGGCAAGCTTGAAAGAATTTTAGGCAGCATCGGTTTAACTGATGATAAGATTTGGTTAAATCAGGTGAATGCTTTGATAGACAGACAGGATATGGCTGATTGTAGACATAGATTAGTTGTTAGACGTAAAAAGATACGCGATAGATTGGAAGATCATAGAAAGATTGTCCAGGAAGAGCGTGATGAAATTGATAGACTAATGGCTCATAATGAGCATTATTTGCCAGAAATACAAGAGATTATCAAGTCTGTTGATAAGCTTTGTGGTACAGGTTCTAACAACAAAAAAGATGCTTAATGCACTAATTTCAGTAAAAATAAACTAAATAATTGTTATTAAAGATAGATTTTTGTATTATAAATTGCTAAAATAATCATATAAAGAAGAAAAAAGGATTAGTATGGCTAAATACAATATTGGTGGATATATTTTTGATGATGAGAATAAAGCAAAAAAAGCCGCCAAAGAGCTTAAGGCTGTAGAGTACATTCTAGGGCAAATCAAGGAGTCCGATGAGAGAGGTGTTCTTTCAGTATACAATAAGCTCATTAAGCAAAGGCTTTTTTCCACTGAGATTGGTATGGGCTTCTTATCACAGCTTAGGCAAAATCTTGTGGATTCAGGGGTGTTTTCTGAGAAAGAAATTCCTCCGGTGTACTCATTAGATGAACCGCAAGATACTAAAAAGCTTTCAGTGCCTGAGTCTGAGATGCCAAAAGAAGAATCCAGTCCTAAAGTAGCCAAGGTTGACGTTGATAAAAAGAAATTGGGGGAGACGTCAGATAAATATTTAATCAGACGTCTAAAGTTAGTCAATCGGGTGTTGCTAGTTCTTTGCATAACACTTTTGTTATGTGTCATTGGAATGTTTTATGTGAATTCTACAATAAACAGTCCAACAATCCTCAACTATGAGGAGAAGATACTTGATAAGTATTCTGCTTGGGAACAAGAACTCACACAGCGAGAAGCTGCAGTGAAAGAGAAGGAACTTAAACAACAATAATTTTTCAAGGATGGGGTTGGTGTTATGGCGAAAAACAAAATTCTTGTGGCTGATGATGAAAGCCGTATGAGAAAGCTAATTAAGGATTATTTGGTAAGAGAGGATTACGAAGTAATCGAGGCAGAGAATGGTGAGCAGGCGCTTGACATGTTCTATATGGATAGTGAGATTTCACTTATAATATTGGATGTTATGATGCCAAAGGTTGATGGCTTTGCCGTTCTTAAGGAAATCAGAGAGACATCTTCAATTCCTGTTTTAATGCTAACAGCAAAAGGTGAGGAAAATGATGTTTTAAACGGTTTTGAGTTAGGTGCTGACGAATACATTAACAAACCATTTTCACCAAAGATTCTTATGGCTAGAGTAAATGCGGTTCTGCGTAGAAGCACAGATGATTCTATTGGCAAGAAGGTTGTTGAAGCTGGTGGCATTCAATTAGATGTTGATGCTCATGTCGCAACAAATGATGGCAATCCAGTAGAGCTATCTGTTAAGGAATTTGAGCTTCTGTATTACTTCATTAACAATGAAGGGATCGCTCTTTCTCGAGAAAAGATTCTAAACCATGTTTGGGATTATGATTACTTTGGAGATGCAAGAACGATTGATACTCACGTAAAAAAGCTTCGTAGTAAGTTAGATGATAAGGGAAATTACATCAAGACTATTTGGGGCATGGGGTATAAATTTGAAGTCGACGCAAAAGTCTAAAAAAATTAATCGCCAGATTGTAGGATTGATAGTTGCCATAATTCTTGGTTCATTATTAATTGTGAGTACTCTATCATCCTGCTTTTTAGGCGATTATTACATTTTTGAAAAACGTAAAGACATGAAAATCATCTATGATTACTTGTCTGAAAAATGTAATGAAGATGCCTTATACGGCTCTGAAAATGCTAGTGAGATTGAAATTTTTTTTGACAAGTATTCTGTTTCCTGTATTATTACAGGCGCTGATGGTGAAGCCGTTATTTCATCAAATGCAGATTCTACACTCTTATTGAATCAGCTCAATTATTCATTGTTTTCAAATGACGACTCAGTTTCATTAATTAGTAAAAATGATAGATATGAGATATTCACTCAGATCTTTCCTTGGTCAGATGATGAATATCTTGTTTTGATGGGCTCTCTTCCAAATGGAGATATTGTTTTTGTTAGATCTACAGTGTCTGCCATGGAACACACGACAGCCATATTTAATAAGTTCATTATTCACATGGTTATTGTTGCTTTGGTAATTACAATATTAATGGCACAGTTTGCCATTTCAAAGTTTACTAAGCCACTTATTAATCTTATTGATATTACTAAAAAGATTTCTAATTTCAACTTTGAGGTAAAATATAAACCTCAAAGAATTTATAATGAAATAGATGATTTAGGGGAGCACATTAATGAAATGTCTACGACCCTAAAGAGAGCTATCACCCAGCTAAAGGCTGCAAATGATAGCTTAAAGCATGATTTGGAGGTTCGTGAAGAAACTGAAAACATGCGAAAAGAATTTGTCTCAAATGTATCACATGAGTTGAAGACTCCTATAGCTCTTATCCAAGGCTATGCCGAGGGCTTGCAGGAAGGTATCATGGATGATGAAAACAGTAGGCAAATTTATCTAGATATTATTATTGATGAAGCTAATAAGATGAATCGTCTTGTTAGAGAAATGTTAATCTTGAATCAGCTTGAAGCAGGCCAGATGAATTTGGATCTAGTTGATTTTAATGTTACTGAGATGATTGATAGTGTTGTAGATAGCAATCAAATTAACTTTGATGCGCAGAACATCAATTATTCCTTTATCAATAAAGAAGACTGTGTTGTTCACGCTGATGAGTTCTTGGTGGAGCAGGTTATTACTAATTTTATTAGCAATGCTATTCATTATGTTATGAATGAGAACATCATTACAGTTCGATATGATTTTGTAAAAAAAGGAAAAGTTCGAATCAGTGTGTTTAATTCAGGAAATAACATAGCTAAGAAGGATATAAAACATATCTGGGAAAAGTTCTACAAAGCAGATAAAGCAAGAAGCAGAGAATATGGTGGAAGCGGAATTGGACTTTCAGTTGTTAAAGCAACAATGGAACTTTTACATGAAAAATTTGGCGTCGAAAATCTGTCAAATGGCGTGGAATTTTGGTGTGAACTATCCTTGGCAAAAGATACAAAAATCAACAAAAATTCATAGAATTTTCTGATTTTTTCTGTTGAACAATACACATAATAATGCTAACATACCATTAATGATTAGTTTATTTTACAGGAGATAACATGAAAATTAAAAGAGTATTCTTATTCATTTCGGTTTTATGTTTTTCTCTCTTATTTACAGGTTGTGGCGAACAACTCTATGCCATGACTGATGAGGAAGAGGCTATAATTACTGCGTACGCCTCTAAAGCTGTTTCTAAATTTAACAAAAATCAGACCCTTGGCATTGCAAATGCCCGAGTTAAGCCTGGTGAACTGGATACTGAATATAATCCAGAAGAAGAAATAGGTGATGTAACTGAAGAGGAGAATACCGAAGTAGAATATGACCCAGAAACTGGGGAACCGATTATTCCAGAAGAGACAATTGATGATACTAACAGTGAAGAATCTTCCTCACAAGATACAGGATATTCTTTTACTAGCGCAGTTGATGTGCCTGGCGTAGAATTTAATTGTTCAGAGTTTGATGTTTCAAATGAATATAAAACAGACAGCTATGTTCTTTCAAAGGTGTCTGGTAAGCAATATTTAGTTCTTTATATTACGGCTGAAAATACCTCTGATTCTTCAGTGGATTTTTCAAAATATTCAAATCGTGACTATACTTTGTCAATCAATGGTGGAGAAAAATCGTCCACTCAATTCACACCACTTGGTAACGATTTGGCTAATTATGATGGAATACTGGCAGCTGGTGATACAAAAAAGTTTATTTTAGTATTTCTATTCAACAACTCGTCAGTAGAAAATATTACTTCGCTTGAATTATTTGTAACTAGCGAAGGGACAACAAGAGGGACAACCATATAAATCATTATTGATTTAAATGAGAGGAGATTTGCATGGATACTAATATTTTATTGGAATCGGGCACTAATGAGCTTGAAGTACTCGAATTTAAGGTTGGCAAGAATTTCTACGGAATTAACGTTGCCAAGATAAGGGAGATTTTGTTATACCAACCGGTGACACCATTGCCAAATGCTCACCCTTCAATAGAAGGTATTTTTATGCCAAGAGATATTATGATTTCTGTCATTTCTCTTCGCAAGTGCTTAAATATCACTGAAGAGCCAACAAACGATGGTCTATTTATTATCACAAACTTTAATAGCTTAAACACAGCTTTTCATGTTGATGAAGTTCTTGGCATTCATCGTGTATCATGGGAAGATATTATTAAACCAGATGCTACAATTAGTTCAGATGAATCTGGTGTTTCAACAGGTGTTATTAAGTTAGAAGATCGTTTAGTAGTAATTCTCGATTTCGAGAAGATTGTTACAGATATTAATCCTGAGACTGGTCTTAAGGTTTCAGAAATGGATGATTACGAGACTCGTGATAGAAGCAAGTCACCTATTCTTCTTTGCGAGGATTCACCACTTCTTTCAAAGCTTATTGTTGAGTGCTTGAAGAAGGCTGGTTACACTAACCTTATCGTTAACATGAATGGTCAAGAAGGCTGGGATAAGCTCGTTGAGTTCCATAAGAGAGGAACAGTTCTTAATGATGTACATCTTATCATCACTGATATTGAGATGCCTCTTATGGATGGCCATAGATTATGTAAACTGGTTAAAGAAAATGACACACTTAAGAACATACCAGTTATTATCTTCTCATCTTTGATTAATGACGAGATTAGAAGAAAAGGTGAGAGCCTTGGTGCTGACGCGCAGCTTACTAAGCCTGAAATCGGAAAGCTTATCGCTGTTGTAGATGAGCTTGTTGCTAAATACGAGGACGCACGCAAAGGTAATTAACATTGATTTAAATTAGGGGTGTGCTTAGCATACCCCTTTATTTGGTTAAGGGAGGACACGTGGATGTCTCAGTCAGAGGACTACTTAGATGGACTATTAAATTCAATAAATAAGGCTAAGACTGACGCCATTCAGGTTGAGGAAAAAGCAATCAAAAAGCAGCAGCAAGCTACTGAATCCCGCAAGGCTGTTGCTCCTGATGAAGACTTTTTTACTGCGACCGGAATTAATGTAGAAGATGTTCAGACAAAGACCTCACATCCTTACCTCAGGAAGGTTCTTTCTGAGGAGGAGTTTTTGCGCCAATTTGAAGAAGAATTAGAATCTGAGGATGTAGATTTATTCATAAGTAATTTTGAGCAAGAAATCGATGATGAGGAAAGAGTTTTCCAGGAAACAGGAGAATTGCCTGCTTCTGAAAATGTTGTAGATTCATTACTTGATAACATCAATAATGTTGTTAAGGGAGCAACAAAGGTCCTAGATGAGGAAGATGCTGTTGAAACATCAGAACCTCAAGAGGACATTGATTTAGAGGTAGAGCCTGAAGTTGAAGAGGTAGAGATAGCTGATTCTGAAGCTCTAGAAGAAGAGTCGTCTGATGATATTTCACTTGATCTTCCTGGTGATGAAGAAATTGATTTATCATCTTTTATAGAGGAATCTGATGAAGAGGAAATAGCTTCTTCTGATGATGCACCAGAAGAGTCATCAGAGGATGAGGATGATTTTGGATTTTCTTTAGATGACGTGTTAGAGGATGTAGATGAGGAGCCTCTTGACGACTCGTTAAAAGAGTTTTTGCCAGACGATATGGATGCACTTGATAATGCTCAGTTTGGCGAAGGCGAGGAGCCTGATTTATCAGGTGAAGGAGATTTAGATTTAGAGAACCTTCTTGGCGGAGATGATGAGGATTTATTAGATATCCAATCTCTTTTAAATGGTGATGAAGAAGGTGCTGATATAAATGGTGAAATAGACGAATCAGCTGAGGAATCTGCTGAGGAAGATGAAACAGATTCCAAAGGAAAGAAAAAGAAGAAAAAGAAAGAAAAGAAGGCAAAGGGCGAAAAGAAGCCTAATCCAATTCTTGCAAAATTAGCATTATTATTCTTCGGACCACCTGATGAGGATGATTTAGAAGAAGAAAATAAAAAGCCTGGTACCACAGTAGAGATTACATATGATGAAGATGGTAATCCTATTATTCCAGAAGGAGCTGAAGAAGATCCAAAGGCTAAAAAGCAGCGCTTAAAGGAAGAAAAGAAGGCCGCTAAGGAAGCTGCTAAGAAAGAAAAAGAGGCTGCTAAGAAGGAAAAGGCTAAAGAGAAAAAGGACAAGCCTGCGAAGCCTCCAAAGCCTAAAAAAGAAAAGAAACCTAAAGAACCGGACAACTCACCAAAAATTCCTATTTCCATTATTGCAACTTTTTTGGTATTATCTATATCAATAATTGGTGTGGTAATGGTTGGTATGACATTTACAGGTATTAAACGCCATATGTCACAGGCCAACGAGTTGTTTGAGGCAGGAAACTATATTGCTGCTTATGAGAAGTTAAATGGTTTTGATCTCAATGACGAAGACGTAGCATTACTTAGAAATCAGGCAAGAACACTTGCTGATTTGCAGTTATGTCAGGAGCAGTATGAGGCATTCATTTCTTACAAACAGTATAATTACGCATTAGATTCTTTGATTATCGGTATAGGCCGTTATGAGAAGTATAAGGATAATGCACAAGAATATGGTATTTCCGAGCAATATGAAGCCTATGGCAACACAATTATTTCTGAGTTAGAGTCTGAGTTTGGACTTTCAGAAGAAGAGGCCTTGGCTATATATAAACAGCCAAACAGACATTACTACACAATAGAACTTAGAAAGGTGCTGAGAGGCTTAGGTTTACCAGATTTATGATTGCAATACTAGATTACGACGCAGGAAATATTAAAAGTGTAGAAAAAGCATTTAGAATCCTTGGTGAGGAAACTGTCCTCACCAGGGATTTTAGTGTAATTGAAAGAGCCGACAGACTGGTTTTACCAGGAGTAGGCTCTTTTGCTGATGCCATGGAACATTTGAAGGGTTATGAGCTTGATAAGGCCATTAAAGACTACGTTCAAAGCGGCAAGCCATTTATTGGAATATGCCTTGGCCTTCAGCTTTTATTTGAGTCTTCTGAGGAATCTCCTGGTGTTCAAGGACTAAATATATTAGATGGAATAGTAAAACGTATACCGGATGCTCCAGGTCTAAAGGTTCCTCACATAGGTTGGAATTCATTGGATTTTCCAAATAAAGGACGTTTATTTGAAGGGATAGATGAAGGTTCATTTGTATATTTCGTTCATTCATACTACCTTGAGGCAGCGGAGAAATCCATTGTTAAAGCTACTACTGAGTATGGTTGCCACATCCATGCTTCAGTTGAAAAGGACAATATTTTCGCTTGTCAATTCCATCCGGAAAAAAGTTCCACTGTTGGACTTCAGATACTAAAGAATTTTGCATCAATTTAAGGAGGCCCGCATGTTTACAAAGAGAATTATTCCTTGCTTGGATGTTAAGGATGGACGAGTTGTTAAAGGTGTAAATTTTGTTGATTTACGTGATGCAGGAGATCCTGTGGAAATTGCAGCTGCTTATGATAAGGCTGGCGCAGATGAAGTGGTGTTTTTGGATATCACAGCAAGCTCAGATCATAGAAATACTGTAGTAGACATGGTTCGACGAGTTGCTGAACAGGTATTTATTCCATTTACTGTAGGCGGTGGTATTCGTACTGTTGATGATTTTAAGGCTCTTCTTAGAGAAGGTGCCGACAAAATATCTGTAAACTCAGCGGCAATTGATAATCCTAGACTTATCTCTGATGCTGCTGATAAATTCGGTAGTCAGTGTGTTGTAGTTGCAATTGATGCAAAGAGAAGAGCTGATGGTGGTTTTAATATCTTTAAACATGGTGGAAGACTGGATTGCGGAATCGATGCGGTAGAGTGGGCTATTCAATGTGAAAAGCTTGGAGCAGGAGAAATTCTTCTTACTTCTATGGATTGTGATGGTACTAAAGCAGGCTTTGATCTTGATGTTACAAAAGCTGTTTCTGAGGCTGTCAACATTCCAGTAATTGCTTCTGGTGGAGCTGGCACAATGGAACATTTTAAGGATGCACTTACTATAGGCGGTGCAGATGCAGCTCTTGCAGCTTCTTTATTCCACTATAAAGAGCTGGAAATTAGGGATTTAAAGGAATATTTAGCGGCAGAAGGAATTTCTGTTAGATTATAAAATATATAACACTTTAGACACATATATGTTGTAATATAATTATATCTATAAGTATGTAAAGGCAAAGAACAGGGATGTTCGTGGAGTTATATTCAAAGGAGTGATGTTTATGTCTTTAACTATTAATTCATTCGGAAATAATTCAATATACTCTTTGTTTGGAGGCTCTTCAAATAACAGTGTAAATTCTGCTTTTGGCGGATTGGAGAGTTCTTTAACAAGTCTCGCACAGATTAAATCAGGTTCATATGGAAAGCTTGTAAAGTCATATTATGAGAAATATGATTCTGATGGTAATCTTAAATCTGATACATCAAAGCGTGTAAAAGCTGATACTTCAAAGATTAGTGAAATTAGAAATGATTCTGCTGATTTAAGTAAGGCTACAGATAAGCTTTTGGCAAAGGGAAAGGATTCAATTTGGAATCAGGTAGAGACTACTGGAGAAGATGGTAAAGTCACAAAGGATTATGATAAAGATGCCATCTATAAAGCTGTTTCAGATTTTGCCAAGGCATATAATGATCTTGTTGATAGTGGTCAGAAGTCTGAGAGTACTGGTGTTTTAACTCAGGTTGCAGCAATGGTTACAACCTCTGCTAAGACTGCCCAGACACTTGGTAAAGCAGGAATTACAATTGATAG
>JAILAV010000002.1 GCA_024681435.1 Pseudobutyrivibrio sp. | reverse complement strand
AAAAGGCTTGATCTCACTATTCTTAGGAATAAGCTCTGTGCTATCATCCAGGCAATCAAGATAAAGCAGTTCATTTTTGCGGCACAAAACCTCACAGGCCTGGTCAAGCTTACCACAATTAACACCAACATACTTATTCTCAGCAGCCTTAGCCATCATGATCATCTCCCAAGGCTGCAGCGTAATACCATTAACTTTAGCCAGCGCTGACAAAAAAGAAATAATCACCGCAGCCGAAGAACTAAGCCCTCCAATAGGAAGCTCACCTTCAATAACTGCAGAAATCCCATATCTAAGAGGATATTTCTCCCCAAGTTCTCTTGTTGCTCCCCGCAAATGATCCGCCCAGTCGCCCTCTTTTTCCTCAGGAACTGACAAAACATGGAACTGCGCTCTCTTAGGAAAATTAACAGACTGAACCTCTACTACTCCATTCATCTTAGCAGAGTATGCAATATGTATTCCCTTATCTATAGCAAATCCATTGATCTTGCCATTCTGATGATCTATATGCGCTCCCAACGGAGAAACCCTATATGGGCAAAAAGAAATCCCCTCAGGTTCTTTGTGATATGAACTTGTGTATAACTCTACACATTTCATAAATATGCTCCTCCAACTTTTATACTTATATTTGATATACATAAAATGTACGTTATTCGAATCCATTATGAACTTAATTATTGGCGGTGGATATCCGCCAGATAATTTCGCGCTTACAGTTTTTTTAGTTTCTTAAAGTAAAGCACAAAATGGAGATTCGGCCTAGGCGACTGGTTTGACGCTTACTTTCTTCTAAGAAACAGTAATAAGATTAAAGTTCTGCTGAAACACTCATTTTGAGCCTTTCAGCAGGGCTTCTTATAATTAGCATTATAATTTGGGGTCAGGCCCCAAATTTTAGAAACGATAGGTTACATAACTGAATTTCTAATTAGTTTTATTGGAATCAAACTAATTAACCATGCTGTAACAACACAACAAAAATATATAACGATGCAGTCATAAAAAGAACCTGGTCTTAATCTCAACCTAAAACTCAACTGTGAATTATATAGTATAGTTGCTACAAGTCTATGCATAAAATATACAGCCATTGTATATTTAGCAAAAAATTTAATAATACTTTTAATAATTTTAGGCAACCAATGTAATGGCAAAAAATAAAAGAGAAAAACTGACATGGTTCCAATTACTATATACCTTAATCCAGAATAACCATACTGCCTTTCAACAACTGGAAATAATTGATAATTAAACAATAAAGATAAAAATAACAAGGTTGCAATAACTATATACTTCCAATATCTTTTTACCAAATCGAAGACACAATAATTGCAGAGCATAATGCCAAGAACTGCATAAGGAACCATTTCGCAAAGCCTGCCAACAGGATATGTAACGTAATCTGTTTGGAAGCCTTCTGGCCAAACAATCTTGTCAAACATCGCACCGTTTTTTCCCGAATATTGAAAATAAAATGCTAAACAACCAATACAAAAAGTTAGTTTTATTGCTATAGACTTTGGGCAAAAGCGAAATATCACTATAAACAAAAGTGTTAATACTATTAAATCAATCTGAAACCATTCTGTTTGGTTGATGCTATGTCCCAACAATAACTGCCAATATAAATCTATTATCCCATGTTCTAGATCAAGCCCTTTTATATTATCCAAAATCCTATATATCGCATAATATACAAATGCCCAAAAGAAATGAGGAATCAATAATCTATACAACCTGTGCTTTATTTTATCATTATCTTTTGACAACTTGTTCATATCTGTAAAAATAAAAGATGTTAATATAAATACTGGAACCGCAATCCATTCATATAGAATTAGTATTCGTTGTGGTAATGAAAAATTAGCTCCTTGTGTTACACTCCAATTTTTAAAGTGAACCAGTACAACTTCAAAACACATCCATATTCGTAAAATTGCTAAACCATAATTAAAGTCTTTTATGCTATTTTTTTCAATATTCAAATCATAACTCTCCTATCGTGGCAAGTTCAGAATTAATTTAATCTCCAAGCCTGAGATTTACTCAAGCTTGGAGTATAAGGAAAGCAGTTTTATCCTTGCTTTATCATTAGTGAATTGCCACTTAACCTTTGCCTGCTTTGCGTTACGTTCTGACTCCCATGCAGAGAGTTCAGACTTAAGTTTGTCAATGCTTTCAATTCTCCTTGATAGGCA
>JAILAV010000211.1 GCA_024681435.1 Pseudobutyrivibrio sp. | reverse complement strand
CAGGATGAAGGAGCTTTGTTCTTCCAAAATGCCATGCATATTTCGGTTACGATAATTGTTGTTGCTTTTTCAATTATATCAATGAGTCTAATAGCTATTGGTGCAAGAAGAGAAGGGCTTAATACTCTCAGTAATTGGGCTTTGATTTGTTTTGCCATAATGATTGTAGGAGCAATTGGAACAGGTATTATGCCAAAGGCAGTATTTGGTCTTTTTGAGAGGTTTAGCACATTTTCAACAGTTATATTTAATGCTATTTTAGGGCTGTATTTATTACGTGGAGATCTGAATTGCGATTTGATTTAATTTATCATACTAAAGTGCTTGATTTCATATGGGTGTAATGTTATATTTTACCTGTATAAATTATCTTTAAGGGTGAATAATAATAATGGCATTATATGAGATTACTTGTAAGGAATGTTCTAAAAAAATCTATCTCAATTTAGAAGATATGAGAAAATATATTAAGGACGGCAGAGTTAATCTTTGTCCTCAATGTAAAAAGAAACTTTTAGAAGCTAAAACAGTGTAAAACAGGTCGTTATCCGTGCAGGATAGGGCCTGTTTTTTTGATGTGATATATATAAAGAGAAGGAGGAGAAAATCATGCGACAGCAATTACGTATGGCAGTAATTATTATTTCATTCTTGTTATTTCCAATTACTATATGGTACTTTTCCCCTTACTTAATCATTCAGGCGGCGTGTGAACATATCATAAATGGTAGTTTTATCGTTTTTGCGATAATGCTTTTATCTTCAATATTTTTGGGGCGAATATGGTGTGGGTATTTATGTCCTGCAGGCGGAATTCAGGAGTGCATAGGATTATGCAATAATAATCCAGCAAAACAAGGATGGAGAAATAGTATAAAATATGTATTTTGGACTATATGGATTATAGCAGTGATAGTAACTTTTATTCTTGGGAAAAATGATGTGAAAATTCATCCGTTTTATATGACAGACCATGGAATATCGATATCGAGCATATATGATTTTATTATTTATTATGGTGTAATCCTGATAATTGTCATTCCGTCTTTTGTTCACGGAAGGCGTGCAGCATGTCATTATATATGTTGGATGGCACCATTTATGGTTATTGGTAGCTCTATTGGAAAATTATTGAAGCTTCCTCAATTGCATATTGAAGCCAATAAAGATACGTGTGTATCATGTGGGGGATGTAATAAAGTATGTCCTATGGGACTAGATGTAAAAAAGATAGTATCGGAGGATATTATTTCTAAATGTACTGAATGCATCCAGTGTGGTGCTTGTATAGATTCTTGCCCTAAAAAAGTATTAAAGTATAGTTTTTCTAGAAATAGTACTTGATAAAATATTATCGAGGTATTATATTGGTATAGTAACTAAACAGTATAGAAACTATATCGAGGTAATGATGAAAAATTATAAAGATATTGCCTGGCTTATGGAGCGTACTGCTCATAAATATATGCAGTATGAAAAGAAACCACAGCAGTATTGTTCTGACATTATTTTGACTCAGCCAGAGATTCATACCATTGCAATAATTGGTGATAATGAAGGAATCAGCATCACACAACTTGCAAAAATCAGAGGGATTACAAAAGGCGCCGTATCTCAGATGATTTATAAGCTGGTTGATAAAGGCTTAGTTGAAAAGAGATTATCTCCAAAATCTGACTCTCAGTTAAATTTATATTTGACTAAAAAAGGAGAGCAGGCTAGAGCAGAGCATAGAAAATTGCATGAGTCAATGGGATGTAAATTTGCAAAGTTGATGAACGATATTCCAGAAGATGTTCAAAAGCAATTAGAAGAATTACTAAAGGCTTTTGAAAAAGAATTAGATAGCATTTTATAAAGGTCATTTATGAGATGCTATCAAAATTTTTGACCGAAGCGTATAGCAACTATACAGTATAGAAAGTAAACAGGAGGGAATACAAGTGAAAAGTAAGATTGATTTTATTAATGGAAAAACAAACAGTTGTCTAGTTAAAATGTTTATACCACTATTGATGGCGATGACACTTATGATGATTTACAACATGGTAGATAGTTTTTGGGTTGGTAATATGCTTGGAGAGCAGGGGATGTCTGCGCTTACAGCAGGAACTGCCATTGTTCTTATTATGAATTCACTGGCTATGGGAGTTGGAAATGGTGTGTCTGTTATGGTGGCGCATCTTGTAGGAAGTGGTGAAAAAGAGAAGATATCAGGTGCTGTAGCTACAATTCTTTTTATAAGCCTAGCTATAGGTGTTGTAATATGTGGCCTAGTAGAGCTATCTTTGCCACAACTTTTATCAATAATGGGAACGCCAACAGAAATTTTTGCAGATGCAATATCATATCTTCAGATTTATTTGATTGGAAATATTGCATTATTTATTTATATGCAGTTCACATCAATTTATAGGGCATTTGGCGATTCAATATTTCAGATGAAAGGAATGATTTACACAGCAGTATTTAATGCTATCTTTGATCCTATTTTTATCAATTTATATGATTTAAAAGGTGCTGCAGCAGTTACGCTTGTATCAGAAGTGTTGTGTCTCTTATATGCATTTTTCTACACAAAAAAACATCATTTCTTTAATATTGATTTCAATCAGATGAAATGTGAGTATGTGAAAGATATGTTTAGGCTCTCTATTCCAACAACAGTTCAAGCAATTATGCCACCGATTAGTTCTGCAGTAATGATTTCTTTTATTACATCATTTGGACTTACAGCTATAGCAGGTTTTGGTGTTGCAAGAAATTTAGAGCTAATTATGTTTATGCCAACAACTGGTATGTGCATGGCAGTTACATCAATTGTGGGGCAGTGCGAAGGCGCTGGCAGATTTGACAGAGCAAAGGATTATCTGAAATCAGGACTTTTGATTGGCGGAATCTTTATTGCTATAGTAAGCATTTTAGTTATCGCATTTTCGAATCCACTTACAGCTGCATTCGGCCAAGGGAAAGAAGTGGCGTTGGTTGTTAAAGTATTTTTCAAAATCATTAGCATTGGTTATGTTTTGTATATGCTTACAAGCTGTATTCAAGGATATTTAACAGGGATTGGTAAGCCTGAGTTGGCTATGATTCTTTTGATTTTGTATTATATTGTATTTAGAATTCCAGTTGCATTTATTTTCAAATCAATGTTTGGTTTAGAAGGAATTTGGATTGCATTTTTAGTTAGTCATATCTTGGCATTCGGTGTTGCGTTAATTACTCTACTTTCCGTAGGTTATCAAAGCCATAGCTTCAAGCTAGGTTTAAATGTGTAAAGAATATAGATAATAAAAAGAAAAATAAGTGCAAAACAGGTCAATATCCGTGCAGGATATGACCTGTTTTTTTATGGTGATAAAGTGGAGAAAAAAGGAGGCTAAAACTATGAATAAGTTTATTGCGTATTGTGGATTGGATTGTGAGAAATGTGAGGCGTACATTGCTACAAAAAATAATGATAATGATTTGCGCATAAAGGTTGCAAAGGAGTGGTCTGAGATGAATCAAGTGCAGATTACACCTGAGATGATTAATTGCGAAGGCTGTCGTATGGATGGTATCAAGTTCCCATATTGCGGATCAATGTGTGAGATTAGACAGTGTGGCATGGCAAAAGAGCTTGAAACCTGTGGTGGTTGTAAGAATGTTAATTCATGCGAAAAAGTTGCGATGGTTATAGGCAACAATGAAGAGGCACGTAACAACTTGCATTTATAAAATATAAAAGATTATGGATAACTATGAGTGGCAAATTAACAGTATTTTTTGATGAGCCTTTTTGGGTGGGAGTGTTTGAACGTATAGATAATGGAAAATTGTCTGTTTGCAAAGTAACTTTTGGTTCTGAGCCGAAGGATTATGAAATGTGGGATTATGTATTGAGATATTATTATCAACTGAGATTTAGTCCAGCTGTAGATGTAGTGGTCAAGGATAGTAAAAAGAATCCAAAGAGATTACAGAGAGATGCAAAAAGACAATTGGAGAGTACAGGTATTGGCACAAAATCTCAGCAGGCATTAAAGTTGCAGCAGGAGCAGAATAAAGTTGAACGTAAAGCTAAAAGTCGAGAGCAAAAAGAGGCAGAGGAGATACGACTTTTTGAACTAAAACAGCAGAAAAAGAAAGAAAAACATCGGGGTCATTAGGAAGAAATCCGAAGGTTTATGTTTTTACTTTAAGGAGGCATCACATGGAAAGAAGAGTTAAAAGATATGTGATATTAAGTTATGTTGTATTCTGGTTTATGGTGCTAGGATTATGTGGAACGGCAAGTATGGTTTTTCATTGTCCACCAGTAATTATGAGGATTTTATCAAATATCTGTGCATGGGCACCTACAATAGTTTTGATTGTGGGATTTAAATATTTTTGCCCAGAGACAACTATTAGGGAGTTCTATAAAAAAGCTTTCGGTGGAAAGATTAATGTGTATTCACTTATTATGGCAGCAGTTATTACTTTGGCAGCAACACTTGTCACAGTATTTGCATTATCATTAGTTCAAGGAAAGTCATTTGGTGAATATTGGAGCCTTGGAGCATATCCATTTTGGGCATCGTTTTTGTTTTCAATCACAACAGGCCCTACTGGTGAGGAATCTGGTTGGCGAGGATACCTTAGACCATACTTGAATGAGAAGTATAGCTTTTTCAAAGCATCAGTAATTCAAGGTGTGATTTGGGCATTTTGGCATACCGTACTTTGGTTTGTTGATTCAGATTTTATGGGAGTCCAGATGATTCCTTACATTTTATCAAATGTCATCGTAATGACAGGGCTTTGCTTTATCATGAATTATTTCATGGAAAAGAATGACAATCTAGTTTACGGCATAGTAGTTCATTTTTGTTTTAATTTTCTGTATTGCTTTTTACAGGTAGATATATTGTTTTATGTTGTTTTATCACTTGTATATGTAGGTTTAATTGTTTTAATATGCTATAAAAGAGCGAAAGAAACACAATGTAAATAATTTTAATGGAAGTGTGAGAGGTGAAAAATGCTTAGACTTAGACCATACAAAAAAGACGATGCCAAAACCATCATCTCGTGGACCAAAGATGAAAATGCATTCTATAAGTGGACTGCTGGAGTTATGGGGGAGTATCCTATAACTGAAAAAGAGTTTGGTTTTGTAGATGGAATGATTGCATTTACTGCCTTTGAAGATAATGAAATAGTTGGGTTCTTTACATTTAGAAATCCTGGAGATAGCCTTGATGAATTGCGAATTGGTTTTGTAATTATTGCGCCTAGTAGGAGAGGTAAGGGGACAGGAAAAGAGATGCTTAGGCTCGCATTAAAATATGCTTTTGAAGTATATGGTGCAAAAAGTGTTTGTCTTGGAGTTTTTGAAAACAATATGCAAGCTTATCATTGTTATAAGTCCGTTGGTTTTAAGGATTTAGGGCGTGAAACAATTAAGAAATATCCGGTTCTTAATGAAGAGTGGACATGTAAAGAAATGGTCATAATGGCTGAAAAGAATTATAGCGGAGATTAAAAATGACTACTAATACAGGTAAAAAATAAAAGGGAGATTTGCTAGATGTTTTGGGATAAGATTTCAGGATTATACGATTTATTTGAAAATATATATAACCATAAGGTGTACGAAGAAACTGGAAAGAAAGTTGCTGAATTAATCGAAAGCTCTGACGTGGTTTTGGAGTGTGCTTGTGGGACAGGAGCTATCAGTTTACCAATAGCACATAAATGTAAAGAATTAATTGCAACAGATTTTTCTGATGGAATGTTAAAGCAGGCTGCTAAGAAATGTTTTGGATTAACTAATGTGAACTTCGCTAAGGCAGATATTACAAAGCTATCTTATGGAGACGAAAGTTTTGACAAAGTTGTAGCGGGAAATGTAATTCATTTGCTGCCTGAACCGGAAGTAGCGATTTCAGAACTGCATAGAGTAGTAAAGCCAGGAGGACAGATTATAATTCCTACATATATAAGCAAGACTAAGAAATCTGCAGGACTTGCCGTAAAGTTTTTAGAATTTCTTGGGGCAGAATTTAAACAGCAATTTGATTTGGATTCATATAAGGAATTCTTTGAAAAAATGGGATGCAATAATATCGAATATTATGTAGTTGAAGG
>JAILAV010000209.1 GCA_024681435.1 Pseudobutyrivibrio sp. | reverse complement strand
CCTTAGTAGAATGGTTACGGCCTATCTGGATTTGGCAGAAAGTATGGCAATGCGAAATATTCCTATGACTATGGCGGATTGGGAAATTAGATTAGATGGTTTTCTTACCTTGATGGATCATGAGGTTCTTAAGGATAAGGGAAAAATCAGTGCAGAGCAAGCTAAGATTCATGCGGAAACGGAATTTGAAAAATATAGAGTGATTCAGGATCGATTATTCCAAAGTGATTTTGATCGATTCATGGAGCTGGAAGAACATTTAAAAGATGAACGTAAATAAAAGAAAAGGAAGAATACTCTAAATGAGAGAGATGAAAGATAGTGGTATCGAATGGATTGGGGCGATACCTAGAGCCTGGGAATTGAATAAAATTGGAGCGATATATGAGGAACGAAATACAAAGGTTAGTGATTTGGAATATGAACCGTTATCAGTAACAAAACAAGGGATAGTTCCACAATTAGAAACCGCTGCGAAAACAGATAATGGTGATAATCGCAAGTTGATTCGCAAAAATGATTTTGTAATCAATAGTAGATCTGATAGAAGAGGCTCTTGTGGTATTTCAGAATATGATGGCTCTTGTTCTTTAATAAATACGGTACTGAAACCACGTGGAAATACGAACAATAAATATTATAGCTTTGTATTTAAGTCGGATAATTTTGCAGATGAGTTTTATAGATGGGGTCATGGTATAGTAAATGATTTATGGTCAACAAAATGGTCAGACATGAAAAATATTTACATTCCATCGCCAACTATAGATGAACAGAAAAGAATTGCGGATTACTTGGACAAAAAATGTGCCAATATAGACGCCATCATCGAAAAACAGCAGGAGATTATCGAGAAGCTGAAGGAATACAAATTATCGGTGATTACAGAGGCTGTTACAAAAGGATTGAATCCTGATGTGGAGATGAAGGATAGTGGGGTGGATTATATTGGAATCATCTCGCATTCTTACAAAGTGAGGAAAATAAAAGGGATAACTAATAGAATAAATGTAGGTGTTGTTGTAAGACCTTCGGATTATTTTGACGATAATGGAGAAGTGCCTTTTTTAAGAGGGCTAAATGTAAAGGAATATCAATTGCTCGAAGATAATATGGTTTATATTTCGGAAGAAGATAATAGAAAATTATCCAAATCAATTGTACATATGGATGATATTTTGATTGTCCGAGATGGCGCAATAGGAACAGCATGTTTGGTGCCAGAAAAGTTTGATGGTTCGAATGTTGTTTCAATGATAATTGTGGGGAAGGATGATAGATTTGACAGTCGATACCTTTGTTATCAGTTAAATTCATCAATTTGCAAAACACAATTTGAAATAACTAAGATTGGATCAGCATTAACTCATACTAGTGTTAGTGCAGTTTCTGACTTGAATGTAGTTGTGCCGTCAGTTAAAAAACAAATTGAAATAGCAGATTATCTTGATTTTAAAGTAAATCAAATAAATGGCTTAGTGGATAAAAAAGAAAAAATCATTTTGTCTTTAATGAATTATAAAAAATCATTAATCTATGAAGTCGTCACTGGCAAAAGGGAGGTTTAGTATATGTCTGATTTTGACGTAAAGGAACGCCGATTTGAAGAAGATATCGAAGATTATTTGATTCATCACGGCGGATATAAAAAAGGGGATCCGACTACATTTAACAGAGTAAGTGGATTGGATGAAGGAACCTTTGTTGAATTTATTAAGAATTCTCAGCCAAAGCAGTGGGAAAGATTTGTGAAAATTTATGATGCGATGGCGGAAAAACAGATTATTGAGCGTTTTTCTCGTGAGGTAAAGCAGACAAGTCTCCTAAATGTACTTCGTCATGGATTTACCGACAGGGGGATTAAATTTCGTGCGATATTTTGGAAGCCGGAAACATCATTAAATGAAACCAGTAAAGCGCAGTATGAGGCAAATATTCTACATTGTACCAGACAGCTCCATTACTCCATAAAGAATGAGAACAGCATTGATATCGTGCTTTTCATAAATGGTATTCCGGTT
>JAILAV010000040.1 GCA_024681435.1 Pseudobutyrivibrio sp. | reverse complement strand
TACCTTGCGATGATGCTCATGGTTGGTTTTGTGAGCTCTAAGGATACCAATGACGTTAAGGATTTCTATTTAGGAGGACGTAAGCTTGGCCCATTTGTAACTGCAATGAGTGCGGAAGCATCAGATATGAGTTCATATCTGCTTATGGGTGTTCCAGGACTTGCTTATTTTTCTGGAATTGCGGATGCAGGATGGACAGCGGTAGGTCTTATTGTAGGAACCTATCTTAACTGGTTATTTACAGCCAGAAAACTTCGTAATTATACGGAAAGAGTTGACGCAATAACTATTCCGGACTATTTCAAAAAAAGATTTCATGACAATAGTAATTTAATATTATGTATTGGAGCGGTATTTATAATTGTATTTTTTATTCCATATACTGCATCAGGTTTTTCTGCATGTGGAAAGCTTTTTGCATCATTATTTGGAGTAAATTATCAGCTGGCCATGATTGTTTCAGCCGTTA
Organism: Pseudobutyrivibrio sp.; assembly: GCA_024681435.1. Lineage (GTDB taxonomy): Bacteria > Bacillota > Clostridia > Lachnospirales > Lachnospiraceae > Pseudobutyrivibrio. The sequence goes on along the minus strand of JAILAV010000040.1, from coordinate 2,571 downwards.
TCATTGTGGGATATACGACAACAGGAGGATTTTTGGCAGCTTCTAAAACAGACTTTATTCAGTCAATCGTAATGTCAATCGCTTTATTATTTGTTGTTTGCTATGGAGTTATTTCAGCAGGCGGACTTGGAGCAGTTATAGAAAATGCAGGAGCGCTTCCAGGATTTCTTGAGCTTAGTGCAACCCATAATAATGCAACAGGATCATCTGATCCATATGGAATATTTAATAAGATTACAATGTTCTGCTGGGGACTTGGATATTTTGGAATGCCACATATTCTTTTAAGATTCATGGCTATTCGCAAATCCTCTGAACTTAAACTTTCAAGAAGAATTGCTTCTGTATGGGTTCTTATTTCTCTTGGAATCGCAGTATTCCTTGGTGTTGTAGGCCGTGCAATGACTCAGACTGGTGTACTTTCTTCTCTTATAGACCAGGCTGATCCAACAAGTTCATCAACAGCAGAGACACTGATAGTTGTACTTGCTCAGAAGATCAGTGAGCAGAATTTCCTGTTTGCTCTTATAGCAGGTCTCATAATAGCAGGTATTCTTGCTTCAACAATGTCTACAGCAGATTCACAGCTTATTGCGGCTTCATCATCTGTATCTGAAAATATTATTCAGGAGACACTTGGAATAAAACTTTCAGAAACAGCAGCAATGCTTACTGCAAGAGCAACTCTTATAGGCGTTGCAGTATTTGGTGTGATAATTGCATGGAATCCAAACAGTTCTGTATTTGGTATTGTATCTTTTGCATGGGCTGGATTTGGTGCAGTATTTGGACCGGCAATGATTCTTTCTTTGTATTGGAAGAGAATGAACCGTTATGGAGCAATTGCTGGAATGATTTCAGGTGGAGCAATGGTATTTATCTGGAAGTATGCAGTAAGACCACTTGGCGGAGTATGGAACTTATATGAACTCGCGCCAGCATTCCTTGTAGCTATAATAGTTATTGTTGTTGTAAGTCTTTTAACTAAGGCACCAGAAGCAGAGATTGAAAAAGAATTTGACCAGGTAGCAAAGATGTCATAAAATAGGACATTATTTTATATTATCTCACGGGAGGAGAAAATATGTTTGTTGATACATTTTGGTCATTGTTGCCGCCAATTATAGCGATAGCTTTGGCACTAATCACAAAAGAAGTTTATTCTTCATTATTTATTGGAATTGTAGCCGGAGGATTACTTTATTCAGGTTTTAGTTTTACAGGCACAATTCAACACGTATTTGTTGATGGTATGATCGGACAGCTATCAGATTCCTGGAATGTTGGTATTTTGATATTCCTCGTAATTCTTGGAAGCATGGTAATGCTTATGAATAGAGCTGGAGGATCAGCTGCATTTGGACGATGGGCAGTTACACATGTTAAAACTAAGGTCGGAGCCCAGATAGCAACAATTTTACTTGGTGTTCTTATTTTTATTGACGACTATTTTAACTGCCTCACAGTAGGATCAGTTATGAGACCTGTAACTGATAAACACAAGATTTCAAGAGAAAAACTTGCATATCTGATTGATGCAACAGCAGCTCCTGTTTGTATTATTGCTCCTATTTCTTCATGGGCTGCAGCTGTAACAGGTTTTGTTGATGGAACAAATGGACTTGCACTTTTTATCAGAGCTATTCCTTATAACTTTTATGCATTCCTTACAATAGCGATGATGGTTACACTTGCTGTTACAAATCATGATTTTGGACCTATGAAGGCTGCTGAACTTGATTCAAAGGCTGGAAATTCATCTGCTGGCAAGAATTCACATCCAAGTCTTACCGGTGCAGAAGATCAGCCGAATCCACCTGTATCTGGTAAAGGTAAGGTTATACATCTTGTACTTCCTATCGTAATGCTCATTGTTTGCTGCGTAATAGGAATGATTTATACCGGTGGATTTTTTGAAGGAGTAAATTTTGTAGATGCATTTTCTGGATCAGATGCATCTGTTGGTCTTGTATATGGCTCAGTTGTAGCATTAATTATTACTATTATTTTTTACATTGCTACAGGAGTTCTCAATTTTACAGAATGTATGAATGCAATTCCAGAGGGCTTTAAGAGTATGGTTCCAGCTATACTGGTTCTTACTTTTGCATGGACTCTTAAGTCAATGACTGATTCTCTTGGAGCTGCAACATATGTTGCTTCAATAGTAGAGAGTGTAGCAGATAACGGCGCAGTAATGAGTCTGCTTCCTGCACTCGTATTCCTTGTTGGTGCATTCCTTGCATTTGCAACAGGAACATCATGGGGCACTTTTGGTATTCTTATTCCTATCGTAGTTAATGTTTTTGGAGGAGATGTTGGAGCAGAGCTTATGATCATATCAATTTCTGCATGTATGGCAGGTGCTGTTTGTGGCGATCACTGTTCACCCATTTCAGATACCACTATTATGGCAAGTGCCGGTGCACAGTGCGATCATATTAAGCATGTATCAACACAGCTTCCATATGCACTTCTTGCTGCAGCAGTATCACTCGTTTCATACATAATCGCAGGATTTGTAAGAAACTGGATTATCTGTCTTCCACTTGGACTTGTACTTATGATTGC
>JAILAV010000190.1 GCA_024681435.1 Pseudobutyrivibrio sp. | reverse complement strand
CGATACGATTTTTTGGGAAATATTGATTTAACGGAGACTTTTAGGTTAGATGAGCCAGAAACCTATGAGCGTGTAAGAGAACTAGAACGTATAGTAGCTAAAGGTTCATACCCAGTGGGTTATTCATGGACCGAATTTACAGATGAAGCAAAACAGGCTGATCTTGAGGCGTTTTTTTTGAAAAAAGATTGGTTTGAAAGAAGATGTATGGTTGATGGAAAATTTAGAAATCCTGTAACAGGTCATTATGCTGCAATGGAAGTAATTGAACGTACTTTTTCTGATTCATCACATGATACAACACTAAATTTCTATGGACCTAGCGAAAAAGACCCATATCGCGAAAATATGTGGAGATATAGTTCCAAATTTAATGTGCTCCTTTCTGCCGATATGGTTAAGCAGCTAATTGACTACGAAAATCCAGTATCACATGATTTAATTGAAAAGATAGATGATGTCATAACAAAAATGAAAGATGTTGAGAAAAAGTACGAAGGAGATTATTTAGCAGTACAATTTGGTGCTAAATTTCATCAGGATGGGGCAGTATCATATTATGCTTCTTATGCAAAAAGTGGACAAAAAGGAAGAATAGAGATAGAGGCTTCATCTTCCGAAGAACTTCTAAGTAAGCTAAATAATGGTACAGAATAATACTGTTATGTGTTTATAATCATTTCATCATTAGTTGTAGTGATACAACATCCCATAGCTTTAAGTTTTTCAGTGACCGTAGAAATGCGGTCACTTTTTTTGCATTGAATTTGACTTCCTTCTTGCAGAAACACAATTAGCGTTATAAAAAAAGATGCTAATTGCAAAATTATATATTTATATATTGATTTGAAAAGATTATATATGTATAATGATGAAAGTTTGTGTAATTAAAGACTTATACACATTAGCAATTAGGAGGATGAGATGAACAAGTTAACACGTTTTTTAAGCCTTGCGCTTGCGTTGACTCTCACATTCACATCAGTTGATATGAATGTATTTGCAGCAGAGTTAAACGAAAGTTCAGAGGCAAGCATCGTGACAACAGAAGAATCTAACCGTGAAGAAAATACTGAAATATCTTCACACAAGGATTCAGACGATGCAGAATCATCAGATAATCAGAACAAGTCTGATTCAAATGATGATAACAAGTCAAATGAGACAACTAACACACAGGAAGGCGAGGCAAATCCTGAGGAGGCTCAGGAAGAGGGCGAAGCTCTTGTGGAGGAAGAGTTAGAGGTTGAGGAAGCTGAAGAGCAGGAGATGCTGGAAGCTATTACCGCTGAAGATCTTCAGATTGAAGGTTACAAAGTAACAAAATATACAGGTAATGGTGGAGCAGTTGAAATTCCTGAAGGAATTACTTCAATTGCAGATTATGCGTTTAGTAATGCTTCAGAAATAACAGCTATTACTTTACCTACTACTCTTACATCAATAGGTTATATGTCGTTTTCAGATTGTACAAATTTGAAAAAAATCGTAATTCCTAGTAGCACGCGTAAAATAGGTTATAAAGCATTTCGTGTTAATAATCAGGTCGATACAGAGGTAGTTATTGAGAGTAAATCACTAGATGTCGATTCTAGTGTTTTTGAAGGAAGAAACCTTACAAGTGTAAAGTTACCAGAAGGAATGGTAACATTACCTCAGTTGTTTAACGATGCAACATTTACAACAGGCTATGTACTAGAAATACCAGCATCAGTAACAACAATAGCGGATTATGCATTTTTAGGTGCAACAGGATTAAAGACAGTAACATTTACTGGAGAAAATTTAACAACAATCGGCGAGTATGCATTTAAAAACAGTTCAATATCAGAAATAAGTCTACCATCAAAGGTTAAGACGATAAAATATGATGCTTTTAGAAACTGTGTTAATCTAACAAATATTACATTGCCAGAAGGATTACAGACATTAGGCTATCATGCATTCGGAGCAGATAATCCAGTAGCAGGTGATACAACAGTTGTTGTTAAAAGTAAGAATTTTGAGGGAAATACGGCAGTATTTCAAGGAAGAAATCTTGTAAGTGTAAAGTTACCAGAAGGAATGGTAACATTACCTCAGTTGTTTAACGATGCAACATTTACAACAGGCTATGTACTAGAAGTACCAGCATCAGTAACAACAATAGCGGATTATGCATTTTTAGGTGCAACAGGATTAAAGACAGTTGCATTTACAGGCGATAAATTAACAACAATCGGGGAGTATGCATTTAAAAATAGCTCAATAACAGAAATAAACTTGCCATCGAAAGTAAAGACAATCGGATATGAAGCCTTTAGAAACTGTAGAAGCTTGGAAAAAGTATACCTCGGTGCAAATATATCTGATATGGGATATAAAGTTTTTGGTGAATGTGAATTAGCCTATTTTATTATTACTGGTTCAGGAAAGAATACATATAATGCTTTAATTGCCCAGGGCATTGATAAAAATCGTATTGTTAGCACAAAGTCTATAACATATAAATTAAATGGCGGTGTTGC
>JAILAV010000035.1 GCA_024681435.1 Pseudobutyrivibrio sp. | reverse complement strand
ACTGCCTTTTTATGTCGTCTAAATAAAAGGGCAAATGCTATAACCAAAAGATAGCAAATCACTTCATATTGTAATGTCCAAATGCTTCCGTTTGAGCTTTGATTAATATGGAATGCAAAAACTCCTGGTAGTCTATTTCTTCCAGAAATAAAAAACAGGTTAAGCAAGTACTCTTTGAAAAATTCATGAGAATAGTATTCCTGCTTTGACACTGTGGTAAAAATCGGGCCAAAAATAAATGCTGTGGACAAAATAAACACTGCAAGAAGTGGCCAAATTCTAAGGAATCTAGCTTTTAAATATTTCCATATGCTATTGTTTCGTTCGTAGCTTCTGTAAATCAAAAAACCACTGATTACAAAAAATATGTCTACACCCACCTGTCCCGATAGGGCTTTATGAAAAGTCAGAGTGTACATAATATCAGCCTCTAAATTCGCCTGGCAAAGAGCAAGGGAATGCATATACATAACCATAAATGCAGCAAAGAGACGAACTAGATTAAGATTATTATCTTTACCCTGAGATAGTTTTTCTAATGTATTGTTAACTTCCATCAGATATGTCCTTTTTAGTTTCAATCCAATTTGATTATTTTATCATATACCCTCAATTCATACAAATTTATGCAATATGCTTTTCATGTCAATATATGGTATAATTTTTAACTATTCAAAGCATATTTTTTATCACGAAAGGGATTATAAATAGATGCCTCAGTCAAAGAACAATTCAATTCAAGGTCTTAGATTTTTGGCTATTTCACTTATCATCGCTTCTCATTGCGGATTGCTATCTCAAGGCGGCGTTGGCAACGATATTTTCTTTGCTATAAGTGGATTTTTCGTTTGCCAGCCATACAAAGACTCTGACTATGAATACGAGTATTTTAGTATTAGAAAATTCTTCGAATATTATACAAGTCGAATCATAAGAATCATTCCTGTATGCTGGCTGTGTATGTTTTTTGCAGCTTGGGGACTAAGAATTCTTGATTTCAGAGATTTTACAACAGAAAATAGCTTACTTTTAAATATGTTTTTCATTAAAAGCAAGATGCATTTATGGTTCCTACAGCAGGAGGTTGCATTTTATGTATGTGCGCCATTTTTGATTTTGATTCTGGCGCTTTTTAAAAAGGTTCTTAGCAAATTTATCTCAAGTAAAGTGTGTGTAAACCTTGCTTTATTTATTATTTTAAATGTAGCTGTTTACTTTACAAATAAATACGCTATAGTTTCAAGCTTTAGACTTTATGGAAATGGCGTTGAGCAGATATTTAGAATATGGCTTTTCTTAATTGGAATGTCATTTGCATACTTACTAAAAATAATAAAAGAAATTTCTGTTTCTGATACATTGAAAAAGATAGCATCTGCTATCAGTAGCGTATTTTTAGTTATATTTGTAGCACTTTCAATACTCAGTGGCGAAGAAATCATATCTTCACTTGATCCAGCATACACTGGCTATCATGTTGGATGGGAGCATTCACTTCTCATCACTTACCTTACAGGTATTGCTCTTGTAGCTTTGAGCCTTTTATCAGAATCAAACTGTGTAAAGAAATTCTTAGGAAACAAGCTATTTTTTACAATAGGAAATATTAGCTTTTCCATGTATTTAATCCATGGATTCATACTTAATGATTTTGCATATCTTACACCTTGGCGATATTTCGCAGTTATATATTTGCTTTCGTTATGCGTAGCCATTGTGATTTACAATTACATCGAGCAGCCTATAACTAAGAAATTATTGCGCAAGCACTAAAAGGAGAATAATTAAATTGCTAACTAAAATAAAAAAGTTCTTTGAACCAAAGAGTATATTTACAATTATCAAATTCTGTTTTGCATCTATTCTTGTTGTACTTACATATTTCACAACAAAGGATGTTACATACCTTTCAATAGGTTTTTTGGAGCTTGTTTTTTTATTTTTCCTATACAATGCTTTAATCCAACAAAAGGCCATATTTAAATTTATCGTTGGACTTTTATTCTTTATCTTTGTCGCTCAGATGCTTGTCCTTTATTTTGGCAACAGCTTTGTAACTCTTACAATGCTCAAAAACGTAAAGTTTCTTGCAGATTTAGGTGGGCGCGCAATCACTTATATTCTAGGCACTATCATTATTTTATTTATCGTGTTCCTTCCTGGAAAATCATTAGTTTCTAATATTAACAAAAAAATACTTATCGAAATTATACTTATTCTTGCTCTTGCAGAAGTTTTCATCCATTTTGATTACAAGCACTACAGTCCACTTCAGAGCTTTTGCACATTGGTTGTAGATGAAGTCAGATATCAGCATGTAAAAAGAGCCCAGGTAAATCCTGAGCTAGCACAAGAAACATATCATAAGGATTCATTAGAGGATGCGGTTACAAAGCCTAACAATCTTCCAGAAAATCCAAATGTAATTGTTATTTTTACGGAAGGACTTTCCTACAACATTATCTCTGACGAAAGAGATATAATGCCAAACCTTAAGGAATTTGAAAAGTCTTGCGTATCATTTAAAAACTACTACAATCACACTTTCCCAACACTAAGAGGTGTTCAGGGACAGCTTTACAGCGGATACAAGCTTGACGATGACAAAACTGGAAACAACCTGATTTCAGTTCAGGATGTATTACATGACAAAGGCTACTTCACAGCTTTTATCAACGTAGAACCTTACAATCATGAATTCAACGAATATTGTGCCAACCTAGGCTTTGACCAGGTAATTACAGACACTCGTCACGTATCAGGTTACAACATCACCATGACAGACGCTGAGGCCTACAACTTTTTATTTGCTTATGCAAAGGAACTTGACGATTCCGGCAACCCATTTTTCTTGAGTGCCTACACTTTTGGAACTCACGTATCCTTCGATTCGCCAGACCTTACTTATGGTGACGGCTCAGACTCAGCTTTAAACAAATTCTACAATCTAGATGCTCAGTTTGGAGAATTCATCAAAAAGTTTAAAAGCTCTGGACTTGCAGACAACACAATCCTGGTATTCACAACAGACCACTCAACTTATGCAGATCAGGATTTCACCAGTGCTTTTCCAGATTACAAGCGCTCATGCACTGATGTAGACCAAATTCCTTTATTCGTTTACTACAATGGAATCAAACCAGAAGAGATTGATGTTAAGGGCCGCAATTCACTCTGCTTCGCTCCAACCTTACTTGATTACTTAGACATCGATACTGAAAACTACTTCCTTGGCTCCAGCCTATTTGATGCTGATGCAACCACAGACTTTGACACAATCTTCTACGATGCGTCCTACCTCATCACCACCAAAGACGGCGACGTCCGCTACCTCAGCGATCTGGAAGTCGAAGAATTCCTCAGCCAAGTCCTAGCCTACTACAGCGCCGTCGAAGCACCCCGCTAACAGCAGGGCCGGCTATTTCTTCTCGAAGTGCTGGTAGTCTTTGGATGAGGACCAGGCGCCTCCCCAGGTGAAGCCGTGGGCGATGAAGAGCTGGTAGGCCAGGTCGCTTTCGTCGATTTTGTGGTCAAAAGTCTGGGTGCGATCGACGTAGGCAGCTCCGTTGGCTGGTTCTACGCTGAGCTTTCCCTTTACTGTTTTTACGTATGGATTGTAAAGAGGATTGATATCAATAGCTTTTCCGTATCCGTGGTTTGAAACCTTTTTAGTGTGACTGATGAAACGAAAATTGAAGCATGATGAGTTGTTGTCAGCCATTGATGCTTCATCCTCAGCGTTATATTCATCAACCAGTTTTACTTTTTCAATTGGGTAGCTTGCTTCGTATAAAGCTTCGAATATCTCAAGTAAGTCCTCGGCGATAGCTTTGTTGCATATAATTTCACCTTCATGAGTCTGTCCGTCAAAGCCTATATGAAGGATGTGCAGATATCGTAAATCCGATACTGGTACAGTGCAATTATCCTTGTATGATTTTCCTTTTATCCTAGCGAAGGTATTGCTTTCTTTTGTAAATTCTATTCCGTAAAAATTATCTGTGTCTTTTACTCCTGTAGTTGCCATTCTTACCTCCGAAGGTTTTTGCGATATTTTTGCCTTTGCTTTAGTGTCGACAGTAAAACTAAAGGCCAATATAATGCTCATGCATATTAAAGCTATTTTTTTCAGCGCTTTTATTTTCACTATTCCTAATCTCCTGGATATATTATTCCCGCAGCTTTTCTGGCATTTTCTATAACTCTAACAGTTTCCATTGTAATGCGAAATCTATTTTTCATTTCGTTGACATTCCATTCCAACATCAATGGTACGATAGCCTGTATCTCATAAAACCATCTGTCAGGATTATCCTGCTGGTTTAAGATTTCTTCTTTGCCATCTATAACTACGCGGATTTCTCTAAGACCATTGCTTCCATCTGTAACATAAATATACCCCTTTTCACCCTCGATTTGGAAGTAATTTATTCCGCTTGAGTCTTTGGCTCCAGTGTTAGTGCTGACAAAATCACCATATTTCAAGATCATAATTCCTGAAGTATCAGTAAAGCTTTTTCCATCAGGCAACTCAAATAAATTTGGATAATAAATAGCCTCTAGTGGCAATCCAAACAACGCAATGTTGAGATAGACATTATAAAAATTAATATCCATCAATGAACCGCCGGCAAACTCTGGATTAAAAATATTTGGAAGTTGACCAGAAAGCAAAGCGTCATATCTGTTGGAGTACTGGCTATAGTTTGAATTAACAAGTTTAATCTTTCCGATTTTAGGAAGGCTTTCTTTTAGTAGCTTGAAATTAGGCAGGAATGTTGTAGGAGCAGCTTCTAAAAGAGCTAACTTTTTCTCCTCTGCTATACTAGCAAGCTCCATTGCCTCTGAATCTTTTGTACAAAATGGCTTCTCACAAATCACATGTTTACCTGCCAATAGAGCAGCTTTTGCCTGCTCATAATGAAGATTGTTTGGCGATGCAATGTATACCGTATTAAAATAAGACGAATCGAAAAAAGCATTTAAATCTGTATAGGTATGGCTGGCCCCGTACTCATCAGCTAATTCAGTAGCCTTTTCAAGAGTGCGGGAATATACAGCAACAAGCTCAATGTCATCTGTAGCCTTTACAGCATCAAGTACTGAGTGAACAATAATACCTGAACCAATTGTTCCAAGCTTTATTTTTTCCATAATCATATTCCTTTCAGAAAATTAATTTTTGCAGCCCCTGTCGCAGCTTCCTCTTTGCATTTTGAAAGCTCTATTGGTGCATCAAATTTTTCGCTAAAAATTTCGCGTAATATTCTATTCAATCGAAGAGCATTACCTGATGAAACAAGCTTTTTGACATCTACTGATATCATATCATTTATCTCTTGGTACATGCCAAATAATTCGTCAGCCATTCCTTCAAACACACCGTAAGCAAATGCTTCTGGTGTGAAATTATTTTCGCTGATTTTACTTATGGAGCCACGCGTATTAGGATTGGCTCTAGTTCCCATAAATGACGTTGAAACCTCTAGCTTATCTTGAGATTTTTCAAAACGCTCTGCTAATCCAGCTAAAATATCATATTGCGACTCTTCCTTGCCTGTGGCAGCCTTTACATATGCTTTGAAAAAATTTTCCACAATGGCAAGAGCCCTGCCACCACAAAGAGAAGCTCCCACAAGTAGATATTTATCTTTTGTGATAGGTCTAGTTTCAACATTTTCAGTATCCACAATCATATCCGATAAGACTGATATTTGTCCACCAGTTCCCATGTTTAAAAGAACACATTTATCTTGCAGACCTACAGCCCCAATGAAACTAGCTTGATTGTCACCTATAGCACAAATAACAGAAATCCCTTTATAATTTCCAATTTCTTTGAATTCATCTGTAACATTTGGCAACAAATCGCAGTCCATACCAAGGTCTTGTAATATATCACACTTAAATGTTTTTCTTTTCAAATCAAAGAAACCAAGACTTGCCGCATTACTAATATGCACAACAGGGCTTTGCAATCCACAAAGTTGCATGACAATATAATCTCCAATGGTGCAAAGAGACGCAGCATTGCCAGGCACATTATTATTCTTCAAATTCCACAGATGAGTCACCAAGCCATATCCTGAGGCAACTTTCTCATCACATTCATCCTTGAGATAATCCACAAGACTTCCTTTACCATTTTCTACTGGCAAATCACCTCGCCCATCTTGCCAAGTATACAAAGCACTGACGGCATCTCCTTTTGAATCCGTATATACGATTCCATGCATCTGCCCAGTTAACCCGATGTACTGAACATTGCAGTACTGCTGCAACAATTCATCTAATACTGCTTTTACCTTTGTAAGAATAATCTCAGTGTCCTGTATTTTCTCCCAACTATTTTCGCTACGTATAAACGAATCATTAGAAACTGTCTTACTTACAATTACTTGATCCACCTCAGAATCATATACCACAGCACTTATTGTAGTTGTCCCTATATCAAGTCCAATACTTAGCATAATTCCCCCATAATTCCAACGAATTTATATATTCATTAACTATTACTATTATAGTATTAATACTCCATCTATACTATATTTAAAGTTATTGACTAAAAAGAGCTACTGAATTTTCAGTAGCTCTCTTTTTCTAATAATTAAATTTCAGATGCATCAAGCTTACCCTGTCTTGCATAGATGCTGTAAAGGATAAATGTAGCTATGAATGAAACTACCATTGCTACACCTGTTCCGATGCAAGCATTTACAAGGTTCATCATGCTATCTCCACCGATGTAAGCTGGAAGAACTAAAAGTCCTGGAGAACCTGATGCATAACGGCATGTTCCTGTGATACCAAGGTATAAACCACCTGCGAAACCACCAATCATTGCACCGATGAGTGGATAGATGAACTTAAGGTTGATACCGTAGAGAACTGGCTCTGTAATACCAAGTACACCTGTAAGACCAGCTGAAGCTGCAAGTTCCTTTGTAGCCTTATTCTTTGAACGAAGTGATACTGCAAAACCTGCTGCACCCTGAGCAACGTTGGAAGCTAACATACCAGGTCCAACAACTGTATCAAATCCTGCTGTAGCAAGGTTGTTGATACCGATTGGAATCAATCCATAGTGAGTACCTGTCATAACAAGAAGTGGAGAGAATGTTCCAACTAATGTAGGTACTGCCCAGCTTGCGTGTGCATCTAACCATGAGAAGAAAGCTGCGATACCAGCACCAATCCATGTGCCAAGAGGTCCAAGTATTGAAAGTGTTACAACTGCAGAAACAAAAAGTGAAACTACAGGAACTGAGAAGAACTTGATAGCCTTTGGAGAAATCTTGTTCATAAATCTCTCAACATATGACATGAACCAAACACCTAAAATAATAGGTATAACTGATGAGCTGTACGATGCAAGTGTAATTGGAATACCCATGAATGCGATTCCTGTTCCTGCCGCCTTAGCCTCAGTAACCATTGTAATAAATGATGGATAGATTAATAATCCACCGAGAGCCATTGCTACATACTGATTGCACTTAAATCTCTTTGCTGTACTAGCTCCTAAAAGAACTGGTAAGAAGTAGAATGGTGCATCAGCCATTGCACTTAAAAGAGCATAAGTCTGTGTTGTATTATCTAAAACGTGGATTGCAACGAAAAGAGCCATTAAAGCCTTTACCAAACCACCTGCAGTGATTGCTGGAATGATTGGCTGGAAAATACTAGCTACAAACTCAAGAGCCTGGCTTAGTTTTGATTGATCCTTCTTTTCTGGAGTTTCATCATCTACCTGAGCTTTGCTTTCAAAATTTCCAAGAGCAACTACTTCCTGATAAACCTCTGCCACATCAGGTCCAATTACTACCTGATACTGTCCTCCAGACTGAACTACTGTCATAATCCCGTTAGTGTTTTTTAATACTTCCGTATTTGCGATAGATTCATCCTTAAGTGTAAATCTAAGGCGTGTTGCACAATGCAACGCCTGTTTAACATTTTCCTTGCCGCCGATATTTTCAATGATTGTAGCAGCTAACTGTTCATATTTTCTCATTTTAGTACCTCCCATTACTGAAGATCTTCGCCATTTGTGGCTATTACTTTTTTGTACCAGTAAAAACTATCTTTCTTATATCTCTTTAAAGTTCCCTTGCCTTCGTTGTCTTTGTCTACATAAATCATTCCGTATCGCTTTTTCATTTCTCCGGAAGAAGCTGATACTAAATCTATGCAACCCCAAGCTGTGTATCCAAGCAATGGAATTCCATCTTTATTTACCGCATCTCTCATAACTTCGATATGCTGACGAAGATAATCTATACGATATGGATCATGAATAGTTCCATCTTCCTCCAACACATCATTTGCTCCTAAACCATTTTCAACAATGAAAAGCGGTTTTTGATATCTATCATATAAAGTGTTCATTGTAACTCTCAGACCAAGTGGATCAATCTGCCATCCCCACTCTGAACACTTCAGATACGGATTTTCAAC
>JAILAV010000183.1 GCA_024681435.1 Pseudobutyrivibrio sp. | reverse complement strand
GACAGGTTCAATTAATACACAGGATGATAGAAAGACAATGTTGAAGCAGCTTCAGTCTTTGCAGTCCCAGTTATATGCTGAAGGAAATGCTGATTATGCTCAGCGTACAGTATTTACAGGATATAGAACTAATCAGAATCTTGTATTTGCAGAGGATGAGTTAAAGACAAAATATCGCATCGACCAGTCTTTTAATATTGAAGCTCACATGGAGGAGCATAGATATTATTCAGGAAATGTAGAGATTCCTACAACAAAGGATGAATTGTTGGCTCCATCTTTGGACCCTGCAAAGGCAATTTCAGATACTACAGAGACAGATTATTATAGAATTCGTATGAATTATAATAAGACTGAAATGCTTAATTCTATCAAGATTACTTATGGTGATGGAACAGTATTTGACACAATGACATCTAACACAGATGGCAATGGCGATTATGATAATACACTAGGTTTCACTCATTCAAATACAACAGATGGTTTTGAAGTAACTGTATTTGAAACAGAGAATGACTGGGCTAAAAACGACCCTGACAAGATTAAAAAAGTAGCATCTAATGAGATGGTCTACATTAAACAAACAGGTGAGTTAATCTTTGGTGAGAAGGTAGCAGCTACATTAAAGGAAAACAAAGCTACTGTAGATGTTCAGTATGATAAGACTGGTTTTGATAAGGGACAGCTTAGACCAGAGCATTATTATAACTGTACAAAGCTTGTTGATAATACAGGTGCACCTCTTACATCAAATAATACATACACAAAGTTTGATGCAAACGGCGATGTAATTCATTTTGATATCGAGTATACAGTCGCTGCAAATCAGACTATAACAATTAATACTGAGGCCTCAAATGTATTTGACAGCTCGTTACAGCGCGACATAGATGAAATGATTGATGTGTTACAGCGAGTTATAAGTGCTGCTGACAAGATGGATCAGATAGATGAAATGAAGCGCGAGACACAGTATGCATCTGATGAGTGTCAAGAGTGGTTAAATACATGGAATAATGCAGCCCAAAAAGAGTTCGATTTCTTAAATAACAACATGCAAAAACTTTTTAATACAGAACTTGGCAAAATTGATAAGTATTATGCTAAAATAAATTTAGCACTTACTGATTTGGGCTGTAAGAAGGATTCTCTTGACTTAACTAAGACTCGAGTTGGAGACCAGCAAGAGACTGTGCAAGATTTACAATCTAAGAATGATGATGTAGATTTATCCCAGATTATCATTGATTACACAGCAGCTTACACCGCATATCAGGCATCGCTTACAGCTGCTGGAAAGCTTGGCGATTCGACTTTACTTAACTATATTTAAAAAGGAGAAGGGATAATGAACGTAAAAACTAGATTATTCGGCGAAATTGAGATTTCCGATGAAAAAGTAATCAATCTTATTCATGGTCTTATCGGTTTCCCAGACATGAAGAGATACACACTAATTTTTGACGAGGAAAAGAAGAACAAGGGTAATATCATGTGGCTTCAGTCATTGGACGAAACAGACTTTGCAATGCCAGTTATGTTACCACAGGTAGTAAAGCCAGATTATGCACCAACTTTAAATGTAGATTCCTTGGAGCAGTTAGGTGAGCTTACAGACGATAACACATACGTGCTTGTAACAGTTAGAGTTCCTAAGAATCCAAAGGAAGCATCAATCAATCTTAAAGCACCTATTATCATTAACACAGACACAAATATTGGCGACCAGATAATCATCGAAGGTTCTGAGCCAGTTCGATTCCTGATTCATGATGCATTACATGGAAAGGATGGTGAGTAGCGATGTTGGCATTAACAAGAAAAACAGGCGATGCAATTATGATCAACAACAACATCGAGATTACAGTCCTTGAGGTTCGCGGTGATCAGGTTAAGATAGGTATCTCAGCTCCAAAAGAAGTATCTATCTATAGAAAAGAAGTATATTTAGAAATCCAAAAAGAAAACGAAGCAGCTCAATCTATCAGTATGGACGATTTGGAAGCACTCAAGAATTTACTTTAATACTTTACAGTGAATTTTTTATCAGCCTAGCGCATTAGCTGGGCTGATTTTTTTGACCAAAATACTAAATATGGGAAAGGTTAAAAAATTAGAACTTTGGCAAAAACGTGTGATTTTAGGCATGAAATGCCCTAAAGTTTTATTGAAAATGTGAAAAAACATCTATATATTGTTAGTTAGTTAATGTAACGGCGTTACGAAAGTTAACGCAATAGGAATGTATATGAAATCCGTGGGAGGTACACGAGGATGAGAAGAAATTTTAAGAAGCCATTAATTAAAGTTGCTTCAGTTGGTATGTCAATTGCTATGGCAACAACACCAATGGTAGCAATTGCTGATGACGAAGGTGATATTACAAGCGATATTACAAACTCAGATGAGTCTACAGGCGATAGCGAAAATAAAGATGTGACAGATGGGGTTAAAGA
>JAILAV010000024.1 GCA_024681435.1 Pseudobutyrivibrio sp. | reverse complement strand
GTTCCACAAGGGACTCATTACAGCAACAATATGCCAGGAGCCTGAAAAGCAGGGCAAGCTTTCACTGGAGATATTATTTAACTATCTGGCATATGGCACAGTTCCTAAAAAGGTGAATTACACAGAGCTTAGCATACATATAGAGCAGAATCTGTAGTCTTTTACAGAGCTGCTGAAATGAAGAACGGGCGACATTGTGAACAGAATTATACACTTATTTCTGTGAAATATGTCGTGTTGACAAAATAACCTTCAAAACTTATGATTTATTTGATGTGTGAACGTACACACATTTTAAAACATCCATGTTTATAGTATGAAAAATGATAGTAAATATCATTTACAGGCATGTTCATTTTTCGCAGTTTTTGTAAAACTGCATAGCAATAATATTTATTTTTAAGGGTAGGAGGACATAAAATGAATAACATTCCCCAGGTTAAAATCGGTCTGGTAGCAGTCAGCCGTGACTGTTTCCCGGCATCACTTGCAATCAATCGTAGAAAGGCATTAGCTGAGAGCTACAAGAAGCTTTACAACGATGTAGACGTATATGAGTGCCCTGTATGTATCATCGAGAGCGAGACTCAGATGGTAGAGGCACTTGAGGACATTAAGAAAGAGGGCTGCAACGCTCTTTGCGTATATCTTGGTAACTTTGGTCCTGAGATTTCAGAGACACTTCTTGCTAAGCACTTCGATGGTCCTGTAATGTTCTGCGCAGCTGCAGAGGAGTCACAGGGTGACCTTCAGGACGGCAGAGGCGATGCTTATTGCGGAATGCTTAACGCAAGCTACAACTTAAAGCTTCGTGGCGTTAAGGCTTATATTCCTGAGTATCCTGTAGGAACAGCTGATGAGTGCGCTAAGATGATCAACGAGTTCGTTCCGATCGCAAGAGCACTTGTTGGACTTTCAGATCTTAAGATTATTTCTTTCGGTCCTCGTCCGCTTAACTTCCTTGCTTGTAACGCTCCTATTCAGCAGCTTTACAACCTTGGTGTTGAAATTGAAGAGAACTCAGAGCTTGATCTTTTCGAAGCATTCAACAAGCATGCTGATGATGAGAGAATTCCTGAAGTTGTTGCTGATATGGAAAAGGAACTTGGCAAGGGCAACAAGAAGCCTGAAATCCTTAAGAAGCTTGCTCAGTATGAGCTTACACTTCTTGACTGGGTTGAGGAGCACAAGGGTTACAGAAAGTATGTTACAATCGCTGGTAAGTGCTGGCCTGCATTCCAGACACAGTTTGGTTTCGTTCCCTGCTATGTAAACAGCCGTCTTACAGGCCGTGGAATTCCGGTATCCTGCGAAGTTGATATCTATGGTGCACTTTCAGAGTTCATCGGAACATGCGTAAGTGATGATGTTGTTACACTTCTTGACATCAACAACTCTGTACCTGCTGATATGTACGAGCAGAGCATCAAGGGCAAGTTTGATTACAAGCACACAGATACATTCATGGGCTTCCACTGCGGAAATACATGCTCAAGCAAGCTTACTGAGTGCACAATGAAGTATCAGAAGATCATGGCTAGAAACCTTCCTGAAGAAGTTACACAGGGAACACTTGAAGGAAACATTGTTCCTGGAGATATCACATTCTACAGACTGCAGAGCACAGCTGATAATCACCTTAAGGCATATGTTGCACAGGGTGAGGTTCTTCCTACAGACTCTATGTCATTCGGTGGAATCGGTGTATTCGCTATTCCTGAGATGGGACGTTTCTATCGTCACGTACTGATCCAGCACAACTTCCCTCACCACGGTGCAGTTGCGTTTGGTCACTTTGGAAAGGCACTCTTCGAGGTATTCAAGTATGTAGGTGCTGAAGTAATCGGCTACAACCAGCCTGCATCACTTCCTTATCCTACAGAGAACCCTTTCAAGTAATTTGAATTATTGATTTATTTGAATTACGGATTAAATGAGTTTGAATCATGGATCAGATTAGTTTAAAGCACCAATCAAATTAGGTTGGGTTACGAAAATAATTAGTTTGATTTTCGGATATTTAAATCACGAATAATTGTCGAACTGCCGCATCATTTTGGTGCGGCAGTTTTTATCATGTAAGAAACTCATTTACTGCAGCATTTATAATAATACTCATATGTGCTTGAAAATGGGGCTGGATTGCAATAAAATGTGCGCAATGAGATTAAGTGAGCCGTATTACTGCAAGCGGTACACTTTAGGAATATTAGTGAGGTAAGGCAATGAGAATAGTAGCAGCAGAAATAGACAGTGTAGGAAATGATATAGACTACAGCGGCCTTCAAACGCTGGGAGATGTAACTTTTTATGAGGACAAGATAACAGAAGAAAATGCAAAAACACGCCTTGAAGGGGTTGAGGTGCTGTGTATAAATAAGTCAAAGATCACGGAGGCAATTTTGGATGATGCGGATGATTTGAAACTTATTTGTGAGTTTGCAACAGGTTTTGACAATGTCGATTTGAAGGCATGTACAGCAAGAGGAATCAAGGTAGCAAATGTAGCGGGATATTCTACATCTTCAGTGGCGCAGCACACGTTTGCACTTCTTTTTTTTCTTATGGAATCACTTAAAGACTACGATGAATTTGTGAAAAGTGGCGAATATGCAGCGCAGGATCATTTTAGCAAGGTTGATATCCCTTTTCATGAGCTTGAAGGTGTTACCTGGGGAATTATAGGAATGGGCAACATCGGAAGAAAAGTCGCACATATCGCTGAAGCTTTTGGCGCAAAAGTAATCTTTTGTCCTGCGTCAGGAAGAACAACTCACAATTCAGATGATGAGTCATTTGAGATGGTGACATTTGATGAACTATTAAGAAGAAGCGATGTTCTGTCATTGCATTGTCCTTTGTCTGATAAAACCAGAAATCTGATAGACAAAGATGCTCTTGCAAAAATGAAGAAAACTGCAATTCTTATCAATGTGGCAAGGGGGCCTGTGGTAAATGAAGAGGATTTAACGAATGCTCTGATAAATGGAGAAATTGCCGCAGCAGGGCTTGATGTGCTAAGTGTAGAGCCCATGAGAAAGGATAATCCGTTGTTAAAAATCCAGGATAGCAGTAAGCTTCTTATTACGCCGCATATGGCATGGGCTAGTGTTGAAGCCAGAACACGATGTGTAGACGAAGTAAAGAAAAACATTCTTGCATATGAAAGAGGCGAGAATAGAAATATTGTGAATCTTTGATCAGATGCTACTCATGAATGAAGGCATCAATAACTTTCATGAGTGCTTCTTTTTGATAATCTGTAAGCAGTAAATATTTGGAGTTCAGATCAGCAAGTTCCGCGTCTGTTTTCCCATTATCTAACTGGTCGGCATCACTGAAAAACTCAGAAAGGGTTATTCCGAATGCATTACAGATGGATTCGAGCTTATCTATGCTGGGATATCTATTCTTGTTGTACCAGGTCACGATGGTTGATTGAGGTACGTCTGCAAGTTTGGCCAGCTTGTAAACGGATAAACGGCGTGCCTGTCTAAGTTCTGAGATACGTCCTAAAGCGTCAAACAATTATGATTGCCTCCATATGCAAAAACTAATTGAGTGTAATTATAAGTACAAAATGCAAAATGTGCAAAATTTAATTGAGTGTTATTGCAACCGAAATATGCAATGTGCGTAAAATTTGTTGAACGAAATTGTAGGCTCAATACACACGTATGTAAAATAAATTGATTGTAAATGCAAACACAATATGCATCGTATGTATAATATTTTAATGCGCATATGTGATAGGTAATAATATTCATATACGATATGATAATTTGCATATGCAATATATGTGATTAATGTAGGCGTGAGCTTTATGCTCCGCCTTTTTTTATTAAGAAACTACTCAATTTAAATATAAATTTGCACAAGAGCACCTGACTAATTGGAGCAGGAATTCCATTGTACGAATCTACTGATTGTTAATTGCAGAGGAAATTCCGTTGCGCTATTTCACCGACTGTTAATTGAAAATGAAATTCTGTTGTACTGATCCACCGATTGTTAATAGGAGAGTAAATCCCATTGCACTAATCCATCGAAAGGCAAGGTTAGTCGTGTGTGCTAATTGATAGATGAAAAAACTATTTACAAACAGACATCAATGAATATAATAATATATTAAATGATATTGAATGATATTTTCAAGGAGAAAAAGATGCCTGTCGTAAATTCATATTCCATATTAGATTTTTATGCGCTTCCGGAGGAGATTCATGTAGAACTTATCAATGGCAGATACTACGAGATGCCGGTTCTTGGGGCGATGCATCAGGATTTGGCTTCATATTTTCATATACTTATTGGAGAGTTCATAAACGAGTTGGGAATAGATTGCAAAATATATGAAGGCTCTGTAAATGTAATGATATTGCAGGATGACTACAATATGTTTCAGCCGGATTTGATGATAGTTACGGATAAGAGCATCCTTGGTAAACGTGAGGTATATGGTGCTCCCGATTTTGTTTTGGAGATAATCTCAGATGAGATGAGGAGAGCTGCGATAGATGAAAAGGTGGAATGCTATGAGAGAGCAGGTGTGA
>JAILAV010000104.1 GCA_024681435.1 Pseudobutyrivibrio sp. | reverse complement strand
CTTTGGCTGTGAAACGATATCAAGCTTTGACTCATCATAAGCCTGAGGATATGTCTCCTGCATGATGATATTAGCAGCGTCCTCATAGAAAATCTCTGCACCATACATCTTTTCGATCATGTGCTGAGGAACCTTACCCTTTCTAAAGCCAGGAACAGAAATGCTGTTCTTCTGCTTGTTATATGCCTTTGTGATAGCCTTTTCTAGCTCTGCTGCATCAACTGTTACAGTAAGCTTTGCCATGTTCTTCTCAAGATTTTCTACCTGTACGTTCATTCATATTCCTCCTCTAACATATATATAGGTAGACTATAAAGTCTTTTATGTACGAAATCCTCGCAGACTGACTGATTATATCAGACTTATGCTTCATTTTCAATAGCTGAAATCATATCGATTCTCTGCTGGTGTCTTCCACCGCCCTCGAATTCAGCTTCAAGAAATGTCTTTACGATGTCTTTTGCAAGCTCTGAACCAACGATTCTTGCACCAAATGCAATCATATTTGCATTATTGTGCTGACGAATAAGACGAGCTGTTGTAGTCTCTGAACAAACACCACAACGGATTCCCTTAATCTTATTAGCTGCAAGAGAAATACCAACTCCTGTGCCGCAGATAAGAACGCCTAAATCAACCTGGTGATTAGCAACCATGAGCGCTGCTTTCTTTCCAAATTCTGGGTAGTGGCAGCTTTCGTTTGAATCTGTTCCTATATTGATAACCTCATGTCCGAGGCTCTCCATATAAGCCTTAATTTCATGCTTAAGTTCTACCGCTGCGTGATCATTTGCAATTACAATTTTCATTTTTTTATCCTCCTACACCTTTTCAATCACCTTCGGTGACATCTTCCGCTCAAGGGGAAGCATCATTTTAAAGGTACTTTATTTATATTCTTTCCATATATTTTATAAATTCTGTATCCCAACAGAATGAAGGCTTCCAAAAATCTCTTAAGAATTATTTGGATTTCTTCATGCCATTTTAAAACTGGCTTTACCATGACTGAGCGAATACCTGCACGATTAGCGCCCCACACATCAGTGAGAATCTGGTCTCCTACGAAGATGGTGCTTTCAACGTCTGTTCCCATCTGCTCCATGGCTTTTTGGTAGCCCTTAGCACTAGGCTTCCCTGCCTTATAAATATAGTTGCAGTAAGTAACTGCTTCTTTGAAGGTCTTCACACGAGGTTCCTTATTATTAGATAGAAGTAACGCCTGAAAGCCAATTTCATGAAGCTCTGCAAATAGAGCCTTTGCTCTATCATCTGCTGGAGCATTGTGTGGTACCAACGTGTTATCTACATCAAAGATAACTCCTCGATAGCCTTCCTCATAAAGTTTTTTAAAGTCGATAGAATATGTACTGTCTACATAATCCCTTGGATATAAATTTCTTTTACTCATAGGCTCGATTCTACCACAAGTTTGTCTGTATTTACAGCCTGCTTCTTGTCATCTAACGATTTTGAAATAAAATATTAGCCGCAAGAAGCACCGCTAAAAATGCTAAATTAATAATTGTAAAAACTTTAATATATTTCTTTTTCTCTGCACCATCAATATAACTATACTGCTTGAAGGAAATAAGACTGGCCATAGATGCAATCAGTGTACCAAGTCCGCCAAGGTTTGTTCCCACAATAAGCTTATTGATATTGTCAGTGAATCCAGAGCAAAGAATAGCTGCCGGCACATTGCTAATAAACTGGCTAAGTAAAACAGAAACCACCACTTCATTTAATGACAATAGGCTAGAAATCATCTGGCTAAGAAGTGGCATTCTCTTAATATTTCCAATAAAAATAAATAAAAAGATAAAGGTAAATAATAGAGAATAATCCGGCTTTCTAAGCACTCTTCTATCAAAGATTAATGTAAGAGCTACCACAAGGATTAATCCAATCCAATAAGGCAACACATTCACAACCATCAAAATAGAGATTACAAAAGTAAGTAAGTACATGCCAATCATCAGCTTGTCCTTCTTACCTCTTTCAAAAGTAGATTTTTCCTTCAAGGTAACTGGAGCTTTCTTTACAAATACAACCCCGCAAATCAAAAGAAGCACTAATGAAAGTAAGCTATAAGGAAGCATCAACATGATGAATTGAGATAGTTTCATGTTTGAAAGGGAATATAAATAAAGATTCTGGGGATTGCCTAGTGGTGTAAGCATACTACCAAGGTTAGCAGCTACAGTCTCAAGGACAATCACCTTTACAAACAAATCTTTTCTGTTTGAAATAGACAGGGTAACAATTGAAAATGGTACAAAAGTAAGAAGCGCCACATCGTTAGTAATAAACATACTAAAGAAAAAGCACAAAAGAATAAGCACCAAAGCCACTCCTCTAATGGATGACATGGCTGATACAAGGCTCTCTCCTATCTGTCTAAATACAGATAAACGCTGAAAGCCTGCCATTGTAATCATTAAGGCCAACAAAATGCTTAATGTTCTAAAATCAATATATGAGATGTAGTTTTTATCAGGAACCACAATAAAACTTGATATAACAGCAAGCAAAGCTGCCACACAAAGTACTATTTCGTTATTAATAAATCTTTTAATTGAATCCATATTTTCCCTCTTACTTAGCCTTTAGGCTACTTGAATTAGCTTACATCAAATATTTCAAAAGAACAATCATTTAAAAACATAAAAAAAGAGCACATCCAATGATGTGCTCCTGATATTTGATTATAATGAGAAGTTTTCATTGCCTCTAATCTGTGTAGGATTAGCAGTTACTTCTGATTTATTCTGTACAAAGTACTGATAACGATGGATTGCTGAATCCTTTTCCATATCGCTGACTGCCTTTTCTACGTCAAGGCTCTTGATATCGCTATCGGCACCTTTAAGCTCGTATGTGGAATCTGGCTTATACTGGCTGGCAAAATCATAAGAACCAAAAGTCTGTCCACGTCTTGCTGCTGCAATCTCTTCATCGCTAAGAGCTGGTGAAGATGATTCCTCAACAGGAGCAACCGCTGGGGCTTCCTCCACTGGAGCAATGCCAAGCTCAGGGTTAAAACGTATTAAGTTTTGATCATAAAACCCTAAAGATGGGCGAATGCCTGAAATATTCATCAATAACTCTCTCCATGTCTATTGTGTATCTAATATATCGAACGGAGATGTCAAAAAGTTAACCCCTATAACGAAATTACTTATCCAATACTCTCTTAAGCTCATCCATGAATGTGTTAACATCCTTGAATTCCCTGTAAACAGAGGCAAATCTAACATATGCAACCGGGTCAACTGTCTCAAGATGCTCCATAACTATCTCACCAACTTTGGCACTAGGAATCTCTTTTTCTTCTAATGAGAAGATTTCTGTCTCTATCTCATCTACGATTTTAGAAATCTGTGCTGCTGAAACTGGACGCTTTCTGCACGCGATAAGAACACCCTTTTCGATCTTAGTTCTATCGTAAGGCTCTCTATTATTATCCTTTTTGATAACAATCAAAGGTATTGTCTCAACCTTTTCATATGTGGTGAATCTCTTGCCACATTCAGGGCATGAACGACGACGTCTGATAGAAGTATTATCATCCGCTGGACGTGAATCAATTACGCTAGTATCATTGCTTCCGCAAAATGGACACTTCATAAGAACCTCCCATAAATCTCGCACAGTTACGTTTTACTACTGTGCTACTTTTACACAATATCTAGTATTATCTTAGCAAAAGAACCACAATAAATCAACAAAAAAAGGACCCCCGATAAAATACGGGAGTCCTTAGGTTATTTAGATTTTATGAATATAAATCTACAAGCTTCTTAAGGTGTGCATAGCGCTCCTTAGCTGTCTCTTCGTTGAGAGCGAAGAGTCTCTCAGCACGCTCTGGGAATGCCTTTGAAAGACGAGAGTAACGTGTCTCGTTTGCAAGGAAGTCCTGATACTTGCTGAAGTCACCTTCCTTAGATGTAAGAGTGAATGGATTCTTTCCTTCCTTCTTAGCATCTGGGTTGAATGAGAAGAGGTTCCAGTAACCAGCCTCTACAGCCTTCTTCATCTCATCCTGGCAGTGGTTCATACCACCCTTAACACCGTGGAGCTCACATGGAGCGTAACCGATGATAAGTGAAGGACCATCGTAAGCTTCTGCCTCTGCAAGAACCTTAACAGCCTGGTTCATGTTTGCGCCAAGAGCGATCTGTGCAACATAAACATAACCGTAAGACATTGCAATCTCAGCAAGAGACTTCTTAGAAACCTCTTTACCTGCTGCAGCGAACTGGCAAACCTCACCGATGTTAGAAGCCTTAGAAGCCTGTCCACCTGTGTTAGAGTACATCTCTGTATCGAATACCATAACGTTAACGTTCTCGCCTGATGCAAGTACGTGATCAAGACCGCCGAATCCGATATCGTATGCCCAACCGTCACCACCGAAGATCCATACAGACTTCTTAGCGAGGTAATCCTT
>JAILAV010000016.1 GCA_024681435.1 Pseudobutyrivibrio sp. | reverse complement strand
AGAAATGGATTGTTCAATAAAACAGGTAGTTATGAAAAATTCGGAGCGAAATATTCTTCTCGTTGACCACTCAAAATTTGGGCAACATACCATGAAAAAGTTCGGAGATATCAAAGACTTTAATACTATTATCACAGACTCTGATATCTCCGATGAGGATCAATATAATATTTTAAAAGAAAAGGTAAATCTAAACATAACACATTTTTAAGGACTCCCAGATACAATAAAAGGAGCTGGGACATTAATGCTTCCAACTCCTTTACTTCCTTTTTGTATTTAATTGTGGCAGCTTCCGTGACCGTGTCCATGGCAGCTATGTCCTTCACCATGTTCTTCATCATGATGTGAACAGTTCGCTTCACCTGAAGCTGCAAGTGTACCAGTTAAGAATGCATTTACGACTTCATCAGTATTTCCGCTTGCACCTGCATATAACTGAATGCCTGCCTCCTGAAGGGCCATTACAGCGCCACCGCCGATACCACCACAGATAAGAACATCTACTTCAGCAAGATTAAGAACACCTGCAAGAGCGCCACAACCCTCACCATTAGTGCTTACAACGTCAGAGTTAACAACCTTGCCATCTTCTATATCGTATACTTTAAACTGCTCTGTTCTTCCAAAGTGTCCAAACACATTTCCATTATCATAAGTTACTGCTACTCTCATTGTATTTACTCCTTTTGATTTCAATTTATTATCAAAAAAAGCTTGGTTTCTATCCATCTCTACATTACCACCGGATATACGAATTCGTTTTCCTTCTACAAGTGCAATTGCTATCTTTCTTCTTGCACTCTCATACATAGCTGTAACAGTTGTTCTCGCAACACCCATGCTATTTGCACAATCTTCTTGATTCATACCTTCAGCATCTAGAAGTTTCAAAGTCTCATACTCATCTAGAGTAAGGGTGATTGTCTCCAACTCAGGATTCTCCGAATTTTCTGGAACAAAGCTATAGTAATCTGGAAATACACGTATTTTTCTACATTTTGGTAATCTAGGCACAATAGGACCCTCCTGCTTTTCCTGACATATGTCATATTATAATTTATCATCATTACTGACATATGTCAAATTTATTATATATTTTAAAGTTATCGCTAAAAAGACTGCGATTAGTAAATAAATCCACTTCATAAAAACCTCCGTATAATAAAATACGCCATTCCCTCACCTGCTATGACCTAACGGTAAAGGAATGACGTGAATCCCACTTCTCGGTAGCAATGGGCGTCTGTTTGATTTTGTTGCCATCAACGAATATCTGAGTTCGAATACAATGCATACACATATCACACTCTCTTTTGATTGTCAGTGTTCTATAACCTATCATTTAAAGTATATACTGCATAAAATTACCATTATGCTTAAACCCATAAGCAGTATACAATTTCACCCCCATATCCGAAGCTGTAATATGTACAGCTCCACAGC
Organism: Pseudobutyrivibrio sp.; assembly: GCA_024681435.1. Taxonomy (GTDB): domain Bacteria; phylum Bacillota; class Clostridia; order Lachnospirales; family Lachnospiraceae; genus Pseudobutyrivibrio. The sequence goes on along the minus strand of JAILAV010000016.1, from coordinate 849 downwards.
CATAAGCTCTTGCTTCTTCTATCACTCTATTAAGCAATTCCTTTGCAATGCCCATCCTACGATAATTGGGATTAGTGTACATACTGGAAAGCAGCCCCAGTCTTCCGGTTGGGCATCCAAAATATGGCGGCTTCTCCACAAAAGACATGCCACTGGTTCCAATTATTTTGTTTCCATCCATGGCTAGCCAGGAAACAAATGTGCCATCCGCTAAATGTCTATTATAATAATCTTTCAATGCGGATTGCAGGTCAACATCTGTAGGAACAGTTCGCCCTGATGAAACATATTCCTCGGTAAGTTGCGTAATTCTCATATCAATAAATACATCTAATTCTGATGTTGTCAGCTTCTTATAAGAAATATCCATTTGTCCCCCTCACAAACTTAACATTGGCTATATCTTCTATACATTATAGCTAATCTACTTCATGCATAAAAGACCCAGCCCTCGGCAGAACCGAAGGGCTGGGTCCAATACTCAACTATATTTCACTAGCCAAACAACAAAGCAGCTTGCCTGCTTTGATGGGCTTGTCCCATCGTCGCAATCCTGCAATTGCAAACTACTTGTTTGCAATTGCTGCCTGTAGTGGTGTGCTAACCTACGACTTTTTTCACTATATCTCACTTTCATAACTGTACATTTTTTTCTCTTTTGATAATGGTCATAACTAATTTATAACCTAATTACTTCTGTGGCAACCCTTTCCTGAAATCTGGCATCATGCTCCACGATTAGCATCGTAGGACAGGCATCAAGGATTAGCTTTTCAATCTGCATTCTAGAAAACACATCAATATAGTTTAAAGGTTCGTCCCAGATATAAAGATGCGCGGGTGTTATGA
>JAILAV010000072.1 GCA_024681435.1 Pseudobutyrivibrio sp. | reverse complement strand
CTTAGTCATATAGGATGGAGCAACGTAGATTACATGACTTTCCTTGTCTCGATAATTGACTTTGAATCCTGCATTTTCAAAGGTAAAGGCGCCATCTGAGAAATCCCTTGTTGGAAAAGAAATTGTCTTTTTCCCTGGAATAAGAGGAATCAGTATTCTAAGAAGATTCTGGAAACCTGCTCCAATCACCACGTCATCAGGACTACAAATAATATTTCTAGTCCTTCTCACATGAGCTGCGATCTCTGTTCGTAAATCTTCCTCTCCCTGATTAATACCATATGAAAGTAATCTATCTTCCTGCCTTAAAGCGGACTTCATATATCTTCGCCATAGCTGAAGGCAAGAGACTTCTTTATCTTCTCCAATAGTCTCCAAATCATATTCAAATGACTTTCTTTTATCGTCCTGCAACGTAGACGGATTAGATCTATTTTCTTTAATAAATAAATCCGCTGTCTCAGAAACGAAATATCCAACCTTCTCTATAGAATAAATATATCCATCTGCTGCAAGCTGAAGAAAAGCAGTTTCCACCGAAGTTCTGCTGACATTTAAGGTGCGTTCTGTCTCCCTTAAAGAAGGCATTTTCTCCCCGGGCTTTAAAGTGTTACTGGCAATTTGGTTTACATAATATTCATAGATTTTTTCGTATACTTTCATGTCTGTCCCCTAAAAAATATTCATAATTGCTCATTTTTCTGCTGTCAGATTGGTGATATTATAGCCCCAATATAAAAAAAAGAAAAGAGAAAGATGGAGGTTTGTTATGAGTGATACATCAGTGAACGTTACAGAATTAGAACAGGACAAGACAAAAAAGCTTATCCTTGCAGCTTTATTTGCAGCTCTTACCTGCGTAGGTACAATGATAATTAAAGTACCAACACCTACAATGGGATACATTCATCCCGGTGATGGTTTCGTTTTATTGTCTGGTTTGATTTTAGGTCCTGTCTGGGGATCACTTGCAGCCGGATTCGGCTCAGCCTTATCAGATTTGATAGGCGGCTATTTTATTTACGTGCCTGCCACCTTTATTATAAAAGCACTTACTGCTCTTGTAGCATATGTTCTCTACAAGAGTCTCAGTAAAGTTATTGCATCAAAAACTGAGTTACCTCAGTTAATCATCAGTGGAATCGCCGGTGAAGCAGTAATGGTACTTGGCTATTTCTTGTTTGAAATATTCATGCTTTCAGTTGTCAATGAAACAACTCTATCAGCTGGTGTCATCGCATCAATTGCAGGAATCATTCCAAATATCATCCAAGGTGTATTCGGTGTCATTATTATGACAGTGCTTCACCCACTTTTAAAAAGATTAGCTACTATTTAATCTGTGGTTTCACAAATAATTAAATAGCCTTTATCAATTGAGATTGTGGCGCTTTCATCAACAATCTCATTAGAAACTGTAAGAGTATTAAAGCCTTCTAGTGTGGCATCAGAAAGAGGATACTTAAATCCTTCCATAGTTAGACCTGCAACTGGTCCCATATATGGAAAAACTGATATGTATTTGCCATGCTGCAAGGCTTTTTTTAATGTAATTTTATCTGGAGCCTGTATCATTTGAATGCGATTAAGGCCATCCATCAGATAAATCTTTCGATTATTCTTAAGTCCCATACCAAGTAATGATATATTTCCAAGTGTATGGTCCAATCTTCCGCCTATGGCTCCAAGAATAACAATATCTCCCTTGGTGCTTTCAAAGGCATATTGCAAAGCAGCCTCAATATCAGTGTCATCCTTTATAGGATTAAGCTTGATGACTTCTTTTCCATCTCGCATTAAATGCTCATACAAATCACCATCAGCAGAATCAAAATCACCTACCACTAAATCAGGACTATAGCCTGCCATATTTATATAATAATAGCCCTTGTCACATGCGATGATAAAACGCTCCTTTTTAGGAACTGATTCTATCACCCTGCGCACATATTCATCATCTAAGGGCATAGCTCCAACTATAAATGTTGTCATTACATTTTCTCCAAGAGAGCTGTTGCATTAGCCTTTACATCGCCCACAAAAACTGCAGAACCTGCAACAATAATGTTTGCTCCTGCTTCAAGTGCTAAATCAATGGTGTCCACCTTAATACCACCGTCTACTTCGATATCAATTTCTAATCCCTTTTCATTTGCAATATCTCTAAGCTCTTTTACTTTGTCTAATGTATATGGTATTAATTTCTGTCCACCAAATCCTGGATTAACAGTCATTATAAGAACCATATCTACCTTATGGAGAATTGGAAGTATCTGTTCTACTGGTGTTGCCGGGTTAAGAGCTACTCCAGCCTTTGCTCCGGTTGCTTTGATCGCATCAATAGTTGCATCCAAGTGCTTGCAAGCCTCTGCATGAACAGTGATAATGTCAGCTCCTGCCTCAGCAAATTCTTTAATGTATCTTTCCGGGTCAACAATCATAAGATGTACATCCAACACCTTGTCAGTGTATTTACGAATGCTTTTTAATACTGGCATTCCAAAGCTAATGCTAGGAACAAAAACGCCATCCATAACATCAAAATGAACATACTGCGCTCCTGCTGCATCAACCTGTGCTAACTGCTCCTTTAGAATTCCAAAATCCGCTGATAAAATAGATGGTGCTAAACATTTCTTCATAACAATCACCTGTACTTATTGTTCCTTTCGTTTACCATTTCCCCATAGATCTGCAGATAGTTTTCGTATCTACTCTTTGCTATCTCTCCTGCTGCCACAGCATCCTTAACCCCGCACTGAGGCTCTTTGTCGTGTGCACATCCTGTAAACTTACAACGTGATGTAGGCTCAATAAACTCAGGAAATAGCGTATATAAATCCACTGGCTCAATCTTCGGTACAAAGAGGGAAGAAAAACCAGGTGTGTCCATAATGTATGTATCTTCTCCCAAATACAAAAGCTCTGAATGTCTTGTGGTATGGCGACCTCTGCCGATTTTCTCAGAAACCTCTCCAGTCTCCATGGAATGGCCTTCAGTCAACATATTTACAATAGAACTTTTTCCAACACCGGAAGGTCCCGCAACAGTGGATGTCTTGCCTTTAAGTATTTCTCTAATTTGATCTATACCTTGGTCTTGCTTTGCCGAGCAGAAAACAACCTTATAGCCTGCTGGTTCGTAGGTCTTTCGCATCTGCTCCTCAAACTCTTTATCTGACAAATCCTCTTTATTGAAACAGATGACAATTGGTAATTCCTGCTCTTCCATCATACATAAAAATCTATCTAATAGATTGAGATTTGGCTCTGGATTCTTAGTAGCAAAAATGAGCAATGCCTGATCTACATTTGCCACAGCAGGTCTGATAAGCTCAGACTTTCTTGGCAAAAGTTCTACTACATTGCCCGTTTTTTCCTCTAAGGAGATGACGTCGATTTCAACATCATCTCCCACTAAAGGTTTTATTTTATCTTTTCTGAAAGCGCCTTTTGCCTTGCATTCAAAGACGCCCTGGTCCACTACATATACATAGTAGAAACCAGCAATTCCTTTAATAATCTTTCCTGTCATAGATTACTCTGGTGTACCCGGAACTGTAAGTGTCTGGGCCTGCTCACTGATTGGTGTTACTCCATCATCTGCGATTGGTGTAAGAGTAACTGTAATACTGTCTTTTGTAATGCCTGAAACGTTAAGTGTTGCATTCTTCTCCATTGAGCCTGACTGATTAAGCTCTGCAAATGAGTATGCACACTTTCTATCAAATGGGTTTGGAATAGAATACTTGTATGTAGTCTCTTTTGCACCCTTACTAATTACAAGTGAAATCTTTGAATTAGCAGCTACCATCTCACCTGGCTCAATTGACTGACTGATAACCTGACCGGATGGAACTGTATCTGAATAATCCTGTGTTGTGCTTGTAACAACAATGTTCTTTGCATCAAGAACTGTTGTAGCCTCAGCCTGTGTAAGACCAACAACACTTGGTACTGCTACTGTACCGTCTCCAGAAGCATCCTCATCAGTAGTCTCTACATCAGTATCTTTCTGTGGTTCGCTAGAGCTATTAGATGAGCCTGAATCCTTTGAACCGCCTGAAGAATTTGATGAATCTGAGCTGCCTGATTCAGAAGAGCTCTCTTCGCCTGCAACTGTAAGTCTAAGAGTATCCTTTAATGCAAATTCCTCGCCCTCTTTTGTAGACTGGCTTAAAACAACGCCATCGTCGTAATCATCATTATCCTCGTATGAAACAAGTATGTTGTCTTCTTCAAGACCGATATCAGAAAGCTGTTCTACAGCCTCGTCATACTGTGTTCCAACTACGTTAATCATAGTTACTTTTTTAGAATTAAAGCTGAATAATCCAACATAATTTCCAACGATTGTAACCACAATGATTACGATTGCAATACCTGCAACGATACCTGAGATTGTGATGATTCTATCCATCTTTGAATCGTCTTCATCATCATCGTCATCATAGTAATAATCATCATCGTAGTCGTCTTCGTAGTAATCGTCCTCTTCCTCTTCTTCCTCATCGTCGTACTCATCATCAAAGATAAGTGCCTGAGCAGCACGCTTTGTAAGAGACTCTTCCTGCTCTGGTGTAGGTCTTGCAGAGAATACCTGTGTTTTGCCAAGATCTGACGAATCATGAATAGTAACGAAATCCTCATCTGGGCTAACAAGTGCGCGCTTTAAATCCATAAGCATGTCAGAGATAGTTGCATATCTTCTATCTGGTGACTTCATTGTTGCCTTAAGGATGATTTTCTCTAATGAAATAGGAACGTCTGGTGCATAAGCAGAAGGTGCAACCATTTCCTCCTGTAAATGCTGAATAGCAATAGCTACAGTATTGTCTCCATCAAATGGAACACGACCTGTAACCATTTCGTACATAACGATACCGAGAGAATAAATATCACTCTTACCATCTACGAAACCATTTCTAGCCTGCTCTGGTGAAGAATAATGTACAGAACCCATCACATCAGCATGAATAGTATTTGAGCTTGCAGCTCTAGCAATACCAAAGTCTGTAACCTTTACCTTTCCTTCTGTGGAAATGATGATATTCTGTGGCTTGATATCGCGGTGGATAATGCCCTTTTGATGAGCAGCTTCAATACCACGACCTACCTGAATCGCAATAGAAATAGCCTCTTTGAAATTAAGCTGGCCCTTTTTCTCGATATAAGTCTTGAGAGTAATTCCCTCAACATATTCCATAACAATGAAATACATACCGTTTTCAGAACCTACATCATAGATATTTACGATATTAGGATGCTCTAATCCTGCTGCAGATTGAGCCTCTGTTCTAAATTTAGCTACAAATGTAGCATCCTCAGAAAATTCCTGCTTTAAAATCTTTATTGCAATATCACGGCCAAGGATATGGTCCTTTGCACGATAAACATCAGACATTCCGCCTGAACCGACCTTATCAATAACTTCATATCTATCCGCTATAAATACGCCTTGTGTAATCATGTATTCTCCTTTTATCTAATTATTCAACAATAATTACTGAAACATTATCCTTGCCGCCATGAGCATTGGCAAGTTCAACTAATCTATCTGCACGATTGGCAATAGTATTATCAGATGTGATAACGGAAAAAATCTCTTCCTCGCCAACCATGTTTGTAAGACCATCAGAGCAAAGCAATATATGCTCACCGCCATTGATAGCTACATCGAAATAATCTGCAACTATTGTAGGCTCTGCTCCAATCGCCCTTGTAATCATGTTTTTGCGTTTGTCATACATAGCATCGCTAGCATCTAATTCGCCATTACGAACTAATTCAGCAACCACAGAATGATCCTTTGTGATTTGCTTAAGCTTAGTAGAGGTAGCAACATATAATCTGCTGTCACCAACATTGGCAACATACAAGTGCCCATCAAAAACAGTAGCTAGTACAAGAGTCGTTCCCATGCCTGCCTTAGTTGGGTCTTTTTTAGATTCTGTATTTATTTTATTGTTTGCAATTTTAATAGCTCGCTCAAAAATCCGTACAGTTTCCAGCTCGGTAGAATTCTTTATCTCATCCACAATAATCTCAACACATTTTGCGGAAGCATAATCTCCTGCCAATTCGCCGCCCATACCATCAGCAACTATATACAGATTTGGCAATTTACCAATTCTTTCGTCAGAGGAAAAAATCGTATCTTGATTAACACGCCTTTTTACTCCGACATCTGTCTTTGCATAGCTTATCATTAACACGTCCCTTTCGAAGCTTCCATATCCGCATGGCGCTTTCTAAGTTGTCCACAGGCCCCGTCAATATCGCGACCCATTTCCCTTCTAATAGTAGCATTATTCACGTATTTTTCAATCTTTTTTTGGAATGCGTAAGCCCTGTCCATGCTAGGAGAAACGTAGTCTCTCTCCTTAATTGGGTTGACCGGAATCAGGTTCACATGACAGTTCAAATGACCTATTAATTTGCCCAATTCCTCAGCATCTACATCTCTGTCGTTTACGCCACCAACCAAAGAATACTCAAAGGTTATTCTACGGCCCGTCTTATTGAAATAATACTCACAGGCATCAATAACCTCATTGATATTATATTTATTTGCAATAGGCATCAGCTCCTCTCTCTTTTCCTGGTTAGGAGCATGAAGAGAAATGGCAAGTGTAATTGTCAAATCCTCTTCAGCCAACTGCTTTATCCTTGGCACAATGCCACAGGTGCTGACTGTAATATTTCTCTGGGAAATATTAAGACCGTTCTCGTCAGATAATAGTCTAACAAATTTTACTATGTTATCATAGTTGTCCATAGGCTCACCGGTGCCCATGACAACCACATTTGAAACGCGCTGGTCAGTGTCACGCTGGATAGCATAAATCTGTCCAAGCATCTCAGATGGGGTAAGATTTCTAACCCAACCATCCAGTGTGGATGCACAGAAACGACACCCCATTTTGCAACCTACTTGCGAGCTGATGCAAACAGAATTGCCATGCTTATAGCTCATCCAAACACTTTCCACCATTTCGCCGTCTTCCAGCTCAAATAGGTACTTGCGGGTGCCATCGATTTTAGAAACCTGCAAATCAACCTGCTTAAGAGTTCTGTATGTGCAAGCCGACTCCAGCTTCTCCTTAAGTGATTTTGGAATGTTTTTCATCTCATCATAGTTTAAAGCAAGATGCTGGTGCATCCACTCATAAAGCTGCTTTGCTCTAAACTTTTTCTCACCTAATTCATCCACAATAAAGTCTGTGAGCTCTATTAAATTAAGGGACCTAAGGTCAATTAATTCTTTTTCATTACACATATATAAAATCCATCATGATTCTCATCAGGTAAAAGCTGTACCTGCTCCACAACACTGAACTGTGAATGTGACCCCAAGATGTTTTCTACCTGATTTTCATTTTCATCTTTATTAATTGTGCAAGTGCTGTAGCAAAGAGTGCCTCCCGCCTTAACATACTTGCAAACATTATCTAAAATATCACTTTGAAGCTTAACAAGCTCCTGCAATGCTTCCTCTGTCTGGTTGTATTTGATATCCGGCTTTTTGCGGATTATTCCAAGACCAGAGCATGGTAAATCTGCAATTACAACATCGAATTTATTCTCTGAGTCCGGATCAAACTCAGTGGCATCCCATCTTTGAGCGGTGACATTATCTGCGCCAGTTCTTTGTATATTTTCCTGGATAATAGCAACCTTTGCATCTGTAAGGTCACGGGCAATCACCTGACCGTCATTTGCTATCTCACCTACATGAAGCGCTTTACCACCAGGAGCTGCGCATACATCAATAACAAGGTCTGTAGCCTTGACATCTGCCTTGTAAGGAACCATCTGGGATGAGTAATCCTGCACATAGAAAAGTCCCTGATTGAATTCCGGGATTGAATTTAAGCTGTCGTAATTTGATATATAACATGCCGAAGGAAGTGTATCGCATATACGAATTGATATTCCCTGTCCTTCAAGCTTATGGACTAAATCCTCACGGGAAATCTTTGCCAAATTAACTCTAATGCATAGCTCCTCTGGCATAAGAAAGCCTGATAAAATAGCTTCTGTCTTATCTTTACCATAATCAGAGGTCCATTTATCCACTATCCACTGTGGCATAGAATATTTAACACTTAAATCTTTAATTTCAAGCTTCCCCTTTTCACGGGAAATAGTTCTAAGAACTCCGTTTACAAATCCTGACAATCCAGCAAAGCCGCGCTTTTTAGCCAGCTTTACATATTCATTACAGGTGGCAGAATCTGGAACAGAATCCATGTAGTATATTTCAAAAGCTGCCATTCGCATTATGGTGCGAATTAGTGGCTTCATCTTTTTTACTTTTGTTTTGGAATAGCTATTAATTATGAAATCAAGCTGGAGCATTCGTTCAACAGTGCCATTAACAAGTCTAGTGATAAATGCTCTCTCATTCTTTTCTAAATAACTGTATTTATCCAAAACTGCTTTTAAATAGATATGAGAAAACTGCTTGTTCTCCAATATTTCTATTAGAGTTTCCATGGCTATTTCTCTATTGTTAATCCCTGCCATTTAATAACCTCGAACCAACTTCTAATTTATAACCTCTAAGGAAATCTCCTGCTGCCATACGCTTCTTTCCTTCAAGCTGAAGTTCATTGATTTCCAATGACTTTTGGCCACAAGCTATCGTAAATACGTTTTTATCAACAGAAATAACTGTGCCAGGCTCGCCAGTCTTATCTACAACTGTAGCCTTCCATAGCTTAAGCTGCTTGCCATCAATAAAAGAAAATGCTGATGGCCATGGATTAAGACCGCGGATAAGGCGCTCGATTTCCTCTGCTGACTTCGTCCAATCCACAAGTCCCATTTCTTTTTTAATCATGCCAACATGGGTAGCCTGTGATTCATCCTGAGGAATAGGTGTAATCTCACATTTGTCCAAAGCTTCGATTGTCTTAACAGCAAGCTTTCCACCATCAATTGCAAGCTTATCAAAAAGGCTACCACCTGTTTCGTCTGCTGCAAGCTCAACCTCTGATTTAAGAAGCATATCGCCATCATCAAGGCCTGGCCCCATAAGCATTGTGGTGTTACCACTGACCTTTTCCCCATTGATAACAGCCCACTGAATAGGAGCTGCGCCACGATACTTTGGAAGAAGTGAACCGTGTACATTTACGCAACCAAGACGTGGCATATCAAGAATTACCTTTGGTAGAATCTGACCAAATGCCGCAACAACAAAAACGTCAGCCTCAAACTGACGTAAATATTCTACAGATTCCTCTGCTCTGATTTTCACTGGTTGATAAACTGGAATGTCATGCTCAATTGCATATTCCTTAACCGGAGTAGGCTGAAGCTTTCCGCTACGGCCCTTTGGCTTATCTGGCTGAGATACAGCCAGAATCACCTCATGTCCTGCCTCATATATAGCTTTTAAAGTCTCCACCGCAAAATCCGGTGTACCCATGAAAACAACTTTCATTTATTCTTCCTCGCCAATCTCTTCCATCAAATCTTCAACGTTATAAAGCTCACCCTCAACCTTTTCTGTATAGATATGGCCATCAAGGTGATCAATTTCGTGAAGAAGTGCACGTGCCATAAGGCCTTCGCCTTCAACGATGAACTCTTCCATATCTTCGTTAAGAGCTTTAACCTTTGCATAATTAGGACGTGTAACCATTCCAGTCTTACCTGGAACTGAAAGACATCCTTCATTGCCTGTCTGCTCACCAGATGTCTCAAGAACCTCTGGGTTAATAAGTGTAACTGGTCCCTCACCGACATCGATAACACAAATTCTGCGAAGGATACCTACCTGTGGTGCTGCAAGACCTACTCCGTCTGCATCATACATTGTGTCATACATATCTCCAATAAGGGTCTTAAGACGTGGTGTAAGCTCCTTAACAGGCTTGCACACCTTTAATAAAACATCGTCTTTACCAAACTCTCTAATATCTAATACTGCCATTTTGTATTCCTTTCTATTTACAATCATTAAAGTGTATTAATCGGGTCAAAATCAAACCAGGTTGTGGTATTTCTGTATTGTTTCTGCTCTAGAAGAAACTTATCTATAGCATCTTTGACACTAACAAGTCTATCATATTCATCAGCTTTTAAATAGATGACCCTGCGATATACATCCTTGAGCTTGCCAATATAAGCATCTTCTGGTCCCATTATAACAATTTCCGGGTCGCACTTTTTCACAAGAGCGGCCAAAATATCAGCCTGTTTTATAGCATCCTGCTGTCGGTCACAGCTGACTTGTATTCCTAAGATGTGTGAACATGGTGGATATGCCAAAAGTCTTCGGTATGCAATTTCTTGCTGATAGAAGCCTTCGTAATCCTGATTAGCCGATGAAACAACCGCATAGTTTTCTGGCTGATATGTCTGAATCACGGCGATTCCCTCTTCCACTCCTCGCCCTGCTCGGCCAATCGCCTGGGTCAAAAGCTGGAATGTACGCTCACCACTATGGTAATCGCTTTCATTTAAAGATATATCTGCTGCAATGATTCCAACCAGTGTAACATTAGCAAAATCATGGCCCTTAACAATCATCTGAGTGCCTATCAAAACATCTGCCTCATGGGCTGCAAAAGCTGATAATATCTCCTCATGACCATTCTTACCAGATGTGGTGTCGGCGTCCATTCTAAGTACTCTAACACCTGGGAATGTCTCCTTTACTATTTCCTCAAGTCGTTGAGTTCCTGCTTTAAAGCTGCCGATGTATTTGCTACCGCAGCTTGGGCAAATCTTCGCTGCTCTGGCGGTGTAGCCGCAATAATGACACTTCATAATTCCGCCACTGTGGAGATGAAGAGCCACATCACAATGTGGACATTTCAACACATGTCCGCAGGCTCTGCAGGAAACAAATCCCATCAAACCTCTTCTATTTAAGAACAGCATTATCTGCTGTTTTTTAGCAAGCCTATCGGCCATAAGCTCCTTAAGGCGGTTGCTAAGCATGGAACGATTTCCAGACTGAAGCTCTGCTCTAAGGTCAACTATTTCACAGGATGCCATTGCCTGTCCCATAGCTCTACTATGCAAAGTGATAAGCTTATATTCACCGCTTACTGCTCTAGAGTATGCCTCTAGGCTAGGTGTTGCTGAACCAAGTATAACTGTAGCCCCAGTAAGACTAGCGCGATATATAGCAGTCTCTCTGGCGTGATATCTAGGAACCACCTCAGACTTGTAACTTGGCTCATGTTCCTCGTCGATGATAATCAATCCAAGATTTGCAAAAGGTGTAAAAAGAGCGGAACGTGGTCCAACCATAATGCTGATTTCCCCGGATTTGGCTCTTTCGAACTGGTCAAAACGCTCTCCCGGTGACATACGGCTATTCAAAATAGAAACCCTGTCTCCAAAACGAGCATAAAATCTCATAACTGTCTGATATGTAAGGGCGATTTCAGGTATGAGCACAATTACCTGCTGGCCCATTTTTATCACATGTTCCATAACATCCATGTAAACTTCAGTCTTACCAGAACCGGTAACACCATGGATGAGATATGTCTTGTGACGACCTGTATCAATATCTGCCTTTATTTCCTCTGCTGCAGCCTCCTGCTCATCATTTAATGTGATGATTTTTTTATTGTCATCAACATTGATATGAGGATTTCGGAAAGTTCTAACAGAGTCAATTCTTACTATGCCCTTCTTCTCCAAATCCCTGATATTAGAAGTTGGGATCTGAAGCTTTTTAGTAGCCAGGTCCCAATCTAAAACATCTACTTCAAGAAGCTCTCTAAGAAGACGCTCCTTGCCTATGGCATGGTTGGTCCTTGTAAGCAATTCCGTTAATTCTATCTTTGCCTGTTCAAGGGAAACTGCAAGGCTTATTTCTTTTTTAAGCTTTTCATTTTCCTTTTTCTTAATTGGAATAACAGTCTTTAGGGCCTGATTCATGGTGCTACCGTAATTACGTTTTAAAAATGCAGCCAAAGAAATAAGCTGAGACTCTATGGCAATGGAGTCCTTTACAACTCTTGCTATAGGCTTCAGCTTGGTCACATCGAATTCAGGCTTGTCGTGCAAGCCGACCACATATCCTTTGATTGCTCTGTTGCCCTGACCAAATGGAATTACCACCTGAACTCCCTCTGTCACTTGATTTTCCAACTCAGAAGGAACTATATATTCAAATGTCTTGTCTAATCTCTCATGAGAAATATCAATAATTATATCCGCATATTTCATGAAAAATATTTTAGCATAAAAGGGTTTATTTTTGTATTCAATATGGTAAAATGAATTGATTTTGAACAATATCAATTCACTTTCAGGGAGGATTTCCAATGCGTCATCTTATGAGCCCTCTAGATTTTTCTAGAGAGGAACTAGAGCAGCTTATGGACCTGGCCGATGATATTAAAAATCATCCAGACACGTATTCTGAAAAGTGCCACGGCAAAAAGCTAGCTACTTGTTTCTACGAACCAAGCACACGTACACGACTATCATTTGAGGCTGCCATGCTTAATCTTGGTGGTTCAGTACTTGGTTTTTCATCCGCTGATTCTTCTTCAGCAGCAAAAGGCGAAAGTGTTTCCGACACCATTCGCGTCATTTCTTCTTACGCAGACATATGTGCTATGCGTCATCCTAAAGAAGGTGCTCCTCTCGTGGCATCTCAACGTTCACTTATTCCAGTTATTAACGCCGGCGATGGCGGTCACCAACATCCCACACAAACACTTACAGATTTATTTACTATTCGTTCTTTACGTGGCGAAATTAAAGATCTCACAATCGGACTTTGTGGCGATTTAAAATTTGGTCGTACCGTTCACTCTTTAATCAATGCTTTAGTTCGCTATCCTGGAATTAAATTCGTCCTTATTTCACCTGAGGAACTTCGTGTTCCTGAATACATCCGCGAAGATGTTCTCGAAAAAAAAGGATACGAGTACAAAGAAGTAGATTCTTTGGATGATGTTATGGGAGAACTTGATATTCTCTACATGACAAGAGTTCAGAAAGAGCGTTTCTTCAACGAAGAAGATTACATTCGATTAAAAGATTTCTTCATCCTCACAAGGGAAAAGATGAATCTTGCAAAAGATAACATGATGGTGCTTCACCCACTTCCTCGAGTAAACGAAATATCTGTAGACGTGGACGAAGATCCAAGAGCTATGTATTTCACTCAGGCAAAATATGGAGTCTTCATTAGAATGGCTCTAATATTAACACTTCTGGAATTAGTATAGGAGGAATAGAATGCTTAATATAAGTGGAATCCATGAAGGATTTGTTTTAGACCATATTAAAGCTGGCGAGTCAATGACTATCTACCGCAATCTTCATCTTGATAGTATCGGTAGTGATTGTACAATAGCCATGATTATGAATGCCAAATCAAACAAAATGGGCCGCAAGGATATTATTAAAATCGAGTGCCCTATTGAACGAGTAGATTTGGATATTCTTGGTTTCATTGACCACAATATCACCTGCAATATCGTAAAAGATGATGTGATTGTAGAAAAAAGACAGCTTACTCTCCCTAAAGAGATAAAGAACGTTATAAAATGCAAAAATCCACGATGCATCAGCACTGTGGAGCAAGAGCTTGATCAGGTATTCATCCTTACAGACGAAGAAAACGAAGTATATCGTTGCAAGTACTGTGAAGAAAAATACACTGGCACTAAGTAATAATTGCATAAAGGCCGCTGTTTTTTCACGCTATTTATTGTTACATTTTACGATAACAATTTATATTGACTTAAGGCCAATTTTCTAGTATTATTTTAATCGTTGCTGAGCTAAATAGCAGCGAAAATAATAGAAATATGGTTCCTTGGTCAAGCGGTTAAGACGTCGCCCTCTCACGGCGAAAACAGCGGTTCGATTCCGCTAGGAACTGCTAAAAAAAGCATCGCGATTGCGATGCTTTTTTCATATCTACTTTTCTATACTGAAAGTTTATTATCCATTATCCATGCAGTAACAAAATACATTACAATAGCAAGCACAATATAAATAGCAATAAGTGTTAAGTTGTGTGCCAATGAAATATTAATATCATAAGAACGAGATACAGTTTTATTGATTACAAATCTAACAATAAATGTGATAAGGAAAAATATTCCTAAACCTGCGATTCCATTATGCTTTCTTCCATTAAGAAGTGTTGCGATAATTACTATTGCAAAGAATCCTGTTCCTACAATATATAACCATTCAGCAATCATTACACATACTGTAGATACAATTGATGCTGTATTTATCTGCTGCAAATCACCAAGAGCCTGATTTATAAATGCGATTAAATCACCAAACTCACTGTACTTTGTAGTTAATAAAGAAATATCTAAAATACCAAGCAAAATAACAAAGAGGCTTGCCACGATAATTGAGATACCATTTTCAATTACCTTTGCACCTAAAATCTTATAGCTGTTGTTTGGTGTCATAAACAACATATATGACTGCTTAGTATTCAAATCCTTTCTCAAAAGACGAATGCTATATACACCTATAAGTATAATGGCAACAAAAGAGCCAAATGTTAACCCCATAGTGCCAAATACTAATGGAGTATCAAGCTCTCCATATAATCCGATTAGGTATGTAACCTGAAAAATTGCAAACATTATAAGAATGATAAATTTAAGACCAAGAGTTTTTCTTAACTCATATTTAATAAGATTAAACATTTATGCCTCCTTTACTTTGCCAAATACCTCACGGTATTTATCTGCAAGTGAAATGCCTTCGTTTATACGTAACTCTTCTACTTCGTGGATACCTGCAAAACGAGCATCCTTAATAAAGATAACAGAATCTACAACTGCCTCTAACTCTTCCACCAAATGGCTTGAAATAATCATGATCTTCTCCGGTGTCGCGTAGGTTAGGATTGTTCTCATTACTTCATCTCTCGCCAAAAGATCAATGCCATTTAACGGCTCATCAAGCATATATACTGCTGCATCCCTTGCCATAGTAACTGCAATCTTTAGCTTAGCCATCATACCTGATGATAATGTTCTTACCTTTAATAATTTGTCTAATTCCATTCCAGCAAGTAACTCATCGTATCTATCCATTAAAAAGTCTGCAAAAAAGTCCTGGTAGTACTTTCCAACATCCCCAATTGTCATCCAATCATAAAAGAATGGCTCTGTAGACATGTAAGCTATAGTCTTTCTGCTTTCGATATCAACAGGCTTATCATTAAATCTAATTTCTCCTGCTGAAGGCTTAATCAATCCAGCCACCATCTTCATCCATGTAGTCTTACCACTTCCGTTAGGTCCAAGCAAAGCATAAATATGACCTTCATCAAGTGTCATAGATATATCTTCAACTGCAACTTTGCCAACAAACTTCTTTGTTGCATTAATACTTTCAAGTTTCATTTTCATCCCTTCTTCCTACAGTAAGCAAATATCATTTGCTTCGTTAATCATGTTAATAGCATCTTCCTTTGTTATGCCTAGCTGATATAAACTAGTCAAAAACTTTTTAAGTGATTCCTGCGCCATCTCATTTCGGCAAGCTGTAATTCTATCATAATCCTCTGTAACAAAGGTACCCATACCTCGCTTTGTGAAGCACATCCCCTGTGCCTCCAACTCTTGATATACCCTTGCCGAGGTATTTGGATTGATAGTGTATTGCACAGCCAAATCCCTTCCAGATGGGAGCTTTTCGCCAGGCTTTATTCGCCCATTTATCACCTCTAGCTTAATTGCATCTACCACTTGGAGATAAATAGGTAGGTTGGTTTCATATTTCATAATTCTACTCCTATCCTCTAATGCATTAGTGTACTATATGGATAGTACACTATGGTTGTATGTCTGTCAACAACTTTTTTACAAAAAAAATTGACCCACAGCATTTTGCTGTGGGCCGTATATAAATAGAGTGTTTAGAAAAGAGATTTTACTGTAGGATAAAGTTTCTTGAATTCCTGATATCTTTCTTCGTATTTACGAATCAATTCTGGATCAGGTTCAACTGTAGTTTTAACCTTTACAAGCTTGTCGCAAGCCTCTTCTACTGAAGCGTACTCGCCACATCCAACTGCTGCAAGGATAGCTCCACCAAGACCTGGGCCTTCCTCGTTTTCAAGGATATCAAGCTTAAGGTTCATAACTGAAGCGATAATCTGCTGCCATAATGGAGACTTAGCACCACCACCGCAAATCTTAGAACGCTCAATAACGATGCCCTGGCTACGTGCAACTTCAAGTGAATCACGAAGACCAAATGCAACACCTTCAAGAACTGCCTGTGTCATATCTTCGCGAGTTGTGTCCATAGACATACCGATGAACATAGCACGTGCATCTGGATTATTATGTGGGCTACGCTCTCCCATAAGGTATGGAAGATAGAATACACGATTCTCTCCGAGATTCTTAATGCCTGCCTGCTCTGCTGGGTAATCCTTTGTCTTAAGGATTTCATCCATCCACCACTTATTACATGATGCAGCTGAAAGCATGCATCCCATAAGGTGATAACCACCGTCAGCATGATCAAATGAGTGAAGTGCATTAGCAGGATCAACTGTAAAGTTCTTGCTAGAAATGAAGATTGTACCTGATGTACCAATTGAAAGATTGCACTTGCCTTCTCCAACCGTACCTGTACCAACAGCTGCTGCAGCGTTATCTCCAGCACCTGCTATAATCTTAACATCATTTGTAAAGCCAAGCTCTGCAGCTACCTCTGGCTTGATAGTACCAACCACCTCGTAGCTCTCATAAAGCTTTGGAAGCTGAGACTCAGATACCTTGCAGATATCCATCATCTCTTTGCTCCAACAGCGATTCTTAACATCTAATAGAAGCATACCGCTGGCATCTGAATAATCTGTGCAGAAGCTTCCAGAAAGCATGTAAGCAAGGTAATCCTTAGGAAGCATAATCTTTGCAACCTTAGCCCAAAGATCTGGCTCATTTTCCTGCATCCAAAGAATCTTTGGAGCTGTGAAACCAGCGAAGGCAATGTTTGCTGTATACTGAGAAAGCTTATCTTTTCCGATTACGTTGTTAAGATATTCTGTTTCTTTTCCTGTACGTCCATCATTCCAAAGGATTGCTGGACGGATAACATTGTCATTAGCATCAAGAGTAACAAGGCCATGCATCTGACCACCAAACGAAATACCAGCAACCTTTGTCTTATCTACCTCTGAAGTAAGCTCCTTTAACCCTGCAATTGACTGAGTCCACCAGTCTGCTGGATTTTGCTCAGACCAACCTGGATGAGGGAAGCTAAGGTCGTATTCTTTTGAAACGATTTTCTT
The DNA here is from genome assembly GCA_024681435.1 of Pseudobutyrivibrio sp. Lineage (GTDB taxonomy): Bacteria > Bacillota > Clostridia > Lachnospirales > Lachnospiraceae > Pseudobutyrivibrio. The sequence continues at coordinate 1,103 of JAILAV010000072.1, read as the reverse complement.
GATATCGCCGTTGCCTTCCATAAGAAGGAGCTTAACAGCAGATGTACCAAGATCTACACCAATATAATACATAATATAATTCTCCTATAAAAAATGGTCGGCAATAAAGCTTTTCTCGCGGATCTCCCGCAGGCCACCTTCCATATCCCCTATGGGCCCTCCCGCCGGCGTGGGACCCCACCCATAGGGGTATGGAGCCTTCCTGCTCGCGCCCGCGTGCTTTACTCTTTGGCCGACCATTAATAGCTCAATTTTTAGTTTCTATATATGATATGATATGCTTATCTCCAAGGATTTTCTGTAGGATATCTCACACCGGCAGGCTGATTATAGCCAATCTCGTCAACCTCTACTCCGATATACTTGAATACTTCGAAGAGTGACTTTCCGAAGTGTCCGAATGCAACAGCTCCGTGATGTGGGAATCCCTTCTCGATTAACCAGTGACGATAGAAGCGTCCCATCTCAGGAATTGCGAATACACCGATTGAACCGAATGACTTTGTACGTACATCAAGAACCTCGCCCTGTGCAATGTAAGCACGAAGCTTGTTGTCAGCTGTAGACTGAAGTCTGTAGAATGTGATTTCACCTGGAGCGATATCGCCTTCAAGTGTTCCGTTTGTAACCTCTACAGGAAGTGCACGAGCCATAATCTTCTGGTTTCTCATCTCGCAGAATGCAAGCTTTCTAGAGCATGTATTTCCGCAGTGGAATCCCATGAATGTATCCTCAAGTGTGTAATCTGTCTTACCCTTGATTTCCTCATTGTACATATCCTTTGGTACTGAGTTGTTGATATCAAGAAGTGTTACAACATCCTCTGATACAACTGTACCGATAAACTCTGAAAGACATCCATAGATATCAACCTCGCATGATACAGGGATTCCTTCACCTGTAAGACGAGAGTTTACATAGCAAGGAACGAAACCAAACTGTGTCTGGAATGCAGGCCAGCACTTGCCAGCGATTGCTACGTATTTACGATATCCCTTGTGATCTCTTACCCAATCCTTAAGTGTAAGCTCATACTGAGCAAGCTTCTCAAGAACCTCTGGCTTCTTGTTACCAGCGCCAAGCTCCTTCTCCATATCTGCAAC
>JAILAV010000005.1 GCA_024681435.1 Pseudobutyrivibrio sp. | reverse complement strand
ACAAAGGAGAAGAAGATGGGTATCCGTGCTTCTTCTACATACGAGCTTATCTTCCAGGATTGCCGTATTCCAAAGGAGAACATCCTTGGACCTAGAGGAAAGGGCTTTGGTATTGCAATGCACACACTTGATGGTGGTCGTATCGGTATCGCTGCTCAGGCACTTGGTATTGGCGAAGGCTCAATCGATGCAACAATCGATTTCGTAAAGGAAAGAAAGCAGTTTGGTCGTCCAATCGCTGCATTCCAGAACACAGCATTCCAGCTTGCTGACATGAAGGCTAGAATGGATGCTGCTAAATATCTTGTATACAATGCTGCATGCACAAAGGATCAGTATCAGCAGGATCACAAGACAAGCTACTCTATTGAGGCAGCTGAGGCTAAGCTTTTCGCAGCTGAGGCAGCTATGGCTGTTACTACAAAGGCTGTACAGCTTCACGGTGGTTACGGTTACACAAGAGAATATGATGTTGAGCGTATGATGCGTGATGCAAAGATCACAGAGATCTACGAGGGTACATCAGAGGTTCAGAGAATGGTTATCTCTGGCGCAATGCTTAAATAGTAAAGGAGATTAAATACATGAATATCGTAGTATGTATTAAACAGGTTCCTGACACAAAGGGCGGCGTAAAGTTCAACCCTGATGGAACTCTTGATAGAGCAAGCATGCTTGCTATTATGAATCCAGATGACAAGGCAGGTCTTGAGGCTGCTCTTCGTCTTAAGGATGAGACAGGCGCAAAGGTTACAGTTGTAACAATGGGTCTTCCAAAGGCTGATGATATGCTTCGTGAAGCTCTTGCAATGGGAGCAGATGAGGCAGTTCTTATCACAGACAGACGTCTTGGTGGTGCTGATACTTGGGCAACATCTTCAACAATCGCTGCAGGCCTTAAGAAGCTTGATTATGACCTTATCATTACAGGTCGTCAGGCTATTGATGGTGATACAGCACAGGTTGGTCCACAGATCGCTGAGCACCTTGAGCTTCCAGTTATCTCTTATGCAGAAGGCATTAAGGTAGAGGGAGACAGCGTAATCGTTAAGCGTCAGTACGAAGATAGATATCATGAGATTAAGGCTAAGATGCCATGTCTTATTACTGCACTTGCAGAGTTAAATGAGCCACGTTATATGACTCCAGGCGGAATCTTTGATGCTTTCGATAAGGAAGTAACTGTTTGGGGACGTGATGATCTTACAGATCTTGACGATGCTAACATTGGTCTTGCTGGTTCACCAACAAAGATCGCTAAGGCTTCTGACAAGGTTCGTAAGGGTGCAGGCGAGAAGGTTGCACTTGACCCTAAGGAGTCAGTTGATTATATCGTTGGCAAGCTTAAAGAAAAGCATGTAATTTAATAAGAGGAGGCAAATATAATGTCATTAGAAGAATACAAGGGCGTAGCTATATTCGCTCAGCAGGTTGATAACAAACTTAGCTCAATTGCCTTCGAACTTATCGGTAAGGCACATGAGCTTGCAGCAGATTTAGGAACAGACGTAACAGCAGTAGTACTTGGTCACAATATCGCAGATCTTGCAGATAAGCTTGGCGAGTACGGTGCTGATAAGGTAGTTCTTATCGACAACAAGGAACTTGAGACATATCGTACAGAGCCATATGCACAGGCTCTTACAGCTTATATTAATGAATACAAGCCAGAAATCATGCTCGTTGGTGCAACAGCTATCGGTCGTGATCTTGGCCCTACAGTTTCAGCAAGAGTTAAGACAGGTCTTACAGCTGACTGTACATCACTTGAGATTGGTGATTTCCCACTTCAGGCAAGAGAAGGTCAGGAGCAGAAGCACAATCAGCTTCTTATGACTCGTCCTGCATTCGGTGGAAATACAATCGCTACAATCGCATGCCCAGACAACCGTCCACAGATGGCTACAGTTCGTCCAGGTGTTATGCAGAAGCTTCCTAAGGAGGCTGGTAGAAAGGCTGAGGTTATCAACTTCAACCCTGAGCTTACAGTAAACAACCGTTTCGTTGAGATTCTTAACATCGTTAAGAATGTTACAACTACAGTAGATATCATGGCTGCAAAGATTCTTGTATCTGGTGGTCGTGGAGTTGGTTCAGCTGAGAACTTCAAGATTCTTGAGGATCTTGCAGAGGTTCTTGGTGGTACAGTTTCTTGCTCACGTGCAGTTGTAGATTCAGGCTGGAAGCCAAAGGATCTTCAGGTAGGTCAGACAGGTAAGACTGTTCGTCCTAACGTATATTTCGCAATCGGTATCTCTGGTGCTATTCAGCATACAGCAGGTATGGAAGAGTCAGATATCATCATCGCAATCAATAAAGATGAGTCAGCTCCAATCTTTGATGTAGCTGATTACGGTATCGTTGGTGATCTTAACAAGATCGTTCCAGCTCTTACAGAAGCACTTAAGGCTGAGCTTGCTAGCAAGTAATTAGCTTTAAGATATACAATTTACTTAGGGGCAATATCTATTCTTTCTTTAGATTAGATTTTTCCTATAATTTCTTTCTTTAATTTTTATTAAGGGCGAGTCTATGGTGGACTCGCCCTTAAAGTTATATCATTATCACAAAAAAAGTGTTAGAATCTAGCTATGAAGAATTCAAAAATTGATATGATACACGGCCCATTATTGGGCAAACTTATAGTTTTTACTATACCTATTATTGCATCAGGCGTATTACAGCTTCTGTTTAATGCTGCTGATGTTATTGTAGTAGGACGATTCGCTGGCGAGGCATCCCTTGCTGCAGTTGGTTCTACTAACTCTCTAATAAATCTAATGACAAATCTTTTTATAGGTATGTCAGTTGGAGCTAATGTATGTGCAGCTCAGTTTTATGGAGCAGGACATGTAAAGGACATCAAAAAGACCGTTCATACTAGCGTAGCTTTCTCTCTGATTTGCGGATTGATTCTTATTTTTATAGGAATGTTTTTAGCAAGACCGATTCTTGAAATAATGGGCTCGCCAGAGGATGTTATTGGGCTTGCTGCATTGTATGTGAGATTATATTTCTTAGCCATGCCAGCAATAATGCTTTACAATTTCTTGGCAGCTATATTAAGAGCGGCAGGTGATACTAGTCATCCACTTATCTTTTTATCAATTGCTGGTGTTGTAAATGTTATTCTCAATCTTATACTTGTAACTATATTTAATATGGGTGTATCTGGAGTAGCAATTGCTACAGTTACATCAAATTATATTTCCTGCGGAATGCTTGTGGCTTTCTTTATGAAACAAAATGATTCACTAAAGCTCAATCCCGCAGAAATAGGCATCGATAAGAAGATATTAAATCGTATTATAAGAATTGGACTGCCAGCAGGAATACAAGGAACAGTTTTTTCACTGTCTAATGTAGTTATTCAATCAGCAATTAATTCTTTCGGTACAGCTGTTGTTGCTGGATCTTCAGCTGCAGGAAGTATTGAGGGATTTGTATATACTTCTATGAACTCAGTATCTCAGACAACCGTTACCTTTGTAGGTCAAAATTATGGTGCAGGTGATGAGAAGAGAGTTAAGCGTGTTATATTTGAAAGTTTAGGAATTGTATTTGTTGTAGGACTAGTGATGGGGAATGCAGCATATTATTTCGCAGGACCATTACTTGGAATATACACTGATAGTGCAGATGCTATAGCAGCAGGAACACTTCGTCTTTTCTGGGTTTGCTGTTTCTACTACTTATGTGGAATTATGGATGTGCTTACTGGTGGACTCAGAGGCTTAGGTCATTCTACATTACCTATGGTAGTGTCATTGTTAGGCGCATGTGCAAGCAGATTGATATGGATTGCAACATTCTTCCAGATTCACCACACCCAGGGAGTTTTGTTCTTCTCATATCCAGGAAGCTGGACGCTGACACTCACTGTCCACAGTATATGTCTGTTTATAGTTTATCGTGCATGGTGCCGGCGCAAAGCGTCTGATGTAAGAATTTAAAACATGATTATATTAATTTGCGAATGCTGTAATAATTCAATGAGCTGGTAGTTCACAAGCTCTTAGATTTCTCAAGCGAATCGTGTTAGATGAGCTGAGAAATACTAAGGATTGTGAATGTAACCAGCGGACTGGAGAAGGGGATGTATTGGAAGGAAATGCTTGGAGCGATTGCTAAGCCTAATAAGAATGCGAAAGTCTTTGATTTATCCACAGATTATAAATTTGAAGGTTTACAGGAGTATCCAAGACCTCAACTTCAAAGAAATTCTTATATTAATCTTAACGGTATGTGGGACTACCGAATAATCAATGGTAAGGGTCAGGTGGCAGCCTCTGGCTTGATTCAAGTGCCATTTTCTCCTGAAACTACATTATCTAAAACCGGCTGTCGCACACTTCTTCCTGAAGAAACTCTTGAATACACCCATCGATTTACAATAGATAAGGTTAAAAAGACCAAGCATTTGATTTTGCATTTTGGTGCTGTTGATCAGGTGGCTTATGTCTCTTTAAATGGTGTTAATATTGGAATGCACGAAGGCGGATACACAGCCTTTTCTTTTGATATAACAGATTTTATCATTGAAGGTGAAAATGAAATCAAAGTCAGAGTAAGGGACTACACCGATAGGGTGGGTTATGGAAGAGGAAAGCAATCGCTAGAGCCAAGCGGAATGTGGTATAGAGCACAAAGTGGAATATGGCAAACAGTGTGGATGGAATGGGTGCCAGCAGCCTACATTATAGATATGACAATGGTTCCTGATATAGATAATCATAAGCTGGAAGTGATATTCAAAGTATCCGAAATAAAGGGTAAAATTGTAATCTCATCATCAAATCAGGATTTAATTAAACAATACACCGTCGATAGAATCGAGGATGATAAGATTTATGTCACTATAAATCTTAATCAGTACAAGCTGTGGACGCCGGAGACTCCAATACTATATTTTTTGAATATTGAGTATGGTAAAGATGCGTTTTCAACATATTTTGCAATGAGACATTTTGGTGTTGATAAGGATGAAAATGGTATACCAAGACTTTCATTGAATCACAAGCCTTACTTTATGAATGGAGTCTTAGATCAGGGTTATTATCCAGAGAGTTTAATGACTCCTCCTTCAGATGCAGCGATGATAAATGATATCGAAATGATTAAGAGTATGGGCTTTAATATGATAAGAAAGCATTGCAAGATTGAGCCTATGCGCTGGTATTTTCATTGTGACAGAATAGGAATGATAGTTTGGCAGGATATTGTAAATGGTGGTACTAAATATGATATGAATATGATTTGCAATATCCCTACTGTAGTGCGTCCCTTTGGAAATACAAAGGATAAGAATAAGCTTTTCTTAAGATTTACTGGTCGAAATACTGATAAGTCTAAGTCAGTTTGGTTTAAGGAATGTGAGGAAACAATTAAGCAGCTAAAGAATGTGCCATGTCTAGGTCAGTGGTGCTTATTTAATGAAGGCTGGGGGCAGTTTGATGCCAACACATGTTTAGAATTTGCTAAGAAATACGATGAAACAAGGCCATTTGATTCAGCTTCTGGATGGTTTCATGAAGGATGTGGCGATGTTTATTCTGAGCACATTTATTTTGAGGATTTGAGAGTTAAAAAAGTTGGAAAGCCATATGTTATATCTGAGTATGGTGGATTTTCCCTTCGAGTTGGAAATCATGTACATCGAGATGCGATGTATGGATATAAGAGGTTTTCTCAGCCAAAAGATTTGCAGGATGCCTATGAGAAATTAATGACAAAAATAAAGTCCCTCGAGGCTGAGGGACTAAGTGCAGCTGTCTTTACTCAGGCAACTGATATTGAAGACGAATTAAATGGTCTTATGACTTATGATAGGAAGGTGCAAAAGCTTTATTAAACCAGCTCTGTGGAAATACCATACCGAAGATGATTCCCATTACGATTGCACCGGCAGTCTTAATTGTGGATAACCCATAGCTGGAAAATGTAGTCATATCATTCATAATTAAATAATAGGAAGTGTAATAAATTCCGGCACCAGGTACCAATGGGAAAATTCCTGATATAAGGTATACGGTGACGGGATTTTTTCTTTTGGCTGCTAGAGTTCTTGAAAACATAGTAAGTAATAGTGAACCAACAATATTTCCAAGAGTAGGTGCTCCCAAATTGGAGGCGATAATTGAATAGAATATCCAACCAATGGCACCTGAAAGTCCACAAAAGAATAGTTCTGTTTTAGGTGCGTTGAATACGATAGCAAAAGCAAATGTGGCAATCATAGCCACCACAAACTGTGTTATATATTCAGTATACATTAAATGCTGATACCTCCTGTTAATTGAACTATGGTAATAACAATACCTACACCAACTGCGATGCAGAATGCTGTAAGTAGAGCATCAATAAGTCGAATAGAACCTGATAAGTAATCACTGTTGATAAAATCACGGATGCTGTTAGTAAGTGGTATTCCAGGAACCAAAGGCATTATTCCTCCGATAATGATTTTGTCATAGTGAACAGGTAAGCCAATTAGATAAAACAATATGGCTGAAATAGATACCACCATGCTGGCTAATACATTTGTAATTGTCTTTGAATGTTTTGTAGTGGCTTCAAAATTTAAAAAGAATCTTAGGATTATACCTACGATTGTTGCAAATAATGCATCTAAAGCTGTTCCCCCATATAAATAAGCAAATCCTCCACAACCAATTCCTGTTGCTATGGTCATGACTGGAAAATTAAATTCAGATATATGTTTACATCTTTCCAGTTCTACCCAGGCATCTTCAAGTGTTATTTTTTTCGCGCATACTTCTCTACATAATGAATTTAATGCTGCTATGCGCGACAAGTGCATCGGGTACATTGGCACGTGTCTTATCATTGAACTTGCGTGCTCGGTAACTTCATCTGCGCTGGCAAAAATTCCGTTACTCAAAACATAAACATCACAGTCGGTGATATCATATGAATTTAAAATTGCTAACACCGAATCTTCTACTCTATATACTTCTGCTCCGTTTCGAAGTAAGATGTCTCCTAATTCAACTGCAAAAGATAATACTTTTTTTGTGTCTGACATGGTTTCTCCTTGCGATTTAATTTCTACATTTAGATTATCTATTATTGCGATAACTTTTTCAACAAATAGAATAGTTATTTACCATTGTGGATAACTTTTGGGGAAAACTTTGTTTGTTGATTTTTGTATCACTGATAAGAAATCCGCTAAAAAGGCTTATTTATGGGCTGTTTTGATGATATCTATGTGGATAAGGTTGATAAGAGAATATAAAAGTGAAGTTATCCTCAACGTAAAAAATATCATTGTGGAAAATGTGGATAACTCTGTTTATAAGTTGAATGACAAGACAACTAGAAAAAGGTGACACTTAGAGAATAATGTATTTCGAAATAAACCCGTAATTTAGAAGGTATTATGCTATAATGATTTTCGCAGGTATTTCAGCCTGTAATAAATATGTAAGAGGAGGTCTAAAATGGCAGAGAAAGAAACATGCGCTTCAGCTAGCTCTTGTAGCAGAGGTTCTTGTGATGGATGTCCATCTGCACAGGCTGCAAAAAAGGGAGTCAGAAATACTGCTTTTTTAGAAGAGCCAAATAAAAATTCAAATATAAAACATGTAATTGGTGTGGTATCAGGAAAAGGTGGTGTTGGTAAATCATTAGTAACATCATCACTTGCAGGAGTAATGGCTCGTGCAGGATACACAGTAGGTGTACTTGATGCAGATATTACAGGACCATCTATTCCAAAGATGTTTGGTGTACATGGCCCAGCAACAGGAAATGATGAAGGTACATTCCCAGGGGTTGCAGAAGATGGTACAAAGATTATGTCTATCAACCTTATGCTTGATGATGAGGAGTCTCCAGTAGTATGGAGAGGTCCAGTTATAGCAGGTGTGGTTAAACAATTTTGGACAGACGTACAGTGGGGTGATGTTGATTATTTATTCGTCGACATGCCACCAGGAACAGGCGATGTCCCACTTACTTGCTTCCAGTCACTTCCAGTTGATGGAATCATTATTGTTACAAGCCCACAAGAGTTGGTACAGATGATTGTTAAGAAGGCTTATAACATGGCAGAGATGATGCATATCCCAGTACTTGGCCTTGTGGAAAACTATTCATATATTAAGTGTCCAGACTGTGGAAAGAAGATTGAAATCTTTGGCGAGAGTCATGTTGATGAAGTAGCAGCTGGCCTTGGCATTCCAGTTCTAGGCAAAATGCCTATGGATAGAAGCTTTGCATCTGCAGCCGACGCCGGACGTATCTACGACTTAAACAACGAATACCTGGTAGATGCGAAGGATGTATTAGAAAAGCTGTAAACATTAAGTGAGCTAGTAGCTATCAAGCTATGCCAATGCTCAAGCGAGACATGTTGTCGAGCGGAGCATAGACATGCTTGATATCGTAACTAGCGGAGTATATTATTTAAAGGAGATTTAATTATGGCACAGAATCCAGTTGTTACTATTGAGATGGAAAACGGAGATATCATGAAGGCAGAGCTCTATCCTGAGATTGCTCCAAACACTGTTAACAACTTTATTAGTCTTATTAATCACAATTTCTACGATGGAGTAATCTTCCACCGTGTAATCAAGAACTTTATGCTTCAGGGTGGAGATCCAGACGGAACAGGAATGGGTGGCCCAGGCTATTCAATCAGAGGCGAGTTTTCAAGCAATGGCTTTAAGAATGATTTAAAGCATGAGCCAGGTGTTTTATCAATGGCTCGTACAATGATGCCAAACTCAGCAGGAAGTCAGTTCTTCATTATGCATAAGAACAGCCCACACCTTGATGGTGATTACGCAGCATTTGGTAAGGTAATCGAGGGTATGGATGTTGTAAACAAAATCGCTGAGACAGCAACAGATTGGTCAGATAGACCTGTTGAAGAACAGAAGATGAAGAAGGTTACAGTTGATACTTTTGGTGTTGACTATCCAGAACCAGAGACAATGTAATCAATCAAATCTGATTTGATAAGTTTCAGAAATTATGATATTATAGCGGCACGCGTAAAGCGTGTCGTTTTTTTCGTTATTTTTTATCCCATATTTTATGAGTGACAATTATATATTAAGCTGTGTAATTCTATGGATTCTGGTTGAATTCATTTCTTTTGTAGTATCTATATTTAGAAGAAATATGGAGGCTACAATCTATAAAAACAAGATATCTTATATTAATCATCTATTATATTTTCTTGAAAAGAATGTACCAAAAGAAAAGATAATGCAGGAGTTATTCTTTAGTTTTTCGGGCAATAAAAAGCTTCAAAAGCTTGTACTGCTTGCTATGAATAAGGGAGATTTAAATGAAAGTATTCCCTATATAGAAAGATACCTGTGGGCAAATCCTATAGTGATATTGCATGAATATATGCTATTGAAGGATGTTGACGTAAAAGTTGCAAAAAAGATTGTGGATAACTCTGTAAAAGAGTGGAAAATGACTCGAGAGGGTATTAAAACAGCTTACAGAAAAAATAGAATCAAACTAATTGTTGAAAGGACAATTCTATTTCTTTCGACAATTGCGTTACATTCATACCACAAAAATGATATTAGCCTATGGGTATTTATTGTTGTTAACACAATTGGTGTTATTTTATTTATTGTTCTGGATTATGAAAGCGTCAATGTAGATGAAAAAATACGTGACGGAAATCTTGCAAGAGGAATTAAAGCACAAACAAAGACCCTTGCACCTGCTGTTGGAATGAAAAACATCTTCCAACTGGCAGGATGCATGGGTCTAATAATAAATATCGCTATGATTGCTGCTCAGTTTTTTGAACAGGCAATTTAATTCTAAGCTTGGTGATACGTTTTTTATCAACCGCAAGCACTCTGATTATTGCACCATTAACTGAAACGTAAGTTTCACCAGCATTAGGGAAATGATCAAATTCACCGACGATATATCCGCCGATGGTGTCATAGTCATCGCTGGTAAATCCAAGAGGAATAATATTACATAAATCCTCCAGGTTCATGGAACCAAGAACCTGATACTCTCGTTCATTAAGTCTTACAATAGGATCTTCCTCGTCCTCGTCATATTCGTCACGGATTTCGCCCACGATTTCTTCTAAAAGATCTTCCATGGTAATCATTCCAGAAAGGTCGCCGTATTCGTCCAAGACGATTGAAACTGTTGCAGATTCAGCTCTCATTTCATCAAAGAGGTCTGAAACGTTTTTCATTTCGTAAGTGAAATAAACATCACGGATGTATTTTCTTACGTCGAAATCCTCTTGAGGGTTAAGGCCTAAGAAATCTTTCATATTTACGATACCAATAATCTTCTCGGTGCCAGGCTCGCATACAGGGATTCGTGTATACATGTCTTCTCTGAAAACTGCCATCAAGTCCTGGAAAGAAACATCCGCATCAACAGTAGTCATATCGATTCGTGGAATCATGACTTCCTTGGCATAGGCATCTGAAAAATCAAATACCTTATGAATCATTGTGCGTTCATCACCTTCGATTGCGCCTCGCTCATGACTTACATCAATCATTGTACGGATTTCTTCTTCTGTAATGGTGTCATCTCTGAAATCAGGGTCAATACCAAAGAGCCTAATGAATATTCTTGCCAGGAAATTTACACCAATAATAACAGGAGTAAGAAGCCACATCAGGCCACTGATGAAAGGTGCAAAAACCAGACTCAGCTTTGTTGAATTAATGGTGGCAATTGACTTTGGTGTAATCTCACCGAAAATCAGAATCAATAAAGTGAGGATACCAGTGGCAATTCCTGCTCCAAAACTTCCGAAAATCTGAATGGCAAGTGCTGTTGCTAAAGAAGATGCAGAGAGGTTTACTATATTGTTACCTATTAAAATCGCTGACAGCATCTTTTTTGGTGTGGATACAACCTTTAAAACTCTGGCGGCTTTTTTATTGCCGTCATCAGCCATGGTTTTTAATTTAATTTTATTTACAGTGGTAAGTGCAGTTTCTGCTGATGAGAAAAAAGCAGATAGTGCAAGCAATACAAATAGAACAATCAATTTAATCAACGTGGAACTGTCCAAATGTAAAAGCCCTCCTTAAAAAGTTTTCTATATTATAACATATAGTATAGTAATTTCCTTTCATTTGCTTTAAAGTAAATGGGTAAAGAAAAATAAGGAAATAAGTTTATGAAGAAAAGATTAATCTTATTAGGCTTATCATTGAACCTTGCACTATTATTTGCTGGTTGTAGCAAATATAATCAGGCAGAAGTTTCTCTTAGAGATGAGGGGATTGCTGCTATGGATGCCGGCGATTACACTGGTGCTATTGAAAAGTTTGATGAAGCTCTTGGAAAATCAATAGGTAAAGTTACAGATTTAGAGATTGATATAAATTACTATAAGGCTGCGGCCCAGTTTTCTGCTGGTCAGTTCGATGATGCTGCTAAGACCTACTCATATCTTGTGAAGTATGACCCAGATAATTACGAGGCTTATTTTTTGAGAGGCAGCATATATGCCAGCGAAGGTGAGGTAGGTGAGGCAATCACTGATTATGATAAAGCTGTATCTGTAGATGAAAAGAACTATCTATTATATATAGAAATATATGAGAATCTAGATTCTCTTGGATATACTGATCAGGGACTTGTATATTTAAATAATGCACTTGATGTTTCTGATAAATCTGCCAATGCAAAATATTATAAAGGCAGAATTTACTATATCTTAGGTCAGACTGATAAAGCTAGAGAAAATCTTAAGGCAGCAGTTGATAAGGATGTTGTGGAAGCCCGCTTGTATTTGGCTAAGCTATATCAAGATGAGGGGGATTTTGCCACAGCTCAATCGTTACTTGAGGAGTATGCATCATCTGATGAAGTTACCAGTGAAGCTCTTGCAACTCTTGGCGATATTGAGATGACCAATGGCAATTATGAGAGTGCTCTTAACTATTATCAGGCAGGGTTGAGTTTAGATTCAATAGACAATATGCCTGACCTTATGAAGGGACAGGTCGCTGCCCTTGAAAAGCTGGATAGATACTCAGAGGCTAAAGAGGTTTTAACACAATATCTTGAGACATATAGTAATGACGAAGCAGCTGCAAAGGAATTAATTTTCCTTCAGACACGATAAAATAAGAATAAATCCTAAAATGGACACACTAAATCTAGTGTGTCCATTTTGCGTCTAAATACCAAATATTGTGTGTGTTGAATCGTAATTCTACATAGAAATTATGCAAAACTGAAATTCTATTTTAGGTAATAATGACGAAAAACACTATATATAGTTTTTATTCATTGAATTGCACCCTATATTTTGATAACATATAAACAAGTCGAAAGTACCATAAGTTACAAGGTTTGGGGAGTCCTTTTTGACAGATAATGGATACTAGGGAAAGGAAAATTGGTGAGAAGTTTTGTTTGACGTTGTAAAAAGAGATGGACAGGTCGCAGAGTTTAATTTAGGGAAGATTAACGATGCAATTGCAAAGGCATTCGAAGCAACTGGAAAGGAATACAATGATGACATTATCGGCTTATTGTCACTTAGAGTATCAGCTGATTTCCAGTCAAAAATCAAAGAAGGAAAAATTTCAGTAGAGGATATTCAGGATTCTGTTGAAAACGTTTTGGAACAGACTGGTTATACAGATGTTGCCAAGGCATACATTCTATATAGAAAACAGCGCGAAAAGATGCGCAATATGAAGTCTACAGTTCTTGATTATAAGAATGTTGTAGATAGCTATGTAAAGGTAGAGGACTGGCGTGTAAAGGAGAATTCCACAGTTACTTATTCTGTAGGTGGTCTTATCCTTTCAAATTCCGGTGCTATCACTGCAAATTATTGGCTTTCAGAGATTTATGATGAGGAGATTGCAAATGCACATCGTCGTGCTGATATCCACATTCATGATCTTTCAATGCTTACAGGTTATTGTGCAGGATGGTCACTTAAGCAGCTTATTCAGGAGGGCTTAGGTGGAATCACAGGAAAGATTACATCTGCTCCAGCAAAGCACCTTTCAGTTCTTTGCAACCAGATGGTAAACTTCCTTGGTATCATGCAGAATGAGTGGGCAGGCGCTCAGGCATTCTCTTCATTCGATACATACCTTGCACCTTTTGTTAAGGCTGATAACCTTTCATATGAAGAAGTTAAAAAGTGCCTTGAGGCATTTATATACGGTGTAAACACACCATCTCGTTGGGGTACACAGGCTCCATTTTCTAATATCACATTAGATTGGACAGTACCAAACGACCTTGCAGAGCTTCCAGCTATCGTTGGTGGTAAAGACCAGGATTTCAAGTATAAGGACTGCAAGAAAGAAATGGATATGGTAAACAAGGCATTTCTTGAGATTATGATCGAGGGTGATGCTAATGGCCGTGGATTCCAGTATCCAATTCCTACATATTCAATTACAAGAGATTTCGATTGGTCTGATACAGAAAACAACAGGCTATTATTCGAAATGACAGCTAAGTATGGTACTCCATATTTCAGCAATTACATCAATTCAGATATGGAGCCAAGCGATGTTCGTTCTATGTGCTGCCGTCTTCGTCTTGATCTTCGTGAACTTCGCAAGAAGTCAGGTGGATTCTTTGGTTCAGGCGAGAGTACAGGCTCAGTTGGTGTTGTTACAATCAATCTTCCTCGTATTGCATATCAGGCAAAGGATGAGGCAGATTTTTATGCTAGATTAGATAAGCTTATGGATATCAGCGCACGCTCACTTAAGATTAAGCGTGGTGTTATCACAAAGCTTTTGGACGAGGGACTTTACCCTTACACAAAGAGATACCTTGGTACATTTAACAACCACTTCTCTACAATCGGTCTTATCGGTATGAACGAGGTAGGCCTTAATGCTAACTGGATTCGCGCAGATATGACAGATAAGAGAGTGCAGCAGTTTACAAAGGATGTTCTCAACCACATGCGTGAGCGTCTCTCTGATTATCAGGAGATGTACGGTGACCTTTACAACCTTGAGGCTACACCAGCAGAATCTACTACATACCGTTTTGCAAAGCATGATAGAGAGCAGTTCCCAGATATCATCACAGCTGGCAAGGAAGGTGATACACCATTCTATACAAACAGCTCACACATGCCTGTAGAATACACATCAGATATCTTTGATGCCCTTGAGGTTCAGGATGAGCTCCAGACACTTTACACATCTGGTACTGTATTCCATGCATTCATCGGTGAAAAGCTTCCTACATGGGAGTCAGCTGCAAATCTTGTTAGAAAGATTGCAGAAAACTATAGATTACCTTACTACACACTGTCTCCTACATACTCAGTATGTAAGGATCATGGCTATATCTCTGGCGAGCACTACACATGCCCACACTGTGGCAAGGCAGCAGAGGTATATAGCCGTATCACTGGATACTATCGCCCAGTTCAGAACTGGAACGAAGGTAAGACTCAGGAGTACAAGAACCGTAAGCTCTATGATATTGCAGGCAGCGTATGCCGCCGAGCTGGTGAGGCTGCAGCAAAAGCTGAGGCACCACAGGTAAATGTGGAAATCGTATCAGAAGAGCCTACTACTGGTGTTAAGTATCTGTTCACTACAAAGACATGTCCAAACTGCGCTAGAGCAAAGGAAATTTTAGAGGATGAGGATTACATCCTTATCGATGCTGAAGAGCAGGTAGATATGACTAAAAAGTACGGAGTTATGCAGGCTCCTACCCTTGTAGTTGTAAACGGAGACGATGTAAAACGCTACGCAAATGCTAGCAATATTCAGAAATATGCAGATGAAAATCTATAAAGATTGATTGTTTGTGAAATAGTACAAAAAAAGATGAGGTTTGTCGCGTAAACCTCATCTTTTTTATTGTAATTTTTTAGATAAGAGACTAAAATGGATTTTGTGAAAAAAGTGTGACTTAGAAGACACAATATCACAGAAGGGAAGTAATGTTTTGAAAAAGAAAGACAAAATACACACCATCAAACGGTTGGTGGCGTTGGCAATGCTTTCGACGTTGCTAATGAGTAACACTGCAGTGTATGCAGACACAGAGACGGATACAGGAGAAGATGTAGACGTTAAAGTGGAAAAGGACGTGGGGACGTCAGACACGGGAGAAGTTGTGAACAGCGGGGATAATGGGGATATTAGGGGAGAGTTAGATTCTAATAATCTTGAAATCACCGGTTCTGGTGAAGAATTCACAGCAAAAATAATTGAAGAAAAGAAAATAGAAGATGGCAATCAGCCAATAGTGACTTTAGGCGACGAAGGCGAAGGTCAACAAAAGCAGGAATGCGAGCATGATTTTACAGGTGCTACAGAGCAGTTTATTCCAGCAGGAAATGGACAGCATAAAATCTGTAAAGAGTGTACAAAATGCCATGAGTTAATTGTTCAAAGCACAGTAGAGTGTACTATGGCTGAGGAAGGAAGAGAGTACAAAGCTATAGATAATAATGATGTGCAACATATGGTTGTAGGAGAATGCTCTGTTTGCCATCAACATCTTGAATTGATGGAAAACTGCGTATATGAAACAGTTACACCGGGCCATTCAAATCAAGAATGTAAAAAGTGCGGAAATTATAGAGACGCAAATGAAAAAACACCTTTAATTGATGTTTCTTTTGTAAAGGCTTCTGATGGTACTGAGATAAACCCAGAACACATCCAAAATGGTAATGATAATTAT
>JAILAV010000023.1 GCA_024681435.1 Pseudobutyrivibrio sp. | reverse complement strand
TTCCCAATAATCTCCATCATCGTCAGTAGCTCGGCTACCAATACTTGCTATTATTTCTATTCCCTTCTCAGATAATTCCACATCTAATGCAGCATCACCTATATCAATTCTTGTTTCTAGCAAAGATTTAATCTGTCCATCCGCATCTAAATTATACGAAGCTAATTCTTTCCACGAAGAATCTTTTTCTTTATAAACATAGAATTCTTTTACTTCGTAGCCTGCGCTATTCTGAACATACGATGCCACCAGTATTTCTGGCACCTTGTCAGCATTGATATCGCAAAATTGTATGTATTCAAAAGAATTATAATTTTCAATCTGTGGAGTTCTAAACAACTCTTTATCACCTTGTGAAAAAATATATTCTACTTTGCTTTCACTTGTTTTTATTCTATCTACTTTTATATCGCCAGTATTACCATTTACAAAATTTGAGATTTCACCTTCAATTTCGTCATTGTAAATTTTTATTGATTTGCTTAACTTATCATCTACTTCTGGTTTTGCATCTACTTCATCAAAACTTGTTATTTCTAATAATCTTTCTTCGTCGCCAATAACACCATTAAAACTTTTAACACTATAGCCATCAAAACAACTATATTCATTTTTAACCAATTTGATATCCGCTTCTTCAATACTATTATCAGATATTTCAAATTCGGCTTTTAACTCTATATTCTCATCATCAGAAATTACTTCATATGAATTTAATTCAGCATACAAAAATCCGCTTGAACAATCATTTACATCTATTTCAACATCATCCTTTAACGAGTCAAACTCAATATATTTTCCTGAGAGAGAATATTGGATATATTCCACATCTGGCTTATGAAGAATTCCGTTACTTCTTTCCAAACTGTCATATACATAATCAATGCAATTCCAAGAATTTTGGCAAAAATTATGAACAAATCTGGATTGCATTTCTTCATCAAA
Organism: Pseudobutyrivibrio sp.; assembly: GCA_024681435.1. Taxonomy (GTDB): domain Bacteria; phylum Bacillota; class Clostridia; order Lachnospirales; family Lachnospiraceae; genus Pseudobutyrivibrio. Next base: position 1,843 of record JAILAV010000023.1, on the reverse strand, counting down.
ACCAACATCCACATTATAATTTTTATAATTAATAGCCATATTCTCTAGCAACAATTCTAAATTAAGATTAACCTCAAATTCATTTGGATATTCATATCTTTTTATATCTAATAACTCAACTAACTCCTCTTCTGGGCTTTGCTCTTTCTCTAACTCTTTCTGTTCCACCTCTGCTGTCCCACATCCGCATAGTAGCAATCCAACTAATAAAATTGCGATAAACTTATTTTTCATAACTCTCATATTTCCATTTCCGTGACTGGTTACATTCTTTATATTTTTAATAATTTTCTACCTGTCATTTTTAATGTTTACTTTTTTCTTAGAAAGAATAAGTAATATTGAAACTACAAAAATAAAAATAGAAACCGCGTACGGAATAATATCTACATGTCCACTCTCTAGATTTCCTGCAAAAGAACCCCCATAAATAAATGCTGCAATACCCATAACAATAAAAGCTGCAATCTTGCTTTCTTTTGCTACATAAACTGCTACAACAGCCAGAAATATTAAAATTATATTTGCTCCTAATGCCTTAGCTAATAAATATAAAATGTATTCCATAATTTATACCTCTCCTAATGTGCGATTAATTATTTTTTACTACAAATCTTGAATAGTTATTCTTCCTTTTTCAAATCCTCTGACAGGGCTTTCGCCCTGCCAGATTAATCAATAACTCAGCTACTATGCATTTGTAAGGCTGTTTGCAACATTGTCTGCCATTGCTGCTGTATTTGCTGCAGACTTCTGTACTGCCATTCCAAGTGCATCGATACGATCCATCTGCTTAGTCATGCTAGGCTGTACTGCTTCATAAACTGAAGCCATCTTATCCTTAACTCTACCAAGCATACCCTGTGCTGCTAATGTCTCGATTGTAGCATCACAGCTCTTCTGTAGATTCTGTAACTGTACACCAAGATCCTCTAACTGCTTACCTTTTGATGAAACTGCATCTGTGTTCATCATGTACTCTAAAACTGCCATAATAGTTCCCCCTTCTTTTTAAACGCTTGCTGATTCATAAGCTCTAGCAAATAAGCCTGTGTTTGAATTCTCATTCTGCTTGTGACTTGCAGATGCAAGATTAATCCATGAAGTCATCTTCATAATATTATTATTGATTTTTTCCAATCCCTTTTTAGCATCTGTCATGAGCTGCTGGTACATAAGCTCCTCATCACCATTCCACTCTTCAAGATTCTGAACCTTTAAATTCTCTAAATGAGAAATAAAGTCCTCCAAATCCTTTTTGTGCTTATGAAGTGATTGAACTCCATTGTCGGCCTCAGCATAGCTAAAGCCAATTAATCCTCCTAAGCCTGCATTTGTTTCCATAACGTTTCTCCTTTCCGTCCCTTAGGACATAACAATTTTATATATGTTTCATTGTAATACTCCGCAAGTATTATTACAATACCCAAAATATATTTATTTAATAAAAAACAGGCTGTTTCCCAATGTATAACAACCTGTTCTAAACACTTTTAGCAAGTGTTCTTTTCTCTAACTCCATATAAGCTTCTAATTTGGCTATTGTAATATCTACTACGGTGCCACATAATCTGAACGCTTTGATTGAATCGTAGTTCCAATATCTGTCTCATAATCTGAACGCTTCGATTGAACCTCAGTCCAAATATCTGCTACATATGCCAGTAGATTTATATAGGATGTGTGTGTTTCAGATTGATTTTTTTAAAGGGGCATATGTAGCAGATATTTGGACTGAGGTTCAATCGAAGCGTTCAGAGTATGAGACAGATATTGGAACTACGATTCAATCAAAGCGTTCAGATTATGTGGCACCGTAGTAGATATTACAATAGCCAAATTA
>JAILAV010000201.1 GCA_024681435.1 Pseudobutyrivibrio sp. | reverse complement strand
GCATATTTAAAATATATTACAAGCTAAATGGTGGAACTAACGATGCAGGGAATCCATCGGTATACACGGTAGAAGACTCAATTACCTTTAAAGCTCCTACGAGAAAAGGGTATGATTTCAATGGATGGTACACTGATGAAGCCCTCACTTCGGAAATCAGTTCTATCACAAAGGGCAGTGTGGGAAATAAGACGCTGCATGCCAAGTGGACTCCGATAACTTATTACATCATGTATAACTTCTACAGTGGAACTCCAGCAGCATATGACTACCCTAAGACGTATACCATAGAAACACCAACCATCACTTTGGCTAATCCAACATACAGCGGAAAAGTATTTAAAGGCTGGTCTGATTGGAACAATGCCCAAAGAAAACACACTTATATAATTCCACAAGGTTCTATTGGAGATCTTGTGATCTCTGCCAACTGGGATGTTGATATAAACAACAATGAAAATGGTAACGGTTCTGGTGGCGGATCCGGAGGAAATGAAACTCCGAACTCTGAAATAACCGGAAGCTCCAACATCACTTCAAATAAATTTACAACCGAATAATCAAAAAAAGAGTACTAGGAGCTTACCTTATATAAAGATATCTCTTAGTACTCTTTTTGTCTCACTGGACCCAATATACCTGCGGTACGTTAGACAACATTCTATCCAAGTCCGCAACGTCTTTGTTAGATACTTGAAATTGATAAGAGCTTTCTTGTGCTCTGGCATAAGCCTCCTCAATGCCTTTTACAAGTTTGATTTTTGAAAGGTTTTCTGCTCTCAAGGTCTCAATCGCCGCATCAAGACAATCATATCTGTATTTGATTGCTATGTATTGATGAACAACCTTTAAGCATGAACCTACAGCTTCAAGCAGCTCCTTTTTTGTCAGAGACATCATTTTCTTTGATGCCTCCGACTCAGCAAAGGCATATTCGTATGGCTCTAATCCAAAATAATCTTCCTCAGAGGCATCATAACCAAGATACCCACCGGCATAATCTGCTCCAACAGCAGGGAATAATAAATCAAAATATGCTGTCACATATTCCTGCTCTAAATCATATCTGAATCTTTCCAGCTCCGCCTCAAGATCGCAAAATGACATTTTGAACTCATAAGCATCATCCTCGTCACCATTAAGAGCAGCCACCAATGAATCATCGTCATCGTACCAATGGACATCTCCGCATGCTTCGAGCATTTCCCAAAGGTCGCTCCTTATCCGTTCAAGGTTAAGATCCCTTGAGATAGGTCTTTTGTATCTTAGTTGCTTTGCTTTAAATGCTCTTGTTTCATCTTTCATTTCTTATTAGTTATCTCCTTACTTACATTGATTTCCATTATTCTTCGGATAAAGAGATTATGTGATTTTGAAATTGAAATAAATTCAAACGAAATCCGTGCTTGCAGGATTGTCTATAGCCAATCTTGCAAAAAAGCCCCAATATCACTTTAAAAGCACTAAGATCAGCCTAAATAGTCCATATTCCGATGCAAATAGACCTATAAATCAATCCGATAGGACCTCCAATAAGTCATTACACAGGGTCAAATATAAACAACATATAAAATCAAGATTGGCTATAGACAATCCTGCAATCATGCAATGGCTTAAATACGTGGGTTAATCGTAATTATCAGCATAAATCAACTGATTTAAAACGGGGATTTTGCGACAATCGCTAATAGGTGTATCGATAGTTGCAAGAAAAAGGCGACCAGCAGCGTGAGCAATCCCCTTAAAAAGTCCCTGCGACGGCAAATGAGCTCTGATATACGCTCTTGCAGTTCATCGATATTGAATGAGGAGTATCATGGGATGATGAAGAGAAACCTCTGATAAGTGAAGAAAATGTGCACACATAATAACACGAGATGGAGTATATATCGTTGCGCCATATAGCGCATAAATGATAACGCCGCAAGGTGTACGCATGAATACATCAATGAGTGCATACATGTACGCACAGGAATGTGTATGAAAGAATACGCCATTCGGTGCATACATGTATACGCCAGAATAAGTGACAAAAGGGATATGTGAGTGCATAGAGCGGCTAATCATAATCATTAAAAAACCTCATGCTGTAACCACAATTATTTTCATCCTAAACACACATAATCTAAGTGTCCAAAGATAAATGGAAAAA
>JAILAV010000194.1 GCA_024681435.1 Pseudobutyrivibrio sp. | reverse complement strand
ATAATTGTAATTCCATTCTGTACTGCTAGGTGTCTCAAATGCATATATCCTTTTAACGCCATAGTTTCCAACTGGCCTACACGCCGTTAAGACAGCCTCACATGTTATTCGATGATCAATATTCAAATCTCCATGGTGATGAGTGAATATTGTATCTGGCTTATATTTTTCGACATAACCAGAAACTATTTTTATTACAGATAATAAATCCAATCCATCCATTCTATTATCTGGTAAGCCGCAGAAATCTATACTACTGTACCCAATTATATCAGAAGCATGTTTAGCATCTTCCTGCAATTTTTCTAATTCATTTTTATCTGCTTCTTCTCTAGTAGATGCTCTAGATGTAATACCCTCGGCCATAATTACAGCTCTAGCCTCAACACCTTCGTTAACAATCCGCCTAATTGTACCACCCAATCCTAATAATTCATCATCTGGATGAGCAGCAAAAACTAAAACTTTTCTCATCTTTACCCCTCTATATATTCAACATCTGCAAATAGTTTCCCATTAATTATTCTTGCATTACTATATTCCATTCGACCATTACCAATTATAGTAAACGCTTTTGGATATCCCTCACCATCCAACATTCTAATATAATCGTATAATTGTCTTTGATTTAATCCATCAGGTATCAAGCTTTGTTCTGGCTTGCGTCTAGAAAAAGTAACTACTTCTCCTTCCTGCGGAATAGGTTTTAGTTCCTTGGAAACAATTTCAGGAATCATTTCATCAAAAATAATACTAGATATTCGAGTAAATATTTCCTCAGCACTTCCTTCAGAAATATCAATTGGCTTTTTTAAATATATATCTCCTTCATCAATCCCTTTACAAACTCTCAGTGCAGAAACTTTAGTCTTGTAAATACCTCGAACTAACAAGTTTTGAAGAGGGCTTCCACCTCTACCAAATGGTAAATCTGTCATATGAAAAACAATGCACTCGTAGTTTTCATACACCTCTTTCGGAATTATCCATGACCAGTGAGGGAAAAATATATATTTAGGCTTTATCGTATTTAAATACTCTAAATTCAATTCTTCCTTATCATTGATTATGAAAATTCTATCCTCACTTTGTTCTTCTAACTTTTTAGCTTTTTCTATATTCCACGATTTCGTAGTCGCTATCAGATATCTTTCCATATTCTTCAAATCCATTTCTTATAAAACATTTTTGTGAATATGCATTTGTCCCTTTTACTTTTGCCACTATTGTCTTTACTCGATTACAATCTTTTGTAATTCGCTCTATTCCTAATGAAATAATTATATTCCCAATTCCTTTATTTCTATATGCTTTATCGATACTATAATCGATTTCCGCCTCTTCATCACTTACATCAAATCTTATCTGACCAAGAGGCAAATCATCTTTCATTAATATGTAAATAAATCTATCTTTGTTTTGAAGGGATTTCTGGAACCATTCCTTATGCTTGTCTATACTTATCATATCAGTAGAAAATGAATTTTCTCGAACTGTTTTTTCGTTGACCCAGTCAAAAAGCAACATCATATCTTCACTATTTGCCTGTCGTAGATAGAAATCATTTTTTCTTTGTTGCAATCTTAAAAGTCCTCCATAAGAATCGGTGTACCAGCTTCTATATCTCTATTAGCTTTCTTACCAATTAATTCCTTATAATACTTCGGCTTAATACCGTTGCTCGGTCTTATTACTGCTGTATTTTTAGTAGTAAATTCTTCACCGTATTTAATGTCTTTTACTGCAAAAACACTTCTACGAAAAACAGTAGATTTTATTTCACCATCAGTCAAATTATAATCTGGACCATTTGCTATAAGCTTAGCATTTCTAACATCACTGACCATCTTTGCAAACTCTTCCATAGTCATGCTAAATTTGCTATCTGCACTTTCCACACCTTCAAGCATCACATGCTTTTCAACAACACACGCTCCAAGAGTCACGCCAACCACAGCCCCCAAGCTACCTTCACTATGATCTGATAATCCAATCGGAACACCGAATCGTTTTGCCATATCTGGAATATTTCCTAAATGCATATCCGCCCATGGTGCTGGATACTCGCTACAGCATTTCAATAATACGATTTGTTCGTTTCCCATCCGGTGGCATGCGTCTATTGCATCTTGAATCTCCTCCAATGAACCCATGCCTGTTGAAATAATCATAGGTTTCCCCTTAGATGCAACATATTCTATTAATGGAATGTCAACCAATTCAAAACTAGCTATCTTATAAGCTTCTA
>JAILAV010000186.1 GCA_024681435.1 Pseudobutyrivibrio sp. | reverse complement strand
ATATCATTTTCGATATGAGCGATAACATCTTCTGATAGACCAAGCTTCTCCTGGATTTTCTCATCTCTTTCAAAAAGCTTGATTGAATACCATCTCTGAACATTTTCGTCATCGATGTTATGTAAACAAAGCTCCTCAATGTGAGCAAGTGCATGCTCAACAGAGCCGTCAAATCTATGTTTAGGAGACTGTGGCTTTGCTTCCTTCGCTGCCTTTACAGCCGCATCAACGATTTCCTTTAAACCTCTATTTTTAAGAGCAGAAATCTCGATTACAGGAACGCCTATCTCCTCTGAAAGCTTCTTTGTATTAATCTTATCGCCGTTCTTTTCAACAACATCCATCATGTTGATAGCGATAACTACTGGAATACCAAGCTCAACAACCTGAGTTGTGAGGTAAAGGTTTCTTTCAAGGTTTGTACCATCGATTACATTGATGATTGCTTCTGGCTTCTCATCGATAAGATAATTACGTGATACAACCTCCTCTAATGTATATGGTGAAAGAGAGTAAATACCTGGAAGGTCAACGATTGTAACTTCCTTATCTCCTTTATATTTTCCCTCTTTATACTCTACAGTAACACCTGGCCAGTTACCTACAAACTGGTTTGAACCTGTAAGAGCGTTGAATAATGTTGTTTTACCACAGTTTGGATTACCTGCAAGTGCAATACGAATTCCCATTATTCTAGTCCTCCTTTATAAGAATCATTTCAGCATCAGCCTTTCGTACTGAAAGTTCATATCCTCTAACAGTAATTTCTACAGGATCTCCTAATGGTGCAATTTTTCTTACATAGATTTCTACACCCTTTGTGATACCCATATCCATGATTCTGCGCTTAACAGCGCCTTCACCGCTAATCTTTGCGACTGTAACTGTTTCGCCAACATTTACGTCTCGAAGTGTTTTCATAGATTTTCTCTCCTTTACATTTTGTTTAATGCGTTCATGTTAGACAAAAATCTTTTGAGCTAGTGATTTATCTACCGCTACTCTAGATTCTTTAACATTAACTATGAGATTGCCTCCAATCTCGTTTACAACTGTGATGTACCCGCCAGGTACAAATCCCAATTCCTGCAAATGACGCTTCACTTCTTCGGAACCACCGATTCGCTTAATCATCTGCTCCACGCCTGTTGGCGCAACTACTAATGGCATCATATTTTCTTCCTTTTACATGTAAAAATTATCAGAAAAAACCGACAAAGAACTCAAATTATAGTTATATTTGAATAATCTTTGTTAGCCTTTTCTAACGGCCTAACATAATGTATCACATTTTGACTCAAGTTTCAATAGACTAACTCAAGTTTTACATGGATTTTTTAAAAAAAGAAGGACATCACCGAAATGACATCCTTCCTGTAAATTCTATTATTTTCCAATCATTGTTCCTGTCTGACCGCCTACTGCATTTCCTGCATCTGAAAGCTTTGTGATAAGAACTTTTCTGATTGCTGAATCTCCGATATAATCGATAGCTGCCTGAATCTTTGGTGCCATATCTGTTGCTCCAAATTCTCCTGCCTCTAACATCTTCTTTGCATCAGCAACCGAGATGTAATCTAATGGCTCCTCATCAGCCTTTCCAAAGTTCTTGCATACTTTTGAAACTGATGTAAGAATTACAAGCATATCTGCATCAAGCTCTGTTGCAAGAAGTCCTGCTGCTGTATCCTTTTCTACTACTGCAGATGCGCCCTTGAGCTTGTTATCCTGTGTAAGTACTGGAATACCACCGCCTCCGCAGGCAATAACAACCTGGTCAGCTTCGCATAATGCCTTAATCGCGTCTATCTCCACAATCTCCATTGGCTTTGGTGCGGCCACAATTCTACGGTAGCCACTCTCAACTTCAACTGTGTGGTTGCCTTTGTGCTCTTCCTGCTCAGCCTCTTCAGCTGTCATAACTCTTCCGATTATTTTGGTTGGTTTATAAAATGCCTCATCATATGGGTCCACAGTAACCTGTGTAAGAATAGTTGAAACCGGCTTGTAAATACCTCTGCCAACTAATTCTGAGCGAATAGCCTGCTGCAAATCGTAGCCAATGTAACCCTGACTCATTGCCGAACAAACTGACATTGGTGTAGGAGTGTAGTCAGGATGATTATGATAGAACTCAGATAATGCTGTGTGAATCATTCCAACCTGAGGTCCATTACTATGTGTAATAACAACCTGATAATCCTGCTTGATAAACTCTGCAACAGCCACTGCTGTGCGCTTTGTTGCATTCCACTGTTCTAACACTGTGGTACCAAGTGCATCATGACCAAGTGCAATAACTATTCTCTTCTTTCCCATGTGAGCCTCCTGTATTGTAGTTTTGATTTATAAATTTATTTTATCATAATCAAACATTGTTAGATAGAAATATATCTATTAATAAGAGCGTCTTCCACGTCCTTTATTATTTATTATTGCAAGTGTAATCAATACTCCAAGAGCAACTCCGCCAAAATCTATCCACATATCTCTGATTTCACCGGAACGACCCTCTACAAATAGTTGGATTGTCTCATCTATAAATGCTATAGCTAGTCCTGTGAATGTAGGTGTAATAAATCTCTGCAAAGCACCTCTTTCTATCATAGAAAAATAAGATCCAAGCAGAATTCCAAGAATCAAATACTCAGTGAAATGTGCTGCCTTTCTTACAATAAACATTCCCAAATCTGTATTTAATAGTGCTGGAAAAATTTTGCCAAGTATAGCTAAAAGCTTACCACTTTCCTGCTCTGAAACCACTGCTGGCTGCATACTGTGCCCCCATATAATGCACAACCATAGCACAATCAATATTCCTAAAATTATCTTTTTCTTATTCATTACTATATAGCCTCTCTAATTCAATAGTTGTTATTTTATCATAGAGATGACATAAACTACACCCAAATCATTATAAATAGTTCTGTTGGATGTAGTTTTTTTAATAATTTTCTTCTTTTATCATAGTTCTTTATCAAAAACTACACCCACTGGGGATAAAATCACGATATAGGTGTAGTTTTATCTATTCTTAATTTCATCACTCTACAAAAACTACACCCAATTCAAGTAATAATGCTTTTTTAGGTGCAGTTTGCATTCACCAACAACAAAATAGCAGCTTAGAAAAATGTTCTAAGCTGCTATATATTAATTTACTTTATGTTTATTGTACTTCGCCCATACGATGTGTGAGGGTTACCTTTACAGTTTCTTCTTCGTAGTGTTTACTTGCCTTTGCAACTGTAACCTCAACTTCGGTGCCGGCTGGAATGTACTTCATGATGTTGTTAAGAGTGTTCATTGATGTAACAGAACGTCCATTAAATGCTGTAATAACATCTTTTTCCTGAAGGCCTGCAGCCTCAGCACCAGAACCTTCAACTACTCTGTTTACATATACACCGATTGGTACATTGTATTTGTCAGCAATTTCTGATGTAACATCAACACCA
>JAILAV010000152.1 GCA_024681435.1 Pseudobutyrivibrio sp. | reverse complement strand
TTGGATCATCAAATCCTAGAATGAGTGTTAATACAAACGGAATAACGAATGTAGAAACAATTGCCAGAATTCCAAATAGTATACTTGGACACTTCTGGAAAAATACTGCGGCTGTTAAAAGTGATGGTGTAATAAATGTAGGTGCAGTAATTTTTGCCATTCCAAGAATACATCCTGAAATCACAGCGCCCACTAATACAGCAATAAGTGGTTTCTTTAATCTTAAGTTAACACCATAAAGTGCAGGTTCTGTAATACCTAAAAGTGCAGATGCAGTAGCTGAACCTGCTGTAGCCTTTAGTTTTTTATTCTTTGTCTTTAGAGCTACTGCGGCTGCAGCACCAGCCTGACCAATATTTGCAGCCATACCAGATGGAAGGAAAATAGTATCAAATCCCTGTGTTGCAAACATCTGAACTAATAAAGGAATAGTTGCATTATGAGTACCTGTGAGAACCATAATAGGGAATAATGCTGCATTAATACCTACTGCAATCCATCCCCATGTATTCATCAATGTACAGAATGCCATAAATAAATCGCCAATATATCCAGTAATAGGTCCAATGATAAGTAATGTAATTGATGCAACTACAAGAATATCTACCATTGGTCTAAAGAATACCTTAATAATGTCTGGTGTGTACTTCTTTGTAAATTTATCAACATATTTCAAGAGCCAAACAGCAAATATTAGAGGTAACGCCTGTGTACTATATTCTACAATTCTCATTGGCATTCCAATAAAAGAAATAGTTGTACCAGCATCACCTAAAGCGCTGAGATTTGGGTGAAGTACAATAGCAGCAATAACCATTGAGAGTAACACATCTACATCCATCTTCTTAGCAGCATTATATGCTACGAAAAATGGAAGGAAATAAAATACTCCATCACCCATAGCATTAAGCACTGACGCTGTAGTTGAGCCATCCCCAAAAACTCCAACCGTCTGAAGTAAAACAACTATAACCTTTATCATACCTGAACCGGCAATTACAGGAATTGCAGGAATAAAGCAAGCGATAAGTGTATCTAATGCAGCCTTAAATACCGCCTTAATTCCTTTTGGATTTGAATCACCTTCTGCTGTCTGATTATTATTCTTTGCAGCGCTAATATTTCCTACAAGTGGGAGTGTCACCTCAAATAATTCTGTAACGCCAGGTCCAATTACAACTTGAGTCTGTCCACCAGATTCAAATGCTTTAAGCACCCCATCTATTTTTCCAAGTTCATCTAAATTTGCTTTTGAATTGTCCTTGAGAACAAAACGTAATCTTGTAACACAATGTGTTAAGTTTTCAACATTATCTGCACCGCCGACTAATTCAACTATTTTTGCAGCACGTTCCTTAATTGTCATTTTGTGTTCCTCCTTATTCTCGCCTTAACTTATGAACTTATTATGGCAAAAAAGATTCGTCTTCTCTTTCTCATTTTTAGCAAAAATTAATAGTGATTATTAAGATAGAAGCCAACACTCAATTACAATTCATACAATATCTTAATAATCACTATTTAAATATTAATATTCATTATCGAATCGGAATCAGATGAAGGTGTCTAATTTCATTTGCTTCCATGGTAATTGGTAATTCAAGAATGCCATTGGTAGTCTCAAGAATCATTCCTTCCATCCTAGGAAAGCTTGATGCTTCAAGCATCTTCATCTCATCTTTACCCCAGAAAGACATGTCTTCATAATTCATTGATAGCCATGAATTATAAACATTTCCCTCTGTCTCATTTATAATTCGCGACTTAACAAACCACTTTCCATTTGGCAATCCTTCTAGCAATAGTTTTATTTCGTAACGATTTTTGTTCTCAAAATAATCATCTGGTATTTGCTCTTTATCAGTTTGATTATCCATGTAATATCTATAGGAAAGCTGAGAACAATTTTGCAAAAGAATTTGGAAATAGTCTCCTCCCGTTCCGGTAACCATCATATGTTCATTATGATATAGGTATCTTTCATCTAAATGAGACAAAAACTGATACGCATAAAAAGATGGTTTTCTTAATTTACCCACGGTCATAAGTCCAGATGCACCATAGAATAATTTCTGTTTGGATGAGTCAACCTGAAGTAAATCTAGTGGGTCATCCAGAGGCAACGACGAAAGAATACCATATCCTTTAAATGCACTTCTAACAATGTGCGCAGCCGCCCAACTAGAATCATTTAACACATCAAATCCCGTAAAGCTATTTTTCCATCTCGTAATGAGTATTGGAATTGATAAACCATTGGATTTTACAATCTCACTAGCAAGCTCATATTGATGGAGCATAAAATCAGAATCTGTCACTCTTCGAACAACGATATTATCATTGTCTGTTATCTCAAACGGAGCACAGTTTATTGTTATCGCATCGATATCAGCGCATACATTTAAAAATGATTTTAAATTACTACCATCCCTATTGATAAGAAGGCATGGGCCATATAGCTTACATTCGACATTTAGTTCCCTTATAACTTTTCTAATGCCATCAATATAATGTTTATATTCCTCAGCTTTTTTCTTGGTGTAGATTGTGTCATAGACCAATTCAATCATTATGCAACGAAATCCATATCGATGAATAATATGTCTAGAGAATTCGTATATACGATTATAGAATTCTTTTTCATGCTTGCATTCTCGATAGTCTATTGTAAAGATTACTTTCATTCCTGTTTCAAGCAAATACTCTATCGCTCTATCTTCTTTGTAGAAACCAGTCTCCTCATAATTACGGAATGATTCAATAGCCACCCTAACATAATCAAAAGAAATACCTTTTTGAAGCTCCGTTAACTGATTTTGTATTTCATAGTCAGCCAGGCCATTCATTCCAGAAACATTACATAACCTTTTCCAGTATGGATTTAGAAGCCTTGTGTAATCACTGCAATCAACATGTATTTCATCCACTGCATTTCCATATTCCTTTGTGGATTCAATATACTCTTCCATTTCTTCACGGCTAATATCTTCTTCATCAGTTGCAGTCGTGTATTTTTTTCTATATTCAACAGGTGAGCATCCATAAATTGATGAGAAAGAATTTGAAAAACTTGTAGAATTTGGAAAACCATTATCTAACGCAATTTTTAATATCGTTTCATTTCCAGTTATAAGTGCCCGCTGTGCATTTCGGCATCTCACCTGCGACAAGTACTTCAAAAAAGATATCCCAAAAGTTTCTGTAAACCAGCTACTAAAGTACTGCGGTGTTAAATGAAATTGCTCAGCAGCACTCTCTAGCGTAATTGATTCCTTATATGAATTCTCTATCCATCCAAGAACTTCAGCTTTTCTATCCCCTACAGCTTCCTCTTTTGAGTACTCACTAAATAAAATTATAAGAAGTTCGAAACTGGTCTTTTCAAAAACAACATCTCCAAAATCATCATTAAACTTGGCACTTAACAGAGATTTGATTTTGTCTCTAATTTGGTTAAATGAACCATTTCTGACATTTACACTACAGCAATCTACAGTTCTAATCCTTCCCTTGAGCAATCTATATATTTCTTCTCGATGAAACTCTATAGCTGCAACTATGCTTCCCTGAGTGCATAGTTTTACCTGCTCTGGTGGATTAATTGCAATAATGTCCTCTTCTTGAAGCTCTACTTTTTCACCATCTTTTTTCTTAAAAGATGCCTTTCCCTTTATCACGTAAAAAACAGTCATGTTTTCAACATAACATGACTGTTCTTCCTTCTTTCCTAAAAATCTAATATCGCATATATTTCCCATTACTATTTCCCTGTATATATCTATTATCATCCATTATATACAAGCTTTTTTATTCAGACAACATTTTGCGAAATTAAAGCATAGTCATATATTTTTTTCGTTCACCAGCAGGTATCTTAAGAGCATCCATAGCTTCATCAGCTGTTAACTTCAAATTCTCCATAATATTCCTAATAGAAGAAAGACGCTCATTTTCTTGGCCTTCTT
>JAILAV010000128.1 GCA_024681435.1 Pseudobutyrivibrio sp. | reverse complement strand
AGGAACGATGTTAACTGCTGCTGCACGTGAACGACGAAGATCACCCTTTCTCTGTGGGCCATCAAGTGTCATCTGATCACCTGTGTAAGCGTGGATTGTTACCATGATACCAGACTGGATTGGAGCGTACTTGTTAAGTGCATCAGCCATAGGAGCTAAGCAGTTTGTTGTACAAGAAGCTGCTGAAATGATGTTATCAGAAGCCTTAAGTGTCTCATGGTTTGTATTGTAAACGATTGTAGGAAGATCGTTTCCTGCTGGAGCAGAGATAACAACCTTTCTAGCACCTGCATTGATGTGAGCCTGTGCCTTTTCCTTAGATGTGTAGAATCCTGAACACTCAAGAACTACGTCTACCTTAAGGTCGCCCCATGGGCAATTGTTTGCATCTGGGAATGCATAAATCTTGATTTCCTTACCACAAACGATGATTGAATCATCTGTTGAAGAAACCTGATCTGCATGCTCGTACTTTCCCTGTGATGAATCATACTTTAAAAGATGTGCTAACATCTTTGGGCTAGTTAAGTCGTTGATTGCTACTACTTCGTAACCTTCTGCGCCGAACATCTGACGGAATGCAAGACGTCCGATACGGCCAAAACCGTTGATTGCTACTCTTACTGCCATTTTTTAAATCCTCCTAAAGATTCTTTTAAAATTTTTCAGGGCCTTAAGCGCCCTTATGCACTTCATTTTATACAAAGTTTAGCTATAATTCAACCCTTATTTGAAATATTGTTAAATTTTTCTCAATGTTCGTAGATAGAACAGCATCCTTTGCCGTTAGATTTAGATTTATAAAGGGCTTTATCAGCCATATTCAAATTCATTTCCATGTTGAAATTCTTGTCTAGTTTCACAAGTCCACAACTAAGTGTAACAAGTCTATTGGTATCTGCTTTTTTAAGCTCATCCATAAGCTCTTCCAAAGCGAGTTTTGTCTCCTCTTCTGAAGCTGTCATAACACCTATAAATTCATCTCCACCCCAGCGAGCCACAAGACCTTTATTTTCAACCATTTCTTTCAGTCCTGATGCCACCAACTTTATAATGGAATTTCCATATAAATGGCCATAGTTGTCATTAAACTCTTTGAAGTTATCCACATCCACCATGAATAGTGTGCAGGCTTCATCCTTAGAGTTTATATGCCTGTACTTTTTCTCATATAACTCTTTGAATATTTTATTGTTGTAAAGACCTGTTAATTCATCGGTATTTTCTGCTGCTCTACCAATTGCATTAAGACGCTTCATAAGAGTAAAGGTTATTATTATATAGAAGATAACAAATATGAGTACCCCTATGCTTCTTTGATAACTGCGCCATAAAATAGATTTAATTGTTTTGGAAACATCCTTTTGAACCACAATATTCCATTTTAAATCTGGGTTGTAAATTATATTAGTGCAAATATCATTTTCATAAATATCATAATTTTCACCAACAGATAAAGGCTTAGTCACCTGATTAACGCTAAGATTCATTAACTCTGCCGCAGATACTGGTTTATGATAATAGCCAAAATCCTCGTCAAAAGAATTAGATTTTAAGCCCACTTCTACCAAGCAAATCTTTACATCATATTCTTCTTCGTAATCAGCAATCTTTCTTAAATAATCATCTAAATTGCTGGCAACGCCAATTACTCCCAAGGTGTGAAATCCCTGGTCTTGAACAAGACAGTTCACATATAGGCTGACTCTTCCATCGTTTAATTCATCCTTGTCAACCTGAGCATCTGACTGCTCCATCTTTTTCAAGAAATTCCAATACCAGGAATCATATTCATTTTTGGAATTTATTTCTTTATTAAAACCTCCATCATAATAGAAGTTTTTTGTACTATGGGATACAAAGAAAATGTCGCTGAAACCATATTCATATTTATAGTTATTTAAGTAATCTGTCAGCTGGAATACCTTAGGACCATTTGTCTCACCTGTCTCGTCCTGCACCCACTGTCTGATAAATCTATCATTGGCCATCATCTGTGATACGACGATTTGCTCTGATACCATTTCTGAAAGATTGGAATTAATATCTAAAGCCGTCAATCGGCAATCGTTTCTTGCCTGATCTATTGCCATTTCTTTATAGTAAGATAGTTCACTGAGTTGAAAGGTGCCATATACCAGTAGCACAAAAATTATAATAATTATATTGATTATATAGAATCCGTTCTTTTTAATCATCTAAACACCCTCTCATAACTGTCAATTATCTTTTTGACAAATTTACGATTATTATAAGTGCATTGTCAGATAAAATCTAGTTAATATTTTAACAGTGTGCTAAAATTTTAATAACAAACCAAGGAGGACATAAAAAATGCTTTGGGACAATCACATGCACAGCAATTTTTCAGGGGATTCTGACGCTGAGCCAATATCCATGATTAAGGCCGCAAAAGTCAAAGGATTAGCCGGCATGACCTTTACTGATCATCTTGATTTAGATTATCCGGCTCAGTTTGGTTTTTTCGATTTGGATATTGAAAACTACTATCCTCTTCAGCGCAAACTAGCTTTGGAAGAATCAAATGAAAATTTCACTGTGCTAACTGGAATCGAAGTTGGAATTCAGCCTCACGTTGCTGAGCAGTGCAATAAAATTGTTAATGCAAACCCATATGACTTTGTAATAGGCAGCACCCATCTTGTAGATAAGTGGGATCCTTATTTTGATAGCTTTTGGGAAAGAGGTTCTGAAACCGCTCTTTTAAAAAGATATTACGAAAGCATTTTGGAAAATATTACCGTATATACGAATTTTGATTCACTGGGACATTTGGATTATGCCTTTAGATATGTAAAGACTCCTTCCATTAAAAATGATACCCACAAGCCTTATGCTGAAATAGTAGATGCAATCTTAAAACGTATAATCCAATTAGACAAAGCTCTTGAAATTAACACCGCCGCTTTAAGAAAAGGAATGCTTGGACCAAATCCTGCTCCTTCTATTATAAAAAGATATCACGAATTAGGTGGCAAGCTTATTACTCTTGGCGCTGATGCTCATACTCCAACCGATGTGGCTGCAGATTTTGAAAAGCTTCCTGATTTACTCGAAGAATGCGGATTTAAAGAATATGTAGTATATAAAAACAGAAAGCCTGAAGCTTATCCTCTTAGATAAGCCCCAGGCTTTCGCCTATTTCAGTACAAATCTGTTCTCTTGATTTGTTATCAGTTTCAATAATAATATCTGCTGCAGCAAAGTATTTATCTTTGCGGCCAGCAAGCATATCTTTTATATAATCAACATTTTTATTATTCTCTAGAAGTGGTCTGTTATGATTATTTTTCACTCTTTCAAAAATAGATTCTGGAGTGGCATTTAGAAGAACAACCTTGCCATTTTCTTTCATCGCATTTACGTTTTCACTTCTAAGTGGAGTTCCGCCACCACATGACACAACTACATTTTTCTCATGCTGAATTTCTTTCAAAAGTTCAGTCTCAAGCTTTCTAAAATATTCCTCACCTTTCTTTGCAAAGATGTCAGAAATACTCATGCCCTGTCGCTTTTCAATAAGCTCATCCATTTCAACCACTTTCAGGTGATAAGCTGCGCTTAAACCCTTAGCAATTGTAGACTTGCCTGTGCCCATAAAACCAATAAGAAAAATGTTATCCATGACCCCTGCTCCTAACTTATATTCTAAATATCATTATCCTATCAAATATTTAAGTTGATTGAAATAATAAATCTGCTATCATATAAAAAAACAGGAGAATTAACATGAGTTTTGAGGTTAGAAATATAAAAATCGGGGAAGGCATTCCAAAGATTTGTGTTCCTATTGTAGGAACTACTTATGATGAAATAATTGATGCCGCCAAAAGAATTAAAAATGAAGCTTTTGATATTGTAGAATGGCGCGTGGATTTCTTTGAAGAAGTATTTGATCAGTATAAGGTAAAAAAAGCAGCTGCTGGTCTTAGAGATGTTCTCGATGATGCTCCTATCTTATTTACTTTTAGAACCAAAGACGAAGGTGGTCAAAAGGAAATAGAAGGCAACAGCTATACCACTCTTCTTAACTTTGCCAGCACTTTAGAGTATATAGACTTGATTGATGTGGAAGTGTTTTTCAAAGATGCTGATATCAAAAACATCATCACTACAGCTCATGATAATAATACAAAAGTGGTTGCTTCAAATCACGATTTTAATCAAACTCCGGCTCATGATGAAATAATTTCTAGACTTGTGAAAATGGATGAAATAGGGGCCGATATTTTAAAGATTGCTGTAATGCCTCAGTGCAAAGGCGATGTTATTACTTTACTATCTGCAACAGTTGATGCCGAGGATAAAGTAAATGGCAAGCCGGTTGTTACCATTTCAATGGGTCAAACAGGACTTATCAGTCGCATCAGTGGTTCGTTTACCAGTTCAGCAATTACCTTTGGAACAGTTGGCAATGCAAGTGCTCCAGGGCAGATAGATTCAAACAAATTAAAAGATATATTAAATCTTATTGGCTAAAGCTGTCGCGCTTTAGTCTTTATTCTTGTCAAGGTGTTATCTATAGATTTTTCAGTTTTACCAAGCTTTTGTGCTATTTCTCGGTAATCATAATCCTGCATATACAAATCCAAAACCTGCTGCTCCATCTTTGACAGATTCTTCTTAAGTCTATCAATGAGAGTAAGATTTTCTTCTGCTTCGATAACAAGCTCTGCTGGATCATCTGTGGTAAATGCAGGCTCGTCGATTTCTTCTCCATCTTCACCATACAAAGACACATAGGCATTAAGCGGTGAATGCTTTTTTCTATTGCTGGCTTCTATGACCTTTATCATCTGCCTGTCTATGCACATCTGGGCGAAATGATAAAAGGTAACCTCTGAGTGAATATTATAATCACCAATGGCACTGAACAAACCAATCATTCCCTCTTGGATCAAATCTTCGTTTTCTCCACCAACAAGGAAATATTTCTTAGAGATTTTCAACACAAGTGGCTTGTATTTTTCACATATAAAGTTAAGGATGGCTTGATCGCCATCCTGATACTTCTTAATTAATTCTTCATCTGAAAGCTGTAAATACTGCTGTCTTGGATTCATCAATCTCTCCTATTTTAAAAGGAACTATTGCTTCTTTTTAGCTATATTCTGTCTAACAACCTCGTATGCTAAAACACCACATGCAACTGACGCATTAAGTGAGTCGATATCGCCATACATTGGAATGCTGGCAACCATATCACAATTCTTTTTAACTAAATCAGAAACACCGTGTCCTTCATTTCCAATAACAAGACCAATAGGACCTGTAAGATTAAGATCGTACATAGTGGTGCCGCCCATATCAGCACAAACAAACCACATGCCCTGCTCCTTAAGTTCTTCCATTGTCTTAGAAATGTTAGTAACCTTTGCAACTGGAGTGTAGTTAATTGCACCAGCTGAAGCCTTTGCAACTGTAGCTGTAAGACCAACTGCTCTATGCTTTGGAATAACTACGCCATGGGCACCAGCCTGATTTGCTGTACGGATAATCGCGCCGAGATTATGAGGGTCCTCAATATTATCAAGGATAATAAGAAATGGATCTTCGCCCTTTTCCTTAGCTCGATTCATAATCTCATCAAGCTCTACATAATCATAGCTTGCTGCATAAGCAATAACCCCCTGATGCTTGCCTGTCTCTGAAAGCTGATCTAGTCTCTCCTTCTTAACAAAGCTAATAACAGTATCTTTACTCTTTTTAGCTTCTCTAAGAATTGTCTGGATTGGGCCATCTTTGCAACCATCTAAAACAAACAATCTATCAATAGTTTTTCCTGATCTAAAGGCCTCCAACACAGCATTGCGGCCTTCAACAATTCTACTTTCTTCCATTCACCATATACCTACGGTTTGCTACATTAACAATCATTAGTATTTCTTCCATCGACTAAATGTCTCTTTCAGAAATCTAATAGATTGTTAATTGCAAACCTTACTCTTTCTAAACAATAAAAATTTTTAACCCAAATATTTCATCCACGATTACTAATCCAAGATATCTAACCCGATTAACGAAATACCACGGGTTACCAATTCGCATATACGGTCCATGTTGCCAGTGAGGTAAAGGTAGCCCATCACCGCTTCAAAACCGGTGGCTTCAAGGTAGTCCATAGTGCTGGCGTTCTTTGCCTTAGTGTGAGGCTTAGAATTACGTCCCCTGCGATACCAATCGGCTTCCTCTTCGGTAAGCTCATCCATCAAAGCCAAAATCATCTGTGCCTGAGTGGTAGCCTTAACAATCTGGCTAGCACGCTGATGAAGCTTATTAACTGGCGTGTTACCTTTATTGACCAATATGGAACGAATCACAACATCATATATGCTATCGCCAATATATGCAAGTGTAAGTGGCGAATAAGTCCTTATATCCTTTGGTTCAATATTAAATTTGTCATTTAAATATTCATTTAAATTAGATGCCATACTACACCTTCGCGAGTATCCTTAATTTCTACACCCTTAGCTAAAAGCTCATCACGAATTGCATCAGCTGTAGCAAAATCCTTTGCCTTCTTAGCTTCTGCACGACGAGCGATTGCGTCATTAATATATGCCTCAAGCTCAGCATCAACATTGCTTCCAGCTTCGCTAAGTGCCTTAGCGTGATTGATTAAATCAAGTGAAAGCACTCTATCAAAGCTTTCTATAAGAGCAAGCTTTGTAGCATCACTTGTATCAGCCTTAAGTGCATCGTAAAGAATTGTAATTGCCATTGATGTATTTAAGTCATTTGAAACCGCCTCGCAGAACTTAGTCTCAAACTCTTTCTTAACAGCTTCATCAACAGCACCCTCTGCCTTAAGCTCAGATACTCTCTTAACAAGCTTATTGTATGCCTGAACTGTGTTATCAAGATTCTCCCAAGAGAATACAAGCGGCTTACGATAATGTGACTGTAAGCAGAAGAATCTGTAAACAAGTGGATCATAACCCTTTTCCTGAAGAACAGAAACTGTAAGGATTGCACCCTTTGACTTAGACATCTTACCTGACTGGTCATTAAGGTGATTGCTGTGGAACCAGTAATTGCACCACTTATGACCAAGGTATGCCTCTGACTGAGCCACCTCATTTGTATGATGTGGGAAGATGTTATCAACACCACCACAGTGAATATCCATATATTCTCCAAGGTGCTTCATTGAAATGCATGAGCACTCAATGTGCCATCCCGGGTAACCAACGCCCCATGGGCTATCCCACTTAAGAGCCTGGTCTTCGAACTTAGACTTTGTAAACCAAAGAACAAAGTCTGTCTTATTCTTTTTATTTATATCTTCCTCAACGTCATCACGAACACCGATTTCAAGGGCTTCCTTTTCAACTGATGATGAGAATACATAGTAATCATCTAGCTTGCTAGTATCAAAATAAACATTGCCACCGGCAACATATGCGTAGCCCTTCTCAAGAAGAACCTCTACCATGTGGATGAACTCAGGAATGCAATTAGTTGCAGGTTCAACCACATCTGGGCGCTTGTTGCCAACTGCATCAAAATCCTTGAAGAAGGCATCTGTATAGAACTTTGCAATCTCCATAACTGTCTTGTGCTCGCGCTTTGCACCAGCGACCATCTTATCCTCACCAGTATCGGCATCGCTTGAAAGATGACCAACGTCTGTGATATTCATGACACGTCTAACATCATATCCAGCATACTCCAAAGACTTAATAAGAGCGTCCTGCATAATATATGTACGAATATTACCGATATGTGCGAAATGATAAACTGTAGGGCCGCAAGTATACATTGCAACCTTCCCCTCTTCATTTGGTGTAAAAACCTCTACCTGTCTAGATGCTGTATTATAAAATTTAAAATCCATATTCTCTCCTCCACATTTGTTACAGTAACAAGCATTAGTATTTCCCCGCTCAATTAACACATTTCGCTAAGGAAATCTAATAGCTTGTTACTTACAAATGTTCATTCTGATTTTTTACTTACGTGCGCAACCACCGCAAGTCTCGCAGCTGCGTCCACTGTCAAATACTACGTTGCTTCCATCATAGAACTCGTAAAGAAGACAGACAGCCTGTGAACTGATGCCCTCCTCGCGGCCTGTGAAGCCCAGGTGCTCTTCTGTGGTAGCTTTGATATTAACCTGTTCTACGTCGATACCAAGACACTTAGCAACGTTTTCTTCCATCTGCTCAACGTATGGACGAAGCTTTGGCTTCTGGGCGATAACTGTGGCATCAACATTTCCAACCACATATCCCTTGTCCATAACAAGCTCACGAACCTCTTCCAAAAGCTTCATGGAATCTGCTCCCTTATACTTTGGATCAGTATCTGGAAAATGAGCTCCTATATCCTTCAATCCTGCTGCACCGAGTACAGCATCTGCTATTGCATGTAAAAGTACATCAGCATCTGAGTGCCCTAAAAGTCCAAGTGTATGCTCTATCTTCACACCACCTATTATTAAATCACGGCCCTCCACAAGCTTATGCACGTCATAACCTGTACCTATTCTCATGTTGCCTCCTATATATCAACTGATAAAAATCCTTTTAAACTCATATATTATAACAAAAACACTAACAGTTTCACACCCCTTTTCGTCAGCAAATGATTGTGCACAATCTATTAGGTGTAATATGGTAAAAAGTAATGGCTGCCACTAGGCAGCCATATACTCGTAGTACTCATCTTCTGTAGCAAATAATTCATATTCGCCATCTACATATCCCATAAAACCTGCCGAAACAACATATCCTTTCATAAAAACACCTCCGTGGCTCTCAAACAGTTCTTTCTTAACTGTCCCAATGATAACCCACGGAGGTGTCCATAAATATTCCCATTAAAATCTATTGTTCATTCTTTTCTTCTACCCGGTCTTTTTTCTTACCAAGTTTAAAGAGTTTCCTGCCGCCCTTTTTCTTCTTTACCCTAAATATAATAAAGAGAACGATAGCCAAAATAATCAAATATGGAAGCAAGTAAATAATAGCAATAATAAAGCCCTGGATGAATGCCAAGAATGCTACCAAAGAATTTTGGAAAGCATCTGCAAATCTGTTCCAAGCAGTGTCAGCCTTGACCTCGCTATATGTTGCAACTTCAGCTACATTGATATCTACTCTGCTGTAATCAACCTGATCATCGTAAACCTTCTTCTGTGCAGTGTAGTTTTCAATTTCATACTGCACATCGTTGATTCTGTCTTCGATTTCCAAAAGCTCAGTAACATTTTCAGCATCTGCCTCAAGCTCCTGAAGTCTCTCAAGCTTAGTATTAAGGCTCTTAAGTCTGGCCTGGACATCAACATAACTAGATGTGACATCATCAATGCTCTCATTCTTTGACTGGAGGGAACCTACATCTCCAACGCTATTCATAAAAGCATCGTATTTATCAGCAGGGATTCGGGCAGCAAAATCTGCACTGCGATTGCCGTATTCCTTATTTCCATACTGAGATGTGCTTTCAAAATAACCACCGTTTGAAGAAACAAGCTGCTTTATTGTGGCGACGTCCTCATCAAATTTCTTTGACTCGATACTAATGTAAGAAGAATAAACAATCTTTCTTTCAGTATCATAGCTTTGGATATCACTGCCAGAATTGCTAAAATCACCTGAGTCAGATGCATCCACTGCAGATTCCTCAGCAATATCCGCGTCATACGAAGCACTATCAATCTCAGTAAGCCCTAATGCCGCGTTAGCCATTTTACTTTCGCGGCCACTGGCCTCTGTCATGGCACTCTCAGAGCCAGAATCTGTCTGGCCACAAGCCATGGTAAATGCCATCACTGCAACGATTAATAATGATAATAGCCCTTTTCTCATTCCTATATACCCCCTTACTATATTATTCTAAGCCTGATTTTGAATACTTATGAGTCTCAGGTGTTCCCCAAGTAACGCCGTCTGAATCATAATTAGCTTCTGCTAAAACAATTTCTCCATCCTTAATTTCTTTTATAGACAATGTAGTCTCAAGTTCTCCAACCTTTTTAACACCATTTGAAATGTCATAAAGCGCCAGCTTATCACCACTGATTGAAGCTAGAACAAAGTTGCCGCTCTTTGAATGGATATATGTTCCATAAACATAAGCATAGTCATCTACTTTCTCGCTGACTTCCTTATCGCCAGCACAAATAGTGTATTCGTCGTTATTATTAACCAGATAAACCTTTTCAAGTTCTCCATCTCCATTAGCATCGATTTCATCAATGAAGCCTAGAGCTGATAAATCTACAGAGTAGAACTCATCCTCAGGAATGTACTTTTCATTGAAGCCTTCCAGCTTTTCATAAGGAACTGTAAATGTAATAATTCCTGCTGCATAAGGCGCAATAGCGTACTGTTGGAAAACAAATACCAAACCTCTATTATCAAGATAATATGCCGGAACATTGTCTCCTTCAAATGAACTATCCAGCAACTCGTCATAGTCATCTGTGAATTCACCTGCTGTAAAAAGTGAATCCTTAGCGCTTTGTTCCGATTGGGTAATAATATCCTTTATATAAGCAAGCGCTGTATCCTTGATTGCCTGCTCATCACCAAAATTGCTAAGCTCTAAAAGCTCACCTGTGGTAGAATCATACGTATAGCCAGTTTCATCTGTCATACCATGGGCGCCACCCGTGTAGAGATAATCGTACAAAACGAAGCTGAAAATCTTTGCGTCACTTCGAATTACTTCAACAGTGCAATTGTGAGAATAACTCATGTCCGTGTACTCCATATCAGGATCCTCTTCGGCATACTTTCTGTTTTCCTCATTCATTTGTTTGGCATCTTCATTCATTTCATCAACACCTGAATTGAAATCTGAAACCAAATCAGAAAACTGCTTATCAATAGCTTCTGCCAATTTAGGATGCTTATCATCTGTAATCTGAATGCACTGAACTCCACCAGTGAAATATTCATAGCCATCTGCATTTACAGAAGTCAAAGCATAAGTAGGTGTAGATGGTTCCTCCACCTTTTCTTCAGGCTCAGTCTCTACCTCTGCCTGAGTCTGTCCGGTCTTATTTGAATTTGTATCTTTATCTGTCTCATCCAATTTACCGCAAGCATATAAGCTTGTAGTCATTACTGTCATAGCAAGCAATAGAGCCAACTTTCTTTTCATCGTATACCTCCAAAAATATCCTTTTTATCCCTCTAAACCTCAGTATACACATTGCCTGTATTATTTCAAGTAGTACAGTAAAGATTTAATAATTCTTTAGAAATTTTTAATAAAATAATTTCAGGATTCCCCAGACTTACTGAGAAATCCTGAAATTTTAAGGAGGATTTATTTCACAAGATGATAAATCTATTTAACTACAAGTCTCTTTGCGCCTTCTGCTGCAAGTGGACTTCTTACAGTCTCACTCTCTTCAAAAGTAATCTGTGCGCAAAGCTTTGAGCCTTTCATACGCTCTGCTGCGAATGTTAATCCGTTGTTCTTTCTATCAAGCTTTGGTGAATCAATCTGATCTGGGTCACCTAAGAGAACAACCTTTGAACCTTTGCCGGCTCTTGTGATGATTTCAAGAATCTGACCGATGGTACAGTTTTGAGCTTCATCCACGATGATAAATGAATTAACAAGTGAACGACCTCTCATGTAGGCCAATGAACAGATTTCCAAAATACCTGTTTCAAACATGTCCTCGATTTGGATTTTGATCTGCTCTTTCTCTTCATTCTGACCTTTCAGCAATACCTGAAGGTTATCCATAAATGGTGCAATAAGAGGAGTCATCTTCTCTTCCAAATCACCTGGCAAAAATCCCAAATCATTATCTGATAAAGTATTGCTTCTGGTAATCATGATTCTGTCGTAACCATTGTGGTAATATCCCTGAAGTCCTGCTGCCAGCGAAAGGAATGTCTTAGCTGTACCAGCGCTACCCTTTAATATAACAAGTGGTAATTCTTCAGGACTTGCAAGAAGTGCATAAAGCGCAAATCTCTGACCTACGTTTCTAGGCTGACAATATGGTGTGTAATAATCTCTGTCCTTTAGGATGTGCCAACCATCTGTCTTAAATGTATAAAGTGCGGAATTGCTTCCTCCGTCTTTGCAAATACCAAATTCATTTTCGATGAAGCCCTTATTGAATGGGCTCTCAATATCTTCTGGTGCGATATCTCGTCTACCTGTGTAATTCTCGTTATCAAGAATCATTTCGTTGTGATAACCTTGAACAACGCAGCCACACATTGTAGCATTGATTCTCATTGAAATATCATTTGTAACCAGTATAGTCTCAAGCTCTGATTGCTTAGCTATGCCCAGCACTCCGTTAATTATTCTATTGTCCGGTCTTTCTAAAGAGAACTCAGCTGGAACCAGCTTTTCAAATTCAGATTCTTTTGCGATTTTAAAGGTGCCGCCATTCGGCATCGTAACCCCATTTGCATAGTCGCCCTCAATAGATTCGATATTTCGAATGCTTTCTCTGGCGCCATAACCTACCTCAGCATAGGCTGTTTTCTTCGAATCAAGCTCTTGCAGCGTTGTGGTGGTGATGATTACGTTATTATCATCAAAACCAAAAAGCGCGCTAGGGCAGTGAATCAAAATGTTAGTGTCTAGTACGTAGTTTTTCTTCATAGAGGTCACGCTCCTTTGCGAATTATTTCAAGCCCCGATTGCTTCTTTTTTCTCACAATCTGGGGACTAATAGAGATAAAAAAATCTATTAGTTTTTATAATATAATTTTATACTAATTAGCCTCTAAGTTCTACAACATTTTGTGCTTTTTTATGTATAATTTGTGAAATTAAGTACCAAATATTGAAAATGTCCGTACATATTATAATGTACGGACATAAATGTTAGATATTAAATAATTCAACCTCTGACATGAAAGGTATTGACTGGGCCGCGCCCTTCTTTTGAACAGCCAGGGCTGCTGCCTTTGTTGCCATAATCAAAGTATCTCTCATTGGCATTTTCTTAAGTAAGCCTGCCACGAAAAATCCTGTAAATGTATCTCCAGCTGCTGTGGTATCAACTGCCTCCACATCAAAGGCTGCCTGATACAATTCTTCATCACCATGATGATAAATGCTTCCGCCCTTTCCTAATGTAAGCATAATTTTTGCATTGGCGAAGCTTGCATCTAAGGCTGCAACAATTGTAGTTGGAGTGGTCATGCCAGTCATCTGCTGACCTTCTGTTTCATTTAATATGAAAATCGAAACCTTACCTAAATCACACTCTTCTAATCTCTCATCAAATGGAGATGGATTTAAGATAATAGTCATACCTTTTGCAAAGGCCTGGTCAATAATATAAGGCAATTCATTTATTTCATTTTGAAGAAGAAGTACATCTCCTGCTTCGAAATTCTTAAGAACCTCATCAACATATTCTTTGGAATTCTTTTGGTTGGCGCCGCCGAAAAGCACGATGCTATTTTGGCCCTCATCATCAACTTGAATAATGGTGTGACCACATCTACCTGTAACAGTCTTAATGTAGTCAGTTTTGATACCGAAATTCTCACAGGCGTCGTAAAAATCCAGGCCCTCTTCTCCAACAAGCCCTGCATGATAAACAGGAACCCCTGCTCTAGAAAGAGCTACGGACTGATTGAATCCTTTGCCACCCAAATTCATATTCACATCCTTTGCCAGAATGGTCTCCCCCTCTCTGACGATGTGTGAAACTCCGTAAGTATAATCCAAATTCAATGAGCCAAAATTAAGTATCTTCATTGACGCCTCCCCAAGTCAAACTAAATATGTCCAACCAACAAAATACCTGCCAAGCCATAATAAGTCACAACTGCAACTAAGTCATTTACAGTAGTGATAAGTGGGCCTGATGCTACTGCTGGATCCACCTTAATCTTATGGAAGAAAATAGGAATGATTGTGCCTATAAAGCTTGATACAATCATAGCTACAAAAAGTGAGAATCCAACGATGCTAGAAACCTTAAAGGCTGCAAGCCAAATATATCCCTTTAATCCATGTAAATATAAAGCTACAAAAACGAAGGCAAGCAAACCTAAAATCAACCCGTTGGTTCCACCTACACGCATTTCTTTAAGAACGAATTTGGCCTTTTCAACGCCAGAAATTTCCTCGTCCATAAGCACACGAATGGTAACAGCCAGTGACTGCGTTCCAACATTTCCCGCCATATCCAAAATCAATGACTGGAATACAACAACGATTGCAACTGAAGCTACAACCTTATCAAATATACCGATTACAGAGCTTGTAACAAGACCAAGTCCAAGCAACAATAAAAGCCAAGGAATTCGCTTTTTAATACTCTCTGGAAGAGTCTCATTCAAATCCTCTTCTGCAGTCAAACCAGCTAATCGAGCATAGTCTTCACCCATCTCATCATCTACCGCCTCGATGATATCCTGGGCTGTAATTACTCCGATAATCTCATCGTTAGGATTAAGAACAGGAATTGAATCCTCGGCGTAATCCTTTAACATTTCGATGGTATCTGATATACGCTCATCAGCTCGAACACTTGGGTAACTATGACTGATGATGTCGTCAAGAGGTGTGTAATCTCTTGCCAAAATCAAATCTCTAAGCTCAATAGCTCCACAGTATTTACTATTTTGATCCTCAACATAAATTGTATTTATATTGTCATTGTCCTCTGATTGAGATATCAGGGAACGCATAGCCTGCTTAACAGAAAAGTTCTCTTTGATAACGATGAAATTAGTAGTCATCATACTACCGACTTCATCTTCGTCGTAGGAGCTAATCAATCTGACATCGGCAGATGCTTCTTTATCCATCAAAGAAATGAGTTTTTCTCTTTCTTCCTCATCCTCAATGTCTTCCAAGGCATCGACCGCATCATCGGCATCCATGTTTTCCAGGACATCTGCGGCCTGTTCCGGTGTAATCTCGGCTAAGTATTCACTTACATCCTCAATGTATGGGAAGATTTCCGATAGACGCTCAGCGCCCAATACATCAAATAATCTCCTACGGTCCTCAGGGTCCAAAGCCTCGTATGCTTCGGCGATATCATTCTCATGATAGTCGTCCAGAGCTTCCATGAGTTCTTCTGCACCTAAGTTAGAACGCAGTAAATCAATGATTTCTTGGAGCTTGCTATCCTCTAATAAGTCCTTTGTTTCCATGTCTATTTCTCCGCTAATAAAAAAGAATGTCATGTCTGGCATTTCGAAGACGATGACATT
Organism: Pseudobutyrivibrio sp.; assembly: GCA_024681435.1. GTDB lineage: Bacteria > Bacillota > Clostridia > Lachnospirales > Lachnospiraceae > Pseudobutyrivibrio. The sequence continues at coordinate 2,251 of JAILAV010000128.1, read as the reverse complement.
CTTTAATCCACATGAAAACTAGGCTCTTTTTATAAAGTAAAAGAACAGCTAATCATATATTTCAAAAATGTCTCGTCGCAGCATAATCGCCCATGACTGTCTGATTTATCCATAGCTGTTCTCCTTTCTTTAATTTAGAAATTATTTTTAGAATTATCAATGAAAATGTAACATAAAAAACGACCCCTTGTAAACCCCATTTAGCAAAGTTTTTCAACCTTTTGCCTGTCGAAAATAACCTTTTCTACCTTATCAACCTCTATTTGATACAAGGCGTTTGCAGCAAGGTGCTCTGCAGCCTGTTCCACATTTCTAATACCTGTAGAAATAACAAACTTTTCCATTACAGCATCCAAACCATCATCGGTGATTTGGCACTCGCTTGGGTCCATTCCCATTCTCTTTAATACCTTTGGAAGAGAGAATCTTCTAAAGATTTCTTTCTTCTCTTCCACTGTGTAATCTGGAATATCAATCACTGCAAAACGTGACATAAGTGGAGCTGAAATATCCGCTTTTACGTTAGCCGTTGCAATAGGATAAACACCCATTGTTGGAATCATACATTCCATGTAATTATCAGTAAATCCAAGGTTATCCAGAAGTGTTAAAAGTACATCCGCAGGATTGCCATTGCCCTTGCCGGAATTTGCCTTATCAAGCTCGTTAATAATAAATACCAGATTGCTGGTTCCTGAATTTGCAAAGGCTTCCATGATGATACCAGGCTTTGCATTGGAATAAATTCTAGAGCTACCAGTAAGCTGCTCCGGATCATTAATAGAACTCATATCAAGTGTGGTCCAAGGCAACTTCAAAATTCTAGCTACCGCATATGCGATTTGAGATTTGCCTACACCGGCAGGTCCACATAAAAGCAAGCCGTAGCTTGGCAATGTATGAGTACGATTTACCTGAATTACTGTCTCCATGATTCTTTGCTTAACAGACTCAAGACCATAGAGCTCCTCGTCCAGAATTCTTCTGGCTTCAACTGGATCAATAGCCTCAAAATAATCACTCTTCCACTGGATACTTGTCATAATTGAAAGAGCTCTTTGAGCATGATGCCGCTCCTCTATTGTTACCTCAGAAGATTTTGCAACTGCAAGATTTCGTCTTGCCCAAAGTCTTATATTATCTGGGAAAGTTCTGCCTGCACAAGTGATAAAATCAGTAATAGACTGGATGCTTGTAAGCTTCATATCATCCCCATCTTCTACTGATTCTTCATCAAGCTCTTCTTCCGCTGGAGCATTTGATGCAAACAGTCTCTCAAGCATAAACTGAAGGAAACCATCCTCCGATGAAAGCTTTCCATTTCCTGTGCTCATCTCTCTAATTTTGTAGACGGCATAGCCTTCCTCTGTAACTGCTCCCGATAGACGAACCGGAATTCTATTTTCTCCAAGCCAACCTATAAGGCTAACGAAACGAGAATCTATTCTAAGTATATCTGCTGAAACCACACCTTCCCAAGTCTCTGCCTCAAAGCTGGTTCTGGCAATTGGATTAGTGAACACACCATTGACGTGATGAGTCATTTTGCCATCCTTATCTTCTATGACAAAAATCGGCTTATCCACTGTAGCCTCTGGCTCATCGGACTGGAATGTGACATAGGTCTTCACAGCATCACTTTTATCTTTTTCTTCCTGTGCAAAATCAAATACTGGCATAGCTTTCACCTCAATCTAGCAATCCTATACATAACAGCAAAAGGATGATTACTATATGTAATCATCCTTTTGTTTCATATTTTAGCAAAACTCTTTAGCGAGGTAAAGTGCCCTGCATAATATAGTTACTATTCACAGTGATGTATATATGGCCTGGCCCAGGGGCGCATCGCACTCAAGGGTACGGCCTGCTTCACATGCGGATTATGATTATCTAGGTGCCAAGAGTCGCATTTATTATTGCGCGTGTTCTTTTAATTCTTTGCAATTCTGACGCAAATGTATATGGGACACATACACACTCTATATAATAATTAGTCTCATAGATGCCCTCAGGATAATTGTAGTGACATTTGAAATAATAAAGTGTATGTGTCCCATATACATTAGCTTCGAATTGCAAAACCAATAAAAGGACACGCACTTTATGCTCCCTTTTGGCACCTAGATAATCTATAATCCTTGTGAAATTGCAGGCCGTACCCTTGAGTGCGATGCGCCCCTGGGCCAGGCCATAAATAATAATACACTGTGAATAGTAACTATAAATATTTCTTCTGTTCAGTAAATCC
>JAILAV010000087.1 GCA_024681435.1 Pseudobutyrivibrio sp. | reverse complement strand
GCTGTTTCCATGATAACTTCAATATCAAGCTCAGTTAAACGTGCAGAGAGGGCATCAACCAAGTAAGAACCTACTGGAATAATATTGCCATCAGCATCAACTGGTCTATGAGTTCTGTTTGTGCTAAGACCACCCATTGTTGCAAGAGGTCCATTTAAAGGAGCTTTCTCCTCGTCGAGCCAATCAATTGCATCTGAAGTTCCCTCAGCGAGAACCTTAACGAGCTCAGGATCGTTGATTTCCTTACCACTCTTCATAGTATCTTCGATGAAGAGATCAACTGAATCTTCAACACCCTGTTCCTTCTCGTAATGAGTCTCAGCAGCATTCATACCAGAACTTGCTCTACTTGTGTTACCACCAAGGATAACGTTTTTCTCAATAAGGACAACCTTCTTGCCAGCCTCAGCAGCAGTAATAGCTGCAGTCATACCAGCACCGCCGCCACCTACGATAACAACATCTGTTGTTGTCTCATAATCTTCAGCTGCAGAAGCACCAGAATTACCACTGAGAACAACTCCGCCAGATTCAAGGGCGCTCTTTACAGCACCAAGGAATGCATCTGAACTGTATGTTGCACCAGAAATACCATCGATATCAGCGCTCTGCTCCTGAATTACCTTATCCTTAAGTGAAAGGATAGCAGCGCCACCAACTGATGGAGTCTCATCCTTACACTCGTAAGTGATGTCTGTGATAACACCATCTTCTACGTAAACTACTACGTTAACATCACCACCGAAGCCGTGTGCAGTACCTTCGTACGCCTGACCTTCGGCTGACTTTGGATGTGTAGCAAACCATCCTAAGAATCCTGCTAAAAGGACGCATAGAATGACACCACACAATTTCTTGTTAATAAATCGCATATCATACCTCCGCTCACAAAATCTGCTTGTAGTGTAGCAAATTTGTGTGTCTTATTCGTTAACAGATTATAGCATAAAGTATTTTTATATCTATAAATCCGTTGTAATTAATGGCGTGGTATGTAAATTAGAACAATAATATAACTATTTATGCAACCTCTGCTGCCTTATCACTATTTGTTGCGGCAGCATCTTCCTTCATTCTGCGGTAGATGTTTGCAAGCAATGCGCCAGAGATGTTGTGCCATACTGAAAAGATAGCGCCTGGAACTGTGGCCATAGCTAAGTCAGGGAAAGCTGAGCCAGCGAGAGATGTTGCAAGACCAGAGTTTTGCATTCCAATCTCAACTGAGAGGGCTTTCTTCTTTGCAAGTGGAAGGCCAAGAGCTTTTCCAAGTAATAATCCGCATGCATAACCTAAAAGATTGTGAAGGATTACAACTACGAAGATGATAGCGCCTGTTGTAAGAATCTGCTCAGCATTGTGAGATACAACAGCAGCAACAATCATTGTGATTGCAATTACTGATACAAGAGGAAGAGCTTCTGTTACCTTAGCAGTAAACTTTCCAAAGAAGTGGTTAATGATAAATCCAAGTGCGATAGGAACGATTACTACCTTTATAATAGAAAGGAACATTGCGACTACGTCTACAGATACTGTTGTACGAAGGAATAAATAAGTAATAACAGGTGTGAGTAGTGGAGCAAGAAGTGTGTTTACACTTGTCATTCCTACTGAGAGGGCAACATCGCCTTCGCTAAGGTATGTGATAACATTACTAGATGTACCGCCTGGGCAAGTACCAACGAGGATTACACCAGCTAAGAGACCGGCCTCTAAGCCAAATGTCTTTCCAAGTATGAATGCGAGAAGTGGCATGATAGTAAACTGTGCCAAGCATCCTAAAAGGATATCCTTTGGATGAGTGAAAACTAATACAAAATCTTCAGGCTTGATTGTAAGACCCATACCAAACATAACTACCATAAGAAGATAGTTAATCCAAGATGTCTGAATCCATAGACATGTCACTGGCTTAAACAATGCCAATGCTGCAACAACAAGTACGATAATTGCCATGTACTTTCCAATAAAGCTACTGATTTTTTTCATAAAAATTATCCATCCTTTCTGAAAATGTAAATAATTATAATTTAGCGTTATAACACTTTAAAGTGCTAAAGCTATATTTACAATACCACTCCCAAACCGGATTATCAATAGCATAAAAAACTTTGCTTGTCAGTGGACAGGCTATGCGATTATAATGGGTGCGTTCGAGTTTTTTTAGGAAGGATTTATTAGTACATGAAATACTCAGCAATAGCACTTGATTTAGATGGTACACTTTTAAATAGTAAGAAAGAGATTAGTAAGAGAAATAAGGAAACGATTATGAAGGCTGCTAAGGCCGGTGCCAAGATTATTCTTGCATCAGGTCGTCCGGTGCCAGGAATTATGAAAATAGCACATGCTCTTAGATTAGAAGAGATTGGCGGCTATATTTTGGCATATAATGGTGGCATGATTATTGATTGTAAGACAAAGGAAGTGATTCGCCGACAGACTATTTCACCAGATTATTATCATGCAATTGTTCATGCAGCTCATAAGCACGGCGTCACTGCGCTGACATATGATTCACAGGGAATAATCACTGATGATGAAAATCAGGAATATGTTAAATTAGAGGCGAAGATTAATAATATACCAATAACTCAGGTCTTTCATTTGAATGAGGCGGCAGCTCTTGAGCCACCAGTGAAGTTTTTAATAGTAGGTGAGCACAATGCTTTAAAGAAAGCTCAGACTGATTTAAATGAAAAGCTAAAGGGAGAGGTAGAGGTATTTTTCTCAGAGCCATTTTTCCTAGAGGTGACACCTAGAGGAATCGAGAAAGCTTCATCCCTAGATCTGCTTCTAAATGAGATTGGCATCGACAAAAAGCATTTGATGGCATGCGGCGATGGATTTAATGATATCCCTATGATGCGCTATGCAGGGCTTGCTGTTGCAATGGAGAATGCCCAGGATGAGACTAAGGAGTGGGCAGATTTCGTAGCTCCATCCAATGATAATGATGGCGTGGCTGTGGCGATTGAGAAATATGTGCTGTAGTTAATCATTACTTTGTAAAAATGTACAATAGAATTCAAATAATAGAAGTGATACAATACTTCCTGTTGAGTTTCTATTGGAGAGAGTTATAGGATGATTAAACAAGTAATAGTAATGAACCTACAAGACAAATGTTTTGGACCAAACCTGGAGACCATCAAGAATAATATGAAGACTAGATTAGAGTCTTTGAATGGTCAGGTAGCAGGAATGATAAGCCTTACAGTCCATGCAGATTGTCTCAATACATCTACTTCAGATGTATTTGTTGAAATCATGTTTGAGGATGAGGAAGGCCTCAAGAGCCTTAAATCAAACGAAGATTATAATGCAGCCACAAAGGATGTGGTTGTACCATTTGTAGATAGTAGGACTCATGTAGAGTTTGAAGTCTAATAGAGAGCACCTTGCTAAGGTGCTTTTTTAATATCTAAATCTACACCGCTAGCTTCCAGGTATTGCCGCTCTTAGGCTCGTAGTATAGGCGCACAGTGCGGATTAGACCAAATATGGCTACCTTGCACTCGAAAATCTCTGTGGAGTTGCAGACGAAAAGATTATCCTTAGTGGTGTAGGCCCCCTGCTTTGGCACAGCACGGTAAGAATTAACCTTGTAAAATTCATAATCACCGTCCTCATTCATCAGGCGAAACTTAATAGGGATAACGGTGCCGTCAGATTTCATTTCGCATATCACGTCTACTTTATCGAAAACTTTATTCATTGGGTACTGCATGTCTAAACCTCTTATCCTAAATAATAATCACAAAACAAATGTTTGCTTTTGCATATTGCTATGATAAACCCGAACACGCGTACGTGTCAATCGAACATCGAAAAAAAGTGCAAAAACATGTTAAAGTGCAGATATATATATCAAGTGCAAAAAGCGCACTTGATATATTAAATAAGTGCAATATTTGCACCTTGTAATTTACAAAAGTGCAAATATATATTATAATCTCATTATAAAAGGAGGCATTTATGTCTGAATCATTAAAAGAGATTAGAAAGTCAATTGGTTATACACAAGATCAAGCGGCGAAATATTTGAATGTATCACTGAGATCATATAAAACATATGAGAATGATTCGTCAAAGATTGATACAATCAAGTATTCCTATATGGTAGAAAAGTTGAGTATGCTTGATTATGTAGATGAAAATCATGGCATTTTATCATTTGAGCAAATCAAAAATAAGTGTGCAGATATATTTAAAGATTATGATATTGAATATGCATATTTATTTGGCTCATATGCAAAAGAAAAGGCCAAAGAGAACAGTGATGTAGATATCCTTATTTCATCGACTGTCAAAGGATTGAAATATTATGGTCTTGTGGAAAAGATTAGTCAGGGATTGAAAAAGAAAGTTGATTTATTAGATACTGACCAACTCACTAATAATCCAGAACTTTTAAATGAAATATTACGAGATGGGATAAAGATATATGGATAATTTGAAATTAATAATTGGAGGAAGATATGTATTACGTACCAGATAACACTGCGTTGGCAGGATTTTATGAATGTGAAGAATGTGCAAATAGATTTTTGTCGGTTCAGGTGGGCCCAAGCCTGGTTTGCCCATACTGCGGAGAGCAGCCAAATATGGAAATCGGTCTAGATGAGGAAATGCCAGTGGCAAAAGAGACTGCAAAGCTTTTCCAGGTAGTTAGAGGAGAAGAAGAGGTGGAGCGCATGGATGCCCTTCTTTCACTTGCTGTCACAGGCGGAGATTATAATTGGATGTAAAAGAGACTAAATTAGGAGTAGGCCAATGGAATTACTAGTTAAACACTTCAACACCCTTACAATTACAGAACTTTATGAAATTCTAAAAACCAGAGCAGAAATATTTGTTGTTGAGCAGAACTGCCCTTATCAAGATTTGGATGATAAGGATCAAGATGCAATACATATATTCTGTTGGAATGATGATAATAGAGTGGCCGCTTGCCTCAGAGTCTTTTGGAAAGATGAAAAGGAAGGCATCGCTCAAATTGGAAGAGTAGTGACCTTGCAACATGGCACTGGCCTTGGAGGAAGATTACTTCATGCAGGAGTTGAGCTGGCCGTAAATGAGTTCAAAGCCAAAAAGATTTATTTAGAGGCCCAGGAATATGCTATAGGCTATTATGCAAAAGAAGGTTTTAGAGTAGTTTCTGAACCATTTCTAGAGGATGGTATTCCTCATGTGCAGATGGAAAGGGAATGTTAATTATATTTAGAAAAGACCAGAGAAGATATATTAAACTATGAGAAACAAATCACCACTTAGCATTGAGCTGTACAATACACTAATAGAGGATGGCTACGGACAGCAATTTGCAACACTTATAACTGATAATTTAAATACTGATTTCACTGCAGGAAGAATGCTAGGATACTTGGCTCATTATGATCATTTGCCAGAGGTAGAGATAGCTGATGAAATGCTTGCCATATTA
>JAILAV010000217.1 GCA_024681435.1 Pseudobutyrivibrio sp. | reverse complement strand
GATAATAAGTCACTTGGACAGTTCAGACTTGATGGTATCCCACCAGCAATGAGAGGTGTACCACAGATCGAAGTTACATTTGATATTGATGCTAACGGTATAGTTAACGTATCTGCTAAGGATCTTGGAACAGGTAAGGAACAGCACATCACAATTACAGCTGGTTCTAACATGTCTGATGATGATATCGAGAAGGCAGTTAAAGAGGCTCAGGAGTATGAGGCTCAGGATAAAAAGCGTAAGGAAGCTGTTGATACAAGAAACGATGTTGAGAGCTTTGTATTCCAGACAAAGAAGGCTCTTGATGAAGTAGGCGACAAGATTGATGCAGCTGATAAGGCAGCAGTTGAGGCTGATATCGAAGCAGCTCAGAAGCTTCTTGATCAGTATGCAACTCCAGAGGAGATGAGCGATTCTCAGATCGGAGAGCTCAAGGCAGCTCAGGAGAAGCTTACAGAGTCAGCACAGAAGGTATTCTCAAAGATGTATGAGCAGTCACAGGCAGCAGGTGCTCAGGGAGCAGGCCCAGACATGAGCCAGTTTACAGGCGCAGGTGCTGGTGCAGGAGCAGGTGCTCAGGGCCCAGCTAACGACGACGTCGTAGACGCTGACTTCAAGGAAGTTTAATTTGTAAATATGATATGCTGTGAAAAACACATAGACATGGAAGGCGCTCTACGGGAGCTTTGAAGGTGTTGGAGTTTTTCACGGCATTTTAATATGTAAAGGATTGATAAACAATGGCAGAACAAAAACGAGATTACTATGAGGTCCTTGGCGTTTCCAAGACAGCCTCAGACAGTGAGCTTAAAAGTGCATATAGAAAGCTTGCAAAGAAGTATCACCCAGATATGAATCCGGGAGATGCAGAAGCTGAAAAGAAATTTAAGGAAGCTTCTGAAGCTTATGCTGTTCTTTCTGATCCAGATAAGAGACGTCAGTATGATCAGTTTGGCCATGCCGCATTTGAAAATGGCGGTGGAGGCGCTGGTGGTTTCGATTTCTCTGGCATGGATTTTGGCGATATTTTTGGCGATATATTCGGCAGTTTCTTTGGAGGCGGCGGTGGTCGTGCATCTAATGGACCAATGCGAGGAGCTAATCTTCGTGCTGCAGTTCATATTACTTTCGAAGAAGCAGCTTTTGGTTGCGAGAAGCAGCTTGAAATCACTCTAAAAGAGGAATGTGCAGCATGCCATGGCTCAGGTGCTAAGCCTGGAACAAGCAAGCGTACTTGTCCAAAGTGTGGCGGTAAAGGTCGTGTTATGGTTACACAACAGTCTCTATTTGGAATGGTTCAGAATGTTACAACATGTCCTGATTGTGGTGGTACAGGCGAGGTTATTGACACTCCATGTCCAGATTGTAATGGAACTGGCTATGTAGCTCGTAAAAAGAAGATTTCTGTTTCTATTCCAGCTGGTATTGATAATGGTCAGAGCGTTCGTATCCGTGAAAAGGGTGAACCAGGACGCAATGGTGGTCCAAGAGGCGATTTACTTGTAGAGGTTATTGTTTCTAGTCATCCAATTTTCCAGCGTAGAGATATGGATATATATTCTTCAGCACCTATTTCATTTGCTCAGGCAGCACTTGGTGGTGAAGTTATTATTGATACACTTGATGGCAAGGTTAGTTACGAGGTTAAGCCTGGTACTCAGACCGACACTCAGATCAGATTTAGAGGAAAAGGTATTCCATCTCTTAGAAGTAGAAATGTTCGTGGAGACCATTATGTTACACTTGTTGTACAGGTACCAACAGGACTTTCTAAGGATGCAAAGGAAGCTCTTCGCAAATTCGATGAGTTAACAGGAAGTACTGCTACAGGTGGTCCAAAGACTGTTAAGGCCGAAAAGAAGCGCAAAGGCTTTGCAGATAAAATAAAAGATGCAATAGATGATTTATAAATCTCAAATAGTCGTTTTTGCAAATTTTTGTACCAAGATTATTTGATTAGTAAAATATCATAGTTGTAAAATAAATCCAGAGGTTTACCTCTGGATTTTTTGTTTGAGAAGCTTTTGGGAGGGAATATGTTACAGGATAGTATTAAGAAATTAGTTCAATATGGCATTAATACTGGGTTAACACCAGAATGTGAAAGAATATATACTACAAATATGCTTTTAGAGTGCATGAAGGAAGATGAGTATACTGATCCTGATTGCGATTTGGATAATATTGTTTTAGAGGATGTGCTTAAGGATTTATTAGATGAGGCAGTAAAAAGGGGCATTATAGAGGATACGATTACTCATAGAGATTTGTTTGATACAAAGCTTATGAACCAGCTTTGCCCACGTCCTTCTCAGGTAATTAATGAGTTTTATCGTATATACGATAATGACGGTGCAAAAGCTGCAACAGAATATTATTATAATCTTAGTCGCAACTCTGATTATATTCGCACATACAGAGTCAAAAAGGATTTGAAGTGGACTGTGGATACTGAGTATGGCACATTAGATATTACTATTAATCTATCTAAGCCAGAAAAGGATCCAAAGGCTATTGCTGCAGCAAAAAATGCAAAGCAGTCAGCATATCCAAAGTGTCAGCTTTGCATGGAAAATGAAGGTTATGCAGGAAGAGTAAATCATCCTGCAAGGGAAAATCATAGAGTTATTCCTATTACAATTAACGATAGCAAATGGGGATTTCAATATAGCCCTTATGTATATTATAACGAGCATTGCATAGTATTTAATGGTGAGCACACACCAATGAAAATAGAGAAAGCTACATTTGTAAAGCTTTTTGATTTCATTAAGCTGTTTCCTCACTATTTCCTTGGAAGCAATGCCGATCTTCCAATTGTAGGAGGATCTATTCTTAGCCACGACCATTTCCAGGGTGGATGCTATACATTTGCTATGGAAAAGGCACCTATTATTAAAGAGTTCAAGGTGAAAGGATTTGAAGATGTAAATGCTGGAATTGTTAAGTGGCCGCTTTCTGTAATTCGTCTTCAATGTAAGGATGAAAAACGCATTATAGATTTAGCCGAGCATATATTAAATGTTTGGCGAGGTTATACAGACGAGAATGCATTTATTTATGCTAATACAGATGGGAAAAATCATAACACTATCACTCCGATTGCTAGAAAAAGAGGAGAGCTCTTTGAACTGGATTTAGCCCTTAGAAACAATATTACTACTGATGAGCATCCACTTGGTCTATATCATCCACATGAGCATCTGCACCATATCAAGAAGGAAAATATAGGTCTTATAGAGGTAATGGGACTTGCTGTTCTTCCTGGTAGATTAAAGGACGAGATGGAGCAACTTGTTGATTATATAGTTAATGGCAAGGATTTGAGAAGTGATGAAGCTCTAGAAAAGCATGCAGATTGGGTAGAAGAGTTTTCAAAGAATTACGACAAGATTGATGAAAGTAATGTTAATGAAATTCTTCAACAGGAAATAGGTAAAGTCTTTTGTGAAGTTTTAGAATGTGCAGGGGTTTATAAAAATAGTAGTGAGGGCATGGGAGCCTTTATGAGATTCATAGCTGCATTATAGGTAAAAGAAAAAGCCAACAGAAATGTTGGCTTTTGTTTATTGTTTTGCTATATTTTGATAATTTATAACCTGATTTCGGCCGTGTTCCTTTGCATAATATAAAGCCTGGTCAGCTTTATCAATACAATCGTGATATGATTCATTTTTATTGTAGCGGCAAAGACCAACGGAGATAGTAAGAGGACATACCCCGTTACTCATTTTTTCTACGTCAGCTCGAAGCAGTTCTGCAAGAATTTCGGCTTTTCTGACTGTGTAATCAACAAGGATTACAACGAATTCTTCTCCGCCCCAACGGATAACATAATCTCGTCCATAAACCTGACTTTTGATTTCTGTGGCAACGAATTTAAGAATGCTGTCACCAGCTTCATGTCCATATGTGTCATTTACATTCTTAAAGAAATCGATGTCAATCATTAATACAACAATGTCTTTATCTATTTCGAAACGTTCTGTTTCTTCTTCAATAAGCTCATTTAATATGTATCTATTGTAGGTTCCGGTAAGTTCATCTGATATAGAGCTTATTTCAAGTTGTTTCTTAATGAGATACTGATCTGCATATGAGCTTTCCAAGATATATTGCATTACGCAAACTCCAATATAGAGTGGTAATGCCAAGGAAATCATCAGTGAATAGTAATCATAGTGTGTCCATAAATTGGAAATAACAATATTAAGAATTAATCCTGCATGAATAGGAATGTGATACTTTACAGGCATTGCAAGACCTATAGCAAGAAAGGCAAAGTGCATGATAATAAAGCCTTCGCGTGCAAAATCTCTGTTTGGCAAATACCAGATAGCCCAAATGGTGCACCACATTGAAGCATGTGGAAGTAGATAGTATAGAAAAACTCCTACTTTATATGTATTAACTCTTGGATAAAAATAAACAAATATTATTATAGGTAAGATAATAGCTGTTCTAGGAAGAAGCGTCTCTATAGCAAATCTGCCAAATATCTGACAATCAGAAATAAAATATGTTATCTCTAAAAGTCCCATCAAAATAGCGCAGAAGGCACTAACGGTTTTGAAATATTCAAATTTTGATTGATAAAAATCGTTTAATTCTTCTTTTTTAATTTTTGACGTAATCATAACAAAATTATATGACATTGTATCGTTATAAACAATATGTTAAACAGGTAAACCCCTATATTTATCTAATTATTTTTGGAGATTTTTTCAGAACATTCCATCAATATTTCCTTTTTTATCACATTGTATTCACCTTGGGAAAATAAAGTACTAATACACTAACAGAATATAATTTGAAGGAGGAAAATTTTGTGGCTGAATTTCAAAAAGTCTTTAACAGGTATGAAAAGAAGTTTTTATTAGATGAAAGAACATATATCTTGTTTAAGCAAGAGTTAGATAAATATATGGAAGAGGATCGATATGGGCTTCATACAATAAGGAATATTTATTACGACACGCCAGATAATGAATTAATACGAACTTCAATTGAAGGCCCTAAATATAAAGAAAAATTTAGAGTTCGTTGTTATGGCACCCCTACTTATGACAGTATGTGTTTTTTGGAAATCAAAAAGAAATATAAGGGCTTGGTTAATAAACGAAGAGTAGCTATTCCAATGGAGGAGGCTGAAATGTATTTGATAGATGGTAAATTACCATCTAATCCAAATCAAATATTTAAGGAGATAGAATATTTCTTTAGTCACTACATACTTGAACCAAAACGATATATAGCGTATGACAGATTAGCTATGTTTGGAAAAGAGGATCCTAAATTTAGAGTAACATTTGATGTAAATATCAGGAGTCGAGATTTTAATCTTACTCTTTATAGTGACAACGATAATGAATATTTGTTATCAGATGGGATGAGGTTAATGGAGGTAAAGATTTCAGATGCGATACCTCTTTGGTTTGTAAGGCTTTTATCTAAATATGAAATATATCCAACTTCATTTTCGAAATATGGAAATTTCTATAAGAAACAATTAATGAATGCATAATATTTTGTTTAATAAAGGAGTAAAAATAAATGGAAACAATTCTTTCTGCTTTGACAGCAACAAGTACAGTAGAGACGGAAATAACTAATAGTTTAGCTTTGATATATTCTTTAACTGCAGGTGTTTTAGGATTAATTATTTCGTATACCTACATGAAAACTGGAACTAAAATATCTAAGAATTTTGCTAGAACATTGATTACACTGCCTATTCTGGTTTGCGTTGTTTTAATGGTTGTAAATGGTAATTTTGGAACTTCGCTAGCAGTTCTTGGAGCATTTTCTCTTGTTAGGTTTAGATCTTTACAAGGTAGCTCACGAGATATTAGTTTTATCTTTTTTTCAATGACAATAGGTATTGTATGCGCAGTTGGTGAACTAATATTGGCGACAACTCTTACCTTGGGAATTTGTTTTATATACTATATACTTAATTTATTAAAGTATGGAACAGATTCAATTAACGAGAAGGATTTAAGGATTACTATTCCAGAAAATCTTGATTATAGCGGTATTTTTGATGATTTGTTTGCAAAATATACAAATAGTCATAAGTTAGTTGCTGTGAAGACAACAAATATGGGTTCAATGTATGAAATTAATTATCGCATTAAGCTCAATGATGAAAGGGAAGAGAAGAATTTTATTGATGAAATCCGCATGAGAAATGGTAATTTGACTGTAATATCTGGCAGATGCAATATGAACGAAGCAGAGGAGTTGTAATTATGAAAAGAAAAGTTATGATTAGCGTTTTAGCAATATCAATTATAAGCGTGTTTGCTGCATGCGGCTTTGATGCAAGTGATACAACAAATTCAAGCAAAAGCTCCTCTACAACTACAACTTCAAATTCTACATCTACAGCTGCAGAGTCTACTGCAGATTACAAAGTTCTTGATGTAAAGACTGACTGGGATACTAAAGCTACAATTTCATTTTCTGAAAGTGGTATGGAAATTGAGGGAAGCGGTGCTACAGATGAGGACGGAGTATTATACATAACTGAAGGTGGTGCGTATACTTTGGCCGGTTCATCTAACGCTTGTTCCGTGGTAATTGACACAGATGAAAATGTAAAACTAATTCTAAATGGTGTTGATTTAACAAGTGTAAATGGTCCAGTTATATACGGGGCTGAAGTTAAAAATCTTTATATCGAGTTGGCTTCTAAGACAGAGAATAGTTTAACTGATTCTAGTGAATATGCTACAGATGCTTCTACAGGAGAAGAGATAGGTAAGGGAGTTATTTCCTGTGAAGACGATATTATCATTCTCGGTGATGGTACTTTAAATATCTCTTCAAGTTATAAGCATGGCATTGCATCTGATGATAAGATTTACATTGAAGATGGCACAATTAACATTACAAGTACAGGCGTAGATGGAATAAATGCAAATGATTTAATTTGCATAGATGGTGGAAATATTTCTATCGAAGCTGAAAGTGATATTATGGGAAGTTCAGATATGCTTGTAATTAATGGTGGTACAATTATAGGTACAAGTAAAGCTGAGGGATTAGAAGCAAAGGAATCATTATACATTAATGGTGGCACTATAAATATTTCTACTGAAGATGATGGATGCAATGCAGGGACTTATTTAGAGATAAACGGTGGCGATTTAACAATTTCTACTTCAAAGGGTGATGCTATTGATTGTAATGGAAATACTGATGGATGTATTGTAATTAATGGCGGAACCGTGTATGCTATAGGAAGTAGTGTGCCAGAAGGCGGAATTGATGCAGATAATTCAAATGTAATTATCAATGGAGGAACAGTAATTGCTATCGGTGATGTTAATAGTCCTATTGATGAAGCTAGTGAGCAAGTTGTAATTGTATATGGTAGCTTTAATGCTGATGAGACCATAGAAATTAGAGATTCTGATGGTAATGCAGTTTTTGAAACTACGCCTACAGTTGCTGGAAATACTATGATTATTTCAGTTCCAGGACTTGAGAGTAAGCAGACATATACTATTTATGCAAATGGAAATGAAAAGCAGACAGTTACAATAGATTCACAGGTTATAGAAGCCGGTGGTTCTGCTCAGGGCATGGCTGGCATGGGACAAGGTGGTCCTGATATGAACCAAGGTAGACCAGAAATGAATGGCAAAGACCCTATGGATGGCAGGGAAATGCCGACAAGAAAACCTAATACTGATAGTAATCTATAGGTAAATTTAATCTTGAAAAAAAGATAATTTGTTATAAAATATACTAGAACTGCAAGTTCGCAGTCCTAGTTTTTTTATGTTAAAAAATGAGAGGAAATATAATGAGTAAAGTAAGAACACGTTTTGCACCTTCTCCAACAGGAAGAATGCATGTAGGAAATCTTCGTACTGCACTTTATGCTTATCTTGTTGCTAAGCATGAGGGCGGTGATTTTATTCTTAGAATAGAGGACACAGATCAGGAAAGACTTGTTGAGGGCGCTGTAGATATTATTTATCGTACACTTGCTGCAACAGGACTTATTCATGACGAAGGTCCAGACAAGGATAAGGGCGTAGGTCCTTATGTTCAGTCAGAGCGCCAGGCACAGGGTATTTACCTTGAATATGCTAAGCAGCTTGTTGAAAAGGGTGAGGCTTATTATTGCTTCTGCGATGAGGAGCGTCTTGCTGAGTGTAAGCAGGTTATCGGTGATAAGGAAATCTCTATCTATGACAAGCACTGCCTTAGTCTTTCAAAGGAAGAGGTAGAAGCTAATCTTGCAGCTGGTAAGCCTTATGTTATTCGTCAGAACAATCCTCGTACAGGCACAACTACATTCGTAGATGAGCTTTACGGTGATATTACTGTTGATAATGCAGAGCTTGATGATATGATTCTTATCAAGTCTGATGGATATCCAACTTATAACTTTGCTAATGTAGTTGATGACCATTTAATGGGAATTACACACGTTGTTCGAGGTAACGAGTATATTTCTTCTTCACCAAAATACAATCGTCTTTATGAGGCTTTTGGATGGGAAGTACCTAAGTATATCCACTGTCCACTTATTACAAATGAGGAGCACCAAAAGCTTTCAAAGCGTTCAGGTCATTCATCATATGAGGATTTAATCGATCAGGGATTTTTAACAGAGGCTGTTGTTAATTTCGTAGCTCTTCTTGGTTGGTCTCCAGAAAATGATAATGAGATTTTCTCTTTAGAGGAACTTGTTAAGGAGTTTGATTATCACCGTATTTCAAAGTCTCCAGCGGTTTTTGATATTACAAAGCTTAAGTGGATGAACGGTGAATACATGAAGGCTATGGACTTTGATAAGTTCTATGAGATGGCCCTTCCATATTTAAAGGAATATATCAAGAGTGATGTTGACCTTAAGAAGATTGCAAAGATGGTTCAGACAAGAATAGAGATATTCCCAGATATTAAGGACCATGTTGATTTCTTTGATGCAGTGCCTGAATATGACAGCGCAATGTACACACACAAGAAAATGAAGACAAATGAGGAGTCTTCACTTGCGGTTCTTAAAGAGCTACTTCCAGTTCTTGAGGCTCAGGATGATTACTCAAATGATGCTCTTTATGCACTTCTTTCTGGATTTGCTGCAGAGCATGAATATAAAAATGGATACGTACTCTGGCCAGTTCGTACAGCTGTTTCTGGAAAGCAGATGACACCTGGTGGTGCAACAGAGCTTATGGAGATTCTTGGTAAAGAAGAATCTATCAAGCGTATCAAAGCGGCTATTGAAAAGCTTTCAAACTAAATAATGCTATAGGTTGGGGAACCTTATTTATTACTATGAAGTTGGACTATTAGGAGGATTATGGAACTTAATAGCAGCCAACAAAGAGCAGTTTCTAAAATTGCTGGACCATGTCTTGTTTTAGCGGGGCCTGGAAGCGGTAAGACTGCAGTTTTGACTAAACGTGTTTTTGAATTGATTAAATCTGGTATCCAACCGAAGGAAATATTGGTAATTACCTTTACTAAAGCAGCGGCTATTGAAATGAAGGAACGTTTCGATAGGTTATCAGATGATGTTTATCCGGTAACCTTTGGAACGTTCCATTCTTTATTTTGGGGAATTCTTCAAAAGGAACTTGGATATAAATCAACTGACATTGTTATGGGTAGCGCCAGAACCAAGCTATTAAAAGAGGCTATGGAAATGTCTAATCTAAATAGTGGAGATGGGGTATTGTTAACGGCTTATTCATCTGAATTATCAGCTTTTAATTGTTCTACAGTTTTTATGGAAAGTTATGAGCCTAAATTTGTTGAGAAAACTGATTTAATAGCTTTTTCACATGCTTATGAATACCTTAAGGATAAATATAAGGTCATTGATTTTGATGACATGTTATCTAGGACTTATAAGCTGTTTATTGATAAGCCTGCTGTTTTAGCCAAATGGCAATCCAGGTTTTCATATTTTCTTGTTGATGAAATGCAGGATATGAATGACATTCAGTTTCAGCTTATTCGGATGCTTTCAGATAGAACCAGAAACCTCTTTTGCGTAGGAGATGATGATCAGTCTATCTATGGGTTTAGAGGGGCTAATCCAAGACTTATGCAGTCCTTTAAAGAGGTGTATCCAGAGGCAGAAGAGATAGTGCTTGATTATAACTATAGAAACCCTAAAAATGTTGTTGGAATATCAGGAAAATTGATAAAAAATAATTCCGCTAGATTTAATAAAGATATTAAAAGCGTAAATGATGATGGCATTATTGATATTTGCGAATATACGGATGATGTTTTGGAAGCAAAATCTATTATAGAAAAGATTAAAGGATTAATAGCTAAGGGCACAGATTATTCTAATATAGCCATATTATACAGAAATCATTCTGACGCTAGATTTATTGTAGATGCTTTGATTAATGGGAATATACCCTTTTATTTAAAGGAGAAGATGCCTAATATTTATTCTCATTTTATAATTACTGATATTGAGGCCTACTTTCAAATTGCAATTGGAAATAGCACTAAGGCTAGACTTTTATCTATTATAAATAGGCCTAATCGTTTTATACATAGGAGAAGTGTTGAGGTTGGTGGGGACTTGAATGGAATGCTTAGATTCTATAGGGATTCCCCATCTGGATATAGGACAGTGGAGGCGTTGAAGGCAGATTTAAATCTTATATCTAAAATGTCACCTGCTGCAGCCATAAACTATATCAAAAATGCAATGGGCTACAATATGTTTTTACATGAAGAAGCCATGAAACAAGGGCTTAATTATAATGATTATGGGCAGATTCTAGATTTTTTGATTCAGGTTTTAAAGGATTGTAAGACCATAAAGCAGGCTATAGATAAATTAAATATTCTTAGACTTAAAATTGACTTTGAAAATAAGAGTAATGCTGGAAATAGAGTAGATAAAATTGGACTATATACACTTCATTCAAGTAAGGGTTTGGAGTTTGATAATGTTTTTATAATCGGTGTAAATGAAGGAGTGCTTCCTACAAATAAGGCTGATTCCAAGGAAGATATAGAGGCGGAGAGAAGACTGTTTTATGTGGGAATTACAAGGACTAAGAGGAATCTTTATTTGAGCTACACCAATAAAAAAAATCGGGACAAGTCCCGATTTTTAGTAGAGCTAGATTATTCAGCGTCTAATTCATCGCCAAAGAGTTCATCAAAACGAGCTGAAACAGCAGCATATTCTTCGTCAGACTGAATATTATCAAGTGAAGGAGCCCCTGTCTCATCTTCGAAGTAACGATAAATATAAACCTCTCCATCTGGATTTTCTTCGCCATTTTCATCAAGTGGAAGAAGAACAATGTAATCCTGATCGTTAAGGTCAAAGATTGTTAATATTTCGCATGTTACTTCTGTACCATCATCTAAATTTAATGTGACAACTACATCATCGTCTTCGTTGTCAACTGGAAAAACTTCATTTTCGTCCATATTGTGCACCTTCCTGTATATTTTATTTGTTTAAGGGATGTCCTTATGATATAATTCATCAGGAATATTGTCTAGTGAAAATATGATTTTAGCGATATTTTCGTGAATAATTAAGTGATAAATTACGCAGAATATAAAAAGCGAGGCTTAATCATGAAGATTACTAAGGGAGATTTTGGGGAATACGGACCAAGAATTAATAAGTCTAATTCAGTTGTTTTTACGGTAGCTATAAAGCCTAGCACTGATAAAGCGTCAATTATTTTATTTGATAAAAAGTCTAAGAAATTACTATCTGAAATAGAGTTTACTGAGGAATATGCAATCGGAAGAACCTATTCTATTCAAGTATCTGATATTGATATTGATAACACATGTTATTTAATCAAAGAGGATAATGTTTCTTATATTGATCCATATGCAACAGCTATTGTTGGCAGAGATGAATGGGGCGATGTTAAGGAGCGAGAGACCAAAAAATTCCGCGTTTATTCTGGAATTTCCCATATAGAAAAAAACTGGAAAGATACACCGATAACAATTGAGCCATCGGATATGATAATGTACAAGGTTCATATGCGTGGTTTTACTGCTGGTATGGGGCTTAGCCCATCTAAAATCGGCAACTATAAAGGATTATTATCAAAGCTTTCTTATATCAAATCTCTTGGAGTTACCAGTGTTGAAATAATGCCTGTTTATGATTTTGAGGAGCTTTTCCTTGAAAAGAAAATGAACATTTCTCCAAAAGGAAAGATTTCAGAAGTTGTAGAGTATACAGGCAAGAATAATTACTGGGGATTTGGTACAGCTGAGTATTTTGCGCCTAAGGCATCATTTTTTGGCGGTGCATACTCTGCCGCTGATGGTTTACGAGATATGGTTTCGACTCTTCATAAGAATGGTCTTGAAATCATTATGGAAATGGCATTTTCAGCTGATACATCAGATGAAATTATGCTTGATTGCCTTAAGTATTATGTGAAGTATTTCCACATTGATGGTTTTCATATCGTTGGTTGCAATGCGCCAATAGAAAGAATTGCAAAGGAGCCATATCTTTCTTCTACAAAAATATTCTACGAATACATTCCAGAAGAAATATTATGCTCTGAAAAGGGTAAAAAGCATCTATTTGTTTACAATGATTCATTTATGAATGTCACAAGACAGATTGAGAATCATATGAACGGTAGTATGGTGCAGTTCGCAAATCATATGCGTAGGCAAAACGGAGCCTATGGCTTTGTTAATTTCATGGCTAATGTTAATGGTTTTTCACTTTGGGATTCTTATTCATATGGTGAAAAGCATAATTTAGATAATGGCGAAGATAATAGAGATGGTACAAATAACAACTATTCATTTAATTATGGAATAGAAGGTAAGACTAATAATCGTGCCATCAATGCAAATAGATTTAGAGAAATGAGAAATGCATTTACAGCCTTAATGCTGGCACAGTCTGTTCCGCTATTTGTGGCGGCAGATGAGGCGGCATGTACTCATCTTGGCAATAATAATCCATATTGTCAGGATAATAAGGTGGGATATACTGTATTCTCAAAGACAAAGAGCAAGGATTCATTGACTAAGTTTGTAAAGCAACTTGCAGAATTTAGAAAAAATCACAAGTGCTTTAGAATAGAAACACCATTTTTGATGAACGATTACAGACATTTGGGGCTTCCTGATATGTCCTTCCATGGAACAGAGCCTTGGATGATGTCTATTGGCGAAGAGCAAAAAGCCTTGGGTGTTCTCTATAATGGTGCTTATGTGAAAGAAAATGAAGAAGTATTTGTATGTTATAACTTCCACTATGATAGTGTAGATATGGCACTTCCATTACTTTCACCAGGAAAACGATGGCGTCTTTGCTTTAATACAGCTGATTATGTTGACGAGGATTTTTCACCAAAGCCAATACATGATCAGCAATCAATAAAGGTGCCAGGAAACTCCATAAGCGTACTTGTTGGAGTTAAACCGGAAAAGAGAAGTAACAAATGAAGGCTTGGGAACACTTTAAAACAATAACACATCATAAAAAATTAGTCCGAAAAGCATGTTTTGCAGTTGGACTATATTGGCAGGGGCTAACCCATGACTTGTCGAAATATTCCCCTGTGGAATTTATGGTTGGAGCTAAATATTATCAAGGGGATAAAAGCCCTAATAATGCAGAGAGATTAGCAACTGGAATTTCTTTGGCATGGCTACATCACAAAGGTCGTAATAAACATCATTTTGAATATTGGATTGACTATAGTATTGATGGAGATCATCGAATGACTGGTATGGAAATGCCTGTTAAGTATGTTGTGGAAATGTATTGTGATAGAGTTGCAGCATGTAAGACTTATCAAAAAGATAAATACACTGATGACAGCGCCCTTATATATTATAACAAGGGTAAAGGCAAATACCTCATGCATGAAAAGACAGCTGCACTTTTAGAGGATATGCTTCAACATCTTGCCGACTATGGTGAAGAAAAGACTAATGAATATATTCGAAAGAATATACTTTGCAATAAAAAATAATCGTGGAGAAATACTAAAATGGAAAAAGAGAGAAAAGTACTATATTCTGGTATGCAAGCTACAGGAAGGCTTACTATAGGAAATTATATTGGAGCCCTTAAAAACTGGGTTAATTTACATGAGGATTATGATTGTTTCTTTGGAGTAATGGATTTACATTCTCTTACAGTTCGTCAGAATCCTACAGAGTTTAAGCAAAATGCTAGAAAGATTTATACTCAGTATGTTGCTGCAGGCCTTGATCCAAAGAAAAACTGCATCTATTTCCAGTCACATGTTTCAGCTCATGCTGAATTAGGCTGGATTTTGGATTGCTTTACTTATATGGGTGAGCTTAACCGAATGACTCAGTTCAAGGATAAGTCTGCTAAGCATGCAGATAATATCAACGCTGGTTTATTTACATATCCAGCTCTTATGGCTGCTGATATTTTGCTTTATCAGGCAGATTTGGTGCCAATTGGAGCTGACCAGAAACAGCACCTTGAAATTTGTAGAGATGTTGCTGAAAGATTTAATAATATCTATGGAGATGTATTTACTATTCCAGAGGGCTTCTTCCCTAAGGCTGGTGCTAGAATTATGTCCTTGGCAGAGCCTACAAAGAAGATGTCAAAGTCAGATGAGAATGTAAATGCTACAATTTACCTTATCGATGACAAGGATACTATCATCCGTAAGTTTAAGAAAGCTGTTACAGATTCTGATGCTGAGGTTAGATATGATGTGGTAAATAAGCCTGGTGTTTCTAACCTTATGGAGATTTACGGCGTAGTTACAGATAAGACTATGGATGAAGTTGCTAAGGAATTTGAAGGCAAGGGTTATGGCGATTTCAAGCTTGCTGTTGGTGAGGCAGTGGCAGATATGCTTGAACCATTCCATCAGCGCTGTGATGAGCTTGAAAAGGATAAGACATTTATTAATGAATGTATCAAGGAAAATGCTGAGAAGGCATCATATTTTGCTAATAAGACCTTGAGAAAGGTTCACAAGAAGCTTGGTCTAACTGAGAGAATCAGATAATAATTAATTGATAATAAGGCAGGAGTATGATAATATTACTCCTGTCTTTTTCTAATTTACAGTCTATATAAATCCCAAGGAGTTTAATTGTATAGTATTGTTAATACCGCTACCATTTATGGTATCGATTCTAAACTTATATCTGTTGAAGCAGATATATCTGAAGGTATGCCCATTTTTGAGATGGTTGGATACCTATCATCTGAAGTAAAGGAAGCAAAAGAACGAGTTAGAGCGGCCCTTAAGAATGCAGGCTACAGTCTTCCTATCAAACGTATTACCGTTAATTTATCCCCAGCAAGTATAAGAAAAACTGGAGCAGGTTTTGATTTGCCCATTGCAGTGGCTATTTTATCTGCTATAGGAATCATAGAATGTGACCTAAGCTCATTATGCTTATGTGGCGAAATTGGCTTAGATGGCAAAATTCAGCCTGTAAATGGCGTGTTATCTATGGCGATGGAGGCACAAAAGAAAGGCCTTAAGGTATTGATTGTTCCTTATGACAATATTTTGGAGGCTAGACTTGTGACTGGCATTAAAAGTATTGGCGTAAAAAGTATTACAGATGTAATAGAGGTTCTAAATGCTGGAGATTTTACTGAAAATGAGATTGAAGTTTCAGCAGGATCTTCAGTAAAACTATCAGAGGAATTTGATTTTTCAATGATTAATGGACAGCAGGCATTGCGCAGAGCTTGCGAAGTTGCAATATCTGGAATGCACAATATGCTTATGGTGGGCCCTCCCGGGGCTGGAAAATCCATGATAGCAAAATGCATACCATCTATATTGCCATCTATGGATGACAAGGAACAAATGGAAATATCAAAGATATATTCAGTTTGTGGAATGTTTGATGAAAGAAATGGACTCATTAACAAGCGCCCATTTAGAAGTCCGCATCATACCGTGTCGCCTCAAGGACTGGTTGGAGGAGGCAATAATCCTCATCCTGGAGAAATATCTTTGGCACATAGCGGAGTATTATTTTTAGATGAGCTTACTGAATTTAATAAAAGTACTTTGGAAATTCTTAGACAGCCTCTTGAGGATAAAAAGGTTAATATCTCTAGAAGCGCAGGAAGCTTTACATTCCCTGCTGATTTTGTTCTTGTTGCAGCCATGAATCCATGCTCCTGCGGTTATTATCCTGACCTTAATCGATGTCACTGCTCTAGATTATCAATTCAGAGATATCTCTCGAAAATATCCCAACCACTACTTGATAGAATAGATATCTGTTGTGAAGCGCCTACTTTGAATTTTGACCAGATTACTAAAAAGCAAAATAACGAAAGTTCTGCAGAGATTCGACAGCGAGTGGTTAGATGCCACATGATTCAAAAGGAAAGATATGCCTCTTATGATTTTAAGTTTAACAGTCAGATTCCAAGTAAT
>JAILAV010000045.1 GCA_024681435.1 Pseudobutyrivibrio sp. | reverse complement strand
ACATAATCAAGTGCCGGATTAAATGTAACCGTATAAATCATTCGTTTTCCTCCTACTGCTCTGCACACGTCTTAACAACTGTGCGATTTAAATAATCCTTCGATGCAATTTTATCTGTGATAATACTGCATTCATTTATCGCTGCAAAAGTGACTGAATTTATCTGGTCGAATTTACTGTGGTCAGCCAAAACATATGACATGTATGTATGTCTTATGGCCTCGGTCTTGATCATTGCTTCATCTACATCCGGTGTGGTGAACCCTGCATGTAATGAGATTCCATTGGTTCCCATGAATGCCTTTGTGAAATGATATTTTTTAATGAACTCTACACAATCAGGTCCAACAACTGCTTCTGTTGAGGCTTTGAGTCTGCCACCAATCATGATGACTGAAAAGCCCTTATCCATAAGCTTCTTGGCGTGAACTACACCGTTTGTTATGTACTTAGCCGATTTATTATCAATGTAATCAATCAGCTTTAGAGTGGTTGTACCTGCATCGATGTAAACAAAATCATTATCCTGAATGAGGCTTGCTGCGTATTTACTAATGCAATCTTTTTCTGCAACATTCTTACTAGCCTTTTGATTTACAGCGTCTTCCTTTGTATTAACATCCAAAGACGAAATCGCTGTAGCGCCACCGAATACCTTCACCAATTGGTTTAAACGATTCAACTCGTTTATATCTCTTCTGATGGTTGCTGCTGAAGTATCAAGCATATCAACCAAGTCATTTACCGAAACAGCCTTTTTACTATTGACTATTTCTACTATTTTTGTCCTTCTTTCTTCTGTTAGCATGTAAACACCCCTTGAACAATTTCGATTTTTTTTGATTGTTCTAAAGAGAATATAGCACCTAGATTTTCATTTTTCAATCAAAAGCAATCACATTTAATCACAGATAATCAAATTCCGTCATTTTACACATATTCAGCAAGGTGTTTTGTAGCACTTTCACAACGCTTGTACTCTATCTTGAGCATTTATGTACTTATACATTCTATCAATCAAATGTGAACAAATTTTATCAAAACTATGTAAAAAAGAAGGGTTCACCCCGTTTTAGGAATGAACCCTTCTTTAAATACATATTTTATTTAACATCCTTTGCTAACTGTTCAAAGGCCGGAATTGATCGTTTGATCATTTCGTAATCAACGCAATATGCTATACGCACATAGCCTGGACAGCCAAAGCTCTTTGTTGAAACAAATATTATGTGATTTTTCTTAGCCATGGAAACGAATTGTTCTTCGTCCTCAACCGGTGATTTCACAAGTAAATAGAATGCTCCCTGTGGCTTAACCACTTCAAAACCAAGGTCGGTAAGCGTTTTATATAGAAGCTTTCTGTTTCTGTCATAGAAATCTAAATCCACATTAACGTCCAAGCATCTTGATACAACGAGCTGGAATAATGATGGCGCATTTACATAACCTAAGCATCTGTTTGCCACCACAAATGCTCCAATCAACTCATCGTAGTAATCCATATTCTTAGACAAAGCCATATATCCAATACGCTCACCTGGCAATGATAGAGTCTTACTAAATGAATATATGAAAATACTATTTTTAATTATCGATGGAATATAAGGAACAGCCTCGTTTTCATATACAAGCTCTCTGTATGGCTCGTCAGCTAGAACGTATATTGGATGACCAATTCTTTTTTCAGCTTTTTCTAATATATCTGCAAGCTTTTTAATAGTGTCTTCAGAATAAAGCTTTCCAGATGGATTATTAGGATTATTTACAATGATGCATTTTGTCTTTTCGTTGATGAGCTTATCTAATTCATCAAGATTCAAATCAAAATCATCAAGCTTTGCTGGAATCACTACTAATTTTCCGCCGTAGTTTGCAGCGTAGTTTCTATATTCACCGAAATATGGAGCAAAAGCTATAACCTCGTCGCCAGTACCAAGCAAAGATCTAAATACGCAGTTCATGGCGCCTGCTGCACCAACTGTCATAATAATATCTTCAGCTGTGTATCCCATGTCATGCTTTTTATTTAAACTATCAGCAACGCTCTTTCTTACCTGATCAAATCCGGCGTTTTTCATATAGCCATGAACATATGAATCAGAATATTCAGTGATAACATCTCCGATTGCCTGAGTTACCTGTTGTGGAACTGGTGAAGCTGGATTTCCCAAGCTAAAGTCATATACATTTTCAGCTCCAACCTCTGCTGCAAGCTGAAGTCCTTCTTCAAATAATTTTCTAATTGTAGAGCTTCCTGCCACAAGGCTCTCCATATCCTTTGATATAACCATTATTTGCGCCCTCTCTATCACTTTAATGTACTAAATTATTTGTATTATATGCTTATTTTACAGACTTGTCACCTATTTGTTTTGCCTAAAATATGCAAATAAAAAGGCCGCCTTCCAATTTACCAATCAGAAAGCAGCCCTAAAGGTAAGCCGATAATTTCATGTGTTATTATCCTTTCATTGAATCATCTCTAAGTTACTAACCCCTCGCATCAACCGGTAAGACCTTTGTCAAATCGAATAACGGAGAATTGGTCCGAAAGCTTTGGACAATTCTTTTTGTTTTATATCTTTTTTATCGGTGAAAATGAGAAAATTATTATAGTTATTTGTTATTAATTCACATTTACTTTACATATAACTTATACTATTATTCTTTCTTGGTGGTGTGTATTTTAGCACAATTACCAATGTTAATTACCACTTGGAGATATATATGAATAAGAAAAAAATATCATCAGTCCAATTGATACCTTTGAGCTTTCTCTTTGCAATTGTAATGGGAGGGCTTATTTTAATGCTTCCTATATCATCTGCCACAGGTCAATGGACTAATCCGCTTATTGCATTATTTACTTCCACCACATCTACATGTGTTACAGGACTTGTTGTAGTTGATACTTACAATTATTTCAGCATATTCGGGCAGGTTATTATCCTGTGCCTTATTCAAATAGGCGGACTTGGAATCATCACTGTTATTTCCATGATAATGCTTATCACTCAAAAGAAGTTTTCTCTTGGCGATAGAAAGATGCTCCAGGAATCACTGAATCTTGATACTGATGTAGGCATTCTTAGAATATTAATTAGAATTTCAAAGGATGTTTTTAAGGTTGAGCTGGTGGGAGCGATTTTATATTCCATTGTGTTTATTCCGGATTTTGGTGTAGCAAAGGGCATCTGGTATTCTGTCTTCCACTCTATTTCAGCATTCTGTAATGCGGGAATAGATATTATTGGCGACAGCAGCCTGATAGCCTACAAAGAAAACCCTCTAGTTATGATTACCACAATGCTTTTGATTATCTTAGGCGGTCTTGGCTACGTAGTTTGGTTTGACATGTCAGAGAAAATAAAAGCAGGTATTAAAAAGGGTTTTACCCCTGTTCAGATATTCAAAAGATTTGAAGAACACACTAAGTTAGTTGTGACAGTTACATCAGTTTTAATTGTATCCGGTGCACTGTTTTTCTTTGTGGCAGAATACAATAACTATGGAACAATCGGTGACCTATCACTATTCCATAAAATTATGAACAGCTTTTTTGAATCTATCACTTTAAGAACCGCAGGATTTTGTTCATTCCCTCAGGAGAATATGACTGATTTCTCATGCTTAATGTCCTACATGCTGATGTTTATAGGTGGTTCTCCAATCGGCACTGCCGGCGGTGTTAAGACAGTTACAATATTTCTCGCAGTGTTAAATGTTGTTTCATATATTCGTGGAGATGATCAAAGTATTGTATTCCACAAGCGTGTTACAGAAGAAAGCATGAGAAAAGCCACTGTT
Source organism: Pseudobutyrivibrio sp. (assembly GCA_024681435.1). Lineage (GTDB taxonomy): Bacteria > Bacillota > Clostridia > Lachnospirales > Lachnospiraceae > Pseudobutyrivibrio. The sequence goes on along the minus strand of JAILAV010000045.1, from coordinate 1,795 downwards.
ATTGTTTCAGTTGCCGCTTTTACAATTATTGTTTTGACTCTTGCTTTGATTATTACAAATCCAATTAATATTCAGGATGCACTTTATGAGGTTATTAGTGCTTCTGCTACTGTAGGTCTGTCTAGAGGTCTTACATCAAACTTAAACAAGATTGGCCAGATTTTAATTATTATAGCCATGTATCTTGGAAGAATAGGGCCTATTTCCCTTGCGATCTTTTTTGCAGGCCGAGGTCATCATAAGAGCAAATGTAGATATACAGAAGGAGATTTCTTTGTAGGATAAGGAGATTAATATGAAAAAGACAATAGCAGTTTTAGGATTAGGAAAATACGGAATCAGTCTTGCAAAAAGCATGTACGAAATGGGCGCTGATGTTTTGGCTGTTGATATTGACCCAGATAAGCTAAAGGATATGGATGGATTTTGCACAGCTTCAGTTTGCGCAGACCTTACTAATGAAGACGAAGTAGAAATGCTTGGCCTTAAAAACATGGACATTGTAGCTGTTGCTATGGCTGGTAACCTCTCAGCAAGTATCATGTCTGTAGCCGTTGCCAAAGAGCTTAAGGTACCTCTCATTGTAGCAAAAAGCTCATCAGACAGAATGACATCGATTTTAAAGAAAATTGGCGCTAACAAGGTTATCGTGCCTGAGGAATACGGCGGAGAGCAATCAGCAAGAATTCTAGCATCAGACACTTTCTTAGATTACTTTAAGGTTGATGAAAACCTCTGCATGGTTGAAATGCTTCCAAAACCAAAGTGGATTGGAAAGAATATGATTGAACTTAATTTACGTAAGAACTACAAAATTAACGTAATTGCATACAAGAGCCACGAGGACGGTCACTGGAAGATTTTAGATCCAGCAGAACCACTTGATGCAGAGAATGAATTACTTATCGTTCTTGAAAGAAATGAGCTTCATAGAATTAATAAATAATTTCTTTAAAAATCAATGGAACCACCCATAATAGGTGGTTCCATTTTTTATAGCAATGCCGCTAATTTTTGTTCAGATGGTATGCTTTGCATCGCTCGTATTTCTTCATTAATTGTCTTAGTTGTAATAGGTATTGATAAACCTGAAACTAACTCTGGATGATAGTTTTTCATCTTATCGGAATCAGTTGCATATGGCGATTGTTCACTGGCAATCTTCTTTAACAACTCAACATCTGTAGATAAATCCATATTCTGTTCCTTAAGCCATTCATCGCTAAAGAGGGTCTGAATATATCTATCTCCACCATCTGCTACCATACAGACAATGCGTCTGTTCTTACCTAGCTTCTTTGCATAATGAGCTGCAATCAACATACAAGCTCCGCTGGAAGGTCCCATTAGTACGCCTTCATGTTTTGCCATGGCTCTAGCCATCATGTACGCATGCTCATCGCTTACTTTATAGGCAGCATCAATAATATTCATATCAAGATTTACTGGAGTCCATCCCAGACCTATTCCTGGTATTTTATATGAGTGAGCTTCTCCGCCAAATACTGCAGACCCCTGGGCATCCACTCCAACTACCAATGTCTCTGGGAAGAACTTTTTGATATATCTAGATATTCCTCCGAGCTGACCACCTGTACTTACTGGTGCAATTACCATATCAAGCTTTCCGTCACAGTCCTGAACAATCTCTCTGGCCGTACTTTGATAGTGGGCCTCACTATTTAAAAGATTGAAACACTGATCTGGTCTAAAGCTATTTTCTATTTCAGTGGATAGTTTGTTTGCCAATGAAATTCGTGTCTTATGATAACTACCACAATCATCTTTTTCTGTA
>JAILAV010000062.1 GCA_024681435.1 Pseudobutyrivibrio sp. | reverse complement strand
CGCTCGTTGGAATGGCATCCATGGTCATAAGAATATGCTTACTAAAATGGAACTTATGATTAAAAATGATTTTCCTGTCATTTGGTCCTTATACAACCCAAGGAGGAAAATCAATCTATACTCTTTTGATAATAATTCTGGCGAATTTACATACTCCACCTCTACCAATAATCACTACGTAAATGCGATAGAGATAATTTACAATGCATCCTCCGCTCATGGCACAATGATTAAAATTTCTTCATGGGGAAGAATCTATTATGTAGACTATGATGAGTACTTTAATTATGTTGGCAATTCTTTATTAAGCAAATACTGCTCAAATATTATTCTTATAACAAAAAAGCTTCAGTGAGATGCACTGAAGCTTTAGTTTTATTTTCTTTTATCAAGATTTCCAGCAATTTTCATTCCGATATTTTGGATAATCTGGAATAGAATAATCAACAAAATAACAGTTACTATCATTATATCTGTTTGATATCTGTAATAACCATATCTAACGGCAATATCGCCAAGTCCACCGCCGCCGACGGTACCAGACATTGCTGAATATCCAAAAATATTTCCAGTTGTAATTGTCGCACCAACAATTAGAGATGTGCGAGCCTCAACAAGCATAACCTTGAAAACAATATCCATATTGCTAGCGCCCATAGATTTTGCAGCTTCAATTACGCCTGGGTCAACTTCGTTAAGTGAAGATTCTACCATTCTGGCAATATATGGAGCAGCGCAAACTACCAATGGCACAATTGTAGCTGTTGAACCATAGCTCTTTCCTACCACGAATCTAGTAAATGGAATTAATAAAATTAATAAGATCAAAAATGGAATAGATCTAACAATATTACAAATCACGTCAAAGACACCATAAACAATCTTATTTGGCTTAAGACCATCACTACTAGTAACCTTAAGCAAAATACCTAGAGGCAGACCTAAAACATATGCCACTATGGTAGAAACCAGTGTCATATATAGAGTATCTCTGATTCCCTCTAAAAGCATCATAATAACCTGTGAATCAAACATCTCCAGTCACCTCCTCTATTTCCAAACCTCTTTCATGCAAATATGCAATGATATCTTCCTGAATCTCTTTGCCATCAGGAAGCCCTAATATCATCTCTCCTTTTGCTACACCACCAACATTTTTGGTATCAGCTCTAAGAATATTTACAGCAACCTGGAATTTCAAAACCATATTTGCGATGACCGGTTCAAATGATGAATTCTCTGAAAAAACAATTCTGATTTTTCTCTCACCATTAAGAGTTTCTACAGTGCCTCCTGTTTTTTCACTATCACCACGAAGAATCAGTTCGCGCGCAGCACTAGACTTTGGATGACTAAATACATCTTCCACCAAACCATTCTCTACTACTTCACCCTTTTCGATGATAGCAACCTTATTACAGATTTCAGAAACAACAGACATCTGGTGGGTAATAACAACAATTGTAATACCAAGTTTTTTATTGATATCTCTAAGCAATTCAAGAATAGATGCAGTTGTTTGTGGATCGAGAGCTGATGTCGCCTCATCGCACAATAATATACGTGGATTATTTGCAAGTGCGCGAGCAATAGCTACACGCTGACGCTGTCCACCAGAAAGCTGAGATGGATAAGCCTTTGCTTTATCTGTAAGTCCAACAACCTCAAGCAATTCCTTTGCACGCTTCTTTGCCTCGTTCTTAGAAACCTTTTGAAGACGAAGTGGAAAGCACACATTATCTAATACATTTTTTTGCATAAGAAGATTGAAGCTTTGGAAAATCATAGCTATCTCGCTTCTCTCTGCTCTAAGCTCCTTTTCAGATAATGCGCCCAGATTTTTGTCACCTATCCAAACCTCTCCACTAGTTGGCTTTTCAAGGAAATTGAAACATCTAACCAATGTACTTTTTCCAGCGCCTGACATACCAATGATGCCGTAAATATCGCCAGTCTCAATTGTAAGATTAATGTTTTTTAAAGCATCAACCTTCTGTTCACTCTGATCAAATGTCTTTGATAGATTTTTTACAACAATTTCGCTCATATAATTCTTCCTTATATATAGATGAATATCAAACTAAATGAGTGCAGCCATATCGGCTACACTCATTTAAGATTAACCTTTGTTTATTTAATGGTCAAGTCTGCCTCTTATTTATTATAGAAAACTACTGCTCCATCATATGTATCTTCGATAAATTTCTTGATGTCATCTGACTTCAAAACATCTACTAACGCCTTAATCTTAGGATCATTCTCATGACCTTCAGATACAGCGATGATATTTACATATGTTTCTGCTGCAACAGAATCTGTTGACTCGTAAGCAATTGAATCCTTAGCAACTGAGTAACCTGCTTCAAGAGCGTAATTTCCATTAAGGACTACAAATGCAACTTCGTCAACTACACGTGCAACCTGAGCTGCCTCAAGCTCTTCAAAGTCAATGTTGTGTGGATTGTCTGTAATATCGTTAACTGTTGCCTCTAAGCCAACGCCATCCTTAAGTGTAAGAAGTCCGTTGTCCTGAAGTAAAAGAAGTGCTCTAGCCTCATTTGTAGTGTCGTTTGGAATAGCAATTACATCGCCATCAGCAATGTCGTCAAGAGATGACTTTGTTCCTGGGTAAATTCCAAATGGCTCGTAGTGAATATCTCCAGCATCTACAAGATGTGTGCCGTGCTCCTCATTAAAGCTGTTCAAATATGGAACATGCTGGAAGTAGTTAGCATCAAAATCTCCTGACTCAACAACCTCATTTGGCTGAACATAATCATCAAATACTGTAACCTGTAAATCATATCCCTGTTCCTTAAGTGCTTCCTTAGCTGCCTCAAGAATTTCTGAATGTGGTGTTGCTGAAGCTGCAACTGTAATTGTTTCAAGATCACCTGATGCTTCCTCTGTTGCTGTCTCTGTTGTAGCTGAAGTATCTGCAGCTGCCTCTTTGCTACCGCATCCAACTAATGCACCTGCTGCAAAAACGGAAGCTAATGATAATCCTGTAATCTTTCTTAATAACTCTTTCTTCATATTCTGTCTCCTCCTTTTGCCCTATATATAGATAGGTTTTAATTCGTTTTTCTTTATGAATGAGAATTTATCACATGATACCTAGTTATTCAATGGGTTTTATTATACATAGATTTTATTACTTGCTATCGATTTTATTGATAGCAAGCGCAGGTTGCTTTATACTCTTTGTTTTTTATGGAAAATGGACTATAATTTTATGGTTGAAAATATGATTTTTTGATGGGAATAATGATATGAAAAGAAGAAAGCCATTTATCATTTTATTAATTGTGCTCTTAATAATTCTATGCGCTTTTGCTGGAATCTTTGCATACTACAAGATTCAATCAGATATAGTATATTCTGAGGTATATATTGAAGCTGGCAGCAGCAAATGTGATGTTACAGATTTCCTAAAGCGCGAAGCAAAAGACGCTAAGTTCTCAAAGGATTCTACATATGATTTGAACACTGTCGGAGATTATCCTCTTACTATCGTTTGGAAAATGCCAATATTTGGAAAACAAAAGGCACACACTACTTTGCATGTACAGGATACTGTAGCTCCTACTGTTACACTTTCTGTTGATTCTATTGAAATGTTTATCACAACTGATTCGCCATCTGCCGCTGATTATGTTGAGACAGTATCAGATATTTCCAATTGCACTATAGATTTCAAGGAAACTTATGATTTTTCAAAGGAAGGCAGCTTTGATGTAACTATCGTAGTTACCGATTCATCAGGTAATTCCACCGAAGAAACAATTCCTTGCACCATCCTGGATGATACAACTCCTCCAGAAATCACTGGTGTAAAACCACTTCAGGTTGCACAGGGCGATGCCATTTCTTATAAGAAGAATATTGTTGTTACAGATGACAAAGATCCAAACCCAACTCTAGAGGTAGATACATCTGAGGTTAATGCCGATAAGCGTGGTGTGTATAAGGTAAAATATATAGCAACAGATTCAGCTGGCAACACAACAGAAGAAACGACTACAATCAAAATCGTTTCAGCAAAAATCACCGCTGCAACAGAAGAGACTGTCAATGCAATGGCTGATTCTATTCTGGCTGAAATAATCAAAGATGGAATGAGCCAAAAAGAACAAGCCAGAGCTGTATATAACTGGGTTGTAGATAATATCACTTATTCAGAGACTGCCGGCATCGATGATTTACTTTCCGCTGCATATAAAGGAATGTATAATCGTGTTGGAGACTGCACTGTAAAGCAAAAGACTGCCGAAGTCATGTTAAATAGACTTGGCATTAAAAATATGGAAATCGAAAAAATACGTGATACAAGAGGTCACTATTGGTTGCTGATAGATATAGGTGAAGGCTGGTATCACTATGACCCAAATCTCCAGCTAGACGGAACTCGCATCTTCTATTGGCATGATGCAGATTTGTGGAACTATTCTAATTCACATGGAAACACCCACAATTATGACCCAAGCAAATATCCAACAATACAATAAATTTTCTTACCCAAGGAGGCAAAAATGAAAAAACAAATCATTACTTTAGGATTAATTACAACTATGGCATTAGCTGCAGTTGGATGTGGATCTTCAAACGATACAAAGGTTATCGAATCTGACTCTTCCACAAACGCACAGGTTGGCTCTACAGAAGAGACAAAGGGCTATGTATTTAATTACGACGGCATGGACATCTCTGTTGATGCAGATGTTGCTCCAATCATCGACAAGCTCGGCGAGCCTAACAACTATTTTGAATCACCAAGCTGTGCTGCAGAAGGTATCGGAAAGCTTTACACATACAACGATTTCGAAATCCAGACTTATCCAGATGGAGATGTAGACAGAATCTTATATGTACTCTTCAAGACAGATAACGTTGCTACAGCAGAGGGCATCGATTTATCTAGCGATAGAGAATCAATTGTAGAGGCTTATGGTCAGGCTACAGAAGAAGGCACAGGTTCTATGAAGTACGAAAAAGACGGTATGAACCTTGTATTCATTTTTGATGGCGAAAGCTTAATCTCAATCGAGTACGATAGCTCATTGAACTAACAATAAAATTTTCTGAAAATCAAAGGGATTTCTTTAAGCTTTGCAACTTTAAGAAATCCCTTGACTTATATGCAAAATTCCTATAGAATAACCATTGTCGTCAGGAACGATAGGTTATGCGCGAGTGGCTCAGTTGGTGGAGCACCACCTTGCCAAGGTGGGGGTCGCGGGTTCGAGTCCCGTCTCGCGCTCTTTTAATGGAAAAAATGAGGTCATCCATTTGGATGGCCTCATTTTTTGCATTAAAGAGCACTTCAATCGAGACGGGACGACCTATCTTGATTTCACGAGCTTGCGAAATGAAATCGAGATGTTTCCTTATTCCCGTCTCGCGCGGACTACAACAAGGGGTACAACTAGGGTACATTCGTTGTTTCAGGGCTTACCATCAGTATACTTTATCATTTAGAACATGGTTTTACTCTTCTCAAATTTTGATATTCATCATCTGCTATTTGCATAAAATCCTCCTTAATATACAAAATTGATTGACAAATTTTAATACTGTACAAATGGAACATCTTCACCCATAGTGCGAAAATCCCAAATAATATCACCATTACTATCAGCTAATAAACTCAAATCTTTAGATGGTACATACCAACTCATTCCATATCTACCATTAACTGTGAAAGTTCCACCTATATAATTCCATTCAACAGCGCACCCTTGTGCATGTAATTTATTAATCTCATCTGGAGCATAAAAAGTTACAAGCTGGCCTAAATCTGGGCGATAGCCAGTAGCTGTTAACTTTTCTACTGATGAACTTGAATTACTTGAAGAACTATTATCTGTTGATTCTGTATTATTAGATGTCTGCTGTTCATTTGAAGCAGTCTCATTTGATGATGTAGTATTTTCATTCTTAGTATCTGATGGATTTGTATCAGAAGATGCATTTTGTTCATCTGAAGCCTGAACGTCTTCACTTTCAGTATTTTCAGAATCATCTGTCTCTGTTTCAAGTGATTCTTGAGAATCATTCTCATTATTTTGAGTCTGCTCAATCTCAGCTTCTACAGCAGCAATTTCTGCTTCTAAATTTATAATTTCACCTTCAAAGTATTCCTTTGTTGAATCATAACTTTCATCAAAAGAATCATTACTTCCATAATAACCATTCAATGTAGAATCACCTACAAATGAATCATAAACAGCCTGCTTTGAATCTAATTCATCATTAGAATCAAAATTTCCCTTGTATGCCTCTATTAATTCCATTGCGGTTGCATATTTGTTTGAGGCAGAGACATTAACACCTATAGCGATGCAAATTGCCACAATTACGATTGCTAAGATACATACTATTAAATCTTTCTTATTTTTCATTTTCTATTCCTTTCTCAATAGCTATTATTGTTTGGTGTTCAACTTCTGTGATAAAGTTTTTAAAGTCATCTACTACATCAACTATATTTGAATCATCACCAACATCATATTTGGTATTTTGGACGAATATTTCATTCTCTTTATCTATTTTAGAACCATTTGGACTCGGAGAAGGGTAATTTACAATTAATTTACCATCATTATCTTTGTAATTACAGCCCTTCGCATATCCAGGAAAAGCCTGAAATTGAATTTTGTCAAAGTCCCCTGAAATAATTTTACCTTCTAAATAAAGCGACTGAAGACATAATAAATAACAAAATCCATGACGGCGTACTTCAATCCATCTGTGATTCTTTACCCAAGGTGCACGTCCTCTAGAAAGACGGTTGCTAATACTAAAAATTCCAGCTAACTTAGTATGTAGTTTGCTATGATATGTTCCACGAATTGTGTCCTTGGAACCTGCTTTAGTTTCTTCAATATCTTTTACAATATGGAAATTACAAGTGTTTGGATCAAAAGAATACCAAAGGTCATCACCAGTACTTTTAAGGTTAAACGAAAAACTAAAGAAATCGGTCTTTTCTGTTATTTCATCAAAACCTCTGTAGTTTTTACATTCCTCAAGCCTAGTTGGATTTTTAATATATACCTTCATTGATTTTCCTTTACTGTAATAAGTTATATTGTGGACATATGCACAATATTGTGCGCATATTATAACATGTTGTGATTATCTCCACAATGTTTATATACACAACACCTATTTATAATCAACTTATAAGATTATGCAGGGAGTGGTGGAAATAATTAGTTACGCGCCTTTGTGGGAGACTATGAAGAAAAAAGATATTTCCCAATATCAATTACTGAAAGCGGGAATAGATAATAAGACATTAGATGGTTTTAAGAAGAACAGAAATGTTACACTTTTAACCATTGAAAAGTTGTGCGCGATTTTGGAATGCACACCGAATGATATTGTAGAATTCAAATAAAAGCAGTTATCAAAGAGATTAATGATAACTGCTTATTTTATTAGTGTTTTAACCACAAATATAATCTGATAGGTATTGACTTACGGTTGCGTAGCGACTATTATGATTACAGTGAATGCGTCACATATCTCTGTGTGAGTTGTGACCCAGGGAAGTCTCTGCGGAGCTTCCCTTTTTTTATATTTGGGAGAGTATTTATGGATAAACCTTATCTAAACTACAATGAACAAATTGAAAAGTTGAAATCGAAAGGTCTTACGATTTCTGATGAGAAATATGCCTTAACAGTTTTAAAGAAGTATGGATATTATTCATTGATTTGCGGCTATAAGGATGCTTTTAAGAATAAAACCACTAAGAACTATAAGGATGGGACTAAGTTCGAAGAAATAGTTCAGTTGTACGAATTTGATGCTGCGCTTAGAAGATTGTTTTTACAGTATTCTATTATTGTAGAAAAACAATTAAAAGTTCATCTAGCCACTGCATTCACAGAGAATTTTTCTGAGTCTCAGTGTGCTTATTTAGATGTTAACAATTATGACTATGATACATAAAAAAATAGGCAAGATATAAATACGTTAATTAAAGTCATTACATCTATAATAGATAAGGGAAATTATCATTATATTGAACATGCAAAAGCTAATCATAATAACGTTCCTTTATGGGTGTTACTAAATGCTGTTACATTTGGTCAGACTGTCAAGATGTATCAACTTCAAAAACAATCTATAAAATATTGTATTTCAAAAGAGTATCCTTTCTTGAATGAAGGTACACTTGCATCTGTTCTAAGAG
>JAILAV010000020.1 GCA_024681435.1 Pseudobutyrivibrio sp. | reverse complement strand
ACCAAAGCGAGTGATGTACTCCTTTGCCTTTTCAACTGTGGCAGTTCTTGCATCGTCTTCGATCTTCGCATTAACAACGAGTGCTAATTCATACTTGTTCATGCTTTCTACCTCCTTTTGGTCTATTGGCCAAGCTATATCTTATAGCCTAGCAAGGATATAAATGTTTTATACCACGAATTAAGATAATAGCATGAAACTACGCGTTTTTCAAGGCTTAATTGATTTTTTCTGTCTTATTTTCAAAAACTACAACTCTATTCCTTGCAATTTTGCAAGTTCAGAAAATACCTGGCCGATTTTTTCGTTGATTACCAGCACATTCTCACCAACTCTAATATTTAAGGGATCCCGATTGATTATTACCAAATTACGTCCTTTAAAATAATTAATAAAAGATGCTGCAGGATATACTGTTAATGATGTTCCGCCGATTATCATCATATCTGCTGAGCTGATTGCGCTAATAGCTCCCTCTACCTGATCTTCTGGCAATCCTTCCTCGTACAATGTGATGTCCGCTCTAACTACTCCGCCGCAGTAATCACATTTAGGTATCTCATCGTCTGAATCAAAAATGTAGTCCACAGGATATGTAGTGCCGCAATTCATACAGTAATTTCTAAGAGCACTGCCGTGAATCTCAAATACCTTTTTGCTTCCAGCTTTTTGATGGAGGCCATCAATATTCTGAGTAACAACACCAATTAGTTTTCCCATATCTTCCAGCTTTGCAAGATATTTGTGGGCATTGTTTGGCTCAATCTTTCTAGTATCCATCTTCTGACGATGAAACTCGAAATACACCTTTGGCTCCCTGACTAAGCAGCTATGGCTTAGCAAATATTCAGGCTGATACATATCGAATCTAACATCGTGCTGATTATAGAGCCCGTCTTTGCTTCGAAAATCAGGTATACCACTTTCTGTTGAAACCCCTGCGCCACCAAAGAAAACTATTTTATTTGATTCATCAATCATTTCCTTTAGTCGTTCGATATTTTCCAATACACTTCCCCCTTTCCTATACCTTTTAATTAAAATGGCAAATAGTAAACTATTATGCCAAAAATCAATCCTATAGCCATTCCTGCCAAAAGTTCTGGCATTGTATGTCCAATCTTTTCTTTAAATTTTATTACATCAAGAGGCTGCTTACCCTCTTCTTTTCGCTCATAGTTCAAATTATTTAAAGCCTTGCCTTGACGCTGACTTTCAAAACGAACACCTATCTCGTCATAAAGGACTACTATGCCAAAAAGAAGGGACACTGCAAACTCGAAGGATGCTGACCCATAAAGGACACCTGTGATTATTACAAGAGCAGTTATTCCTGCGCCGTGGGAACTAGGCATTCCGCCGCCCAGATAAAATCGCTCTTTGCTGAATCCGCTTCTGTAGCAGCCCACTATTATTTTTATAATGTGAGCCACAAGCCAGCTGATTGCAGGTGCCACTATTACCTTGTTTGTAATGAAATTTACAAAAAAGTATAAAAGACTATTCATCCTTCGCTCCTATTCTCTACAACAATGCATTGTAAATATCCCGTTTGCTGACGCCTCTATCCTTGGCCACAGCTTTCATAGCTTCCTTCTTATCCATTCCCTGAGCAAGATACATATCCATATGCTCTTCAATTGACATATCTTCGAATGCAGCTCTTGCCTCTTCTATCACTTCTGCTTTAGATTTTCCGGCAATAACCAGAACATATTCTCCTCGAGGCTCTTTAGTCTCATAAGATTTAAGAGCTCCACCGATTGTAGTCTTTTCTTTTTCCTCGTGTTTCTTTGTAAGCTCGCGACAAAGAGTGATACCTCTATCTTCACCAAGAACATCTCTAAGCTCTTTTAATGTGCCAATTAAATGATGTGGTGCCTCGTAGATAATGACAGTCCTTGTCTCATTTTTGGTCTCTTCTAGCACTCTGCGACGTTCTTTTTTGTCTTTTGGCAAAAATGCCTCAAATGCGAAACGTCTGCAAGCTTGGCCAGACATGGTTACTGCGGTGATACATGCTGCCGGTCCAGGTACCGATGTAACCTCGATTCCTTCCTCGTAACACATCTTTACTAGCTCTTCTCCTGGATCTGAAATACCGGGTGTACCTGCATCTGTAATTACTGCAATGTTCTGACCCTCTTTAAGCTTTTCAATAAGAGTTAAAGCTTTATCCACTTTATTAAACTCATGATAACTTGTCATAGGGGTATCTATTTCAAAATGATTTAATAGTTTTATGGAATTTCTTGTATCCTCTGCTGCAATCAAATCTACTTCTTTCAGGATACGAACAGCACGAAATGTCATATCCTCAAGATTTCCAATAGGAGTTGCAACTAAATAAACAGTTCCACTCATTAATTATCCTCTTTATCTAAATTATAAATCTCGTATATCTCATCGGTATATTTACCTGGAGCATCATATACAATCAAAGGTGACTCCACTGTTAGCTGCGCGCCGCCACCTCGAACTCCTTCAACTAAAACCATGTTTGGCTCTTTGTTAACATATGGATATACAAGTCTAATTCGCTTTGGCTCGATTTTGTATTTTCGCATTTGCTCAAAGATTTCTACTAATCTGGATGGTCTATGAACAAAATAGCATCTGCCTCTTGGCTTAAGAACTGCTGCTGTTTCTCTAACAACATCCTCAAGTGAGCACAAAAGCTCGTGTCTTGCTATTGCTTTTGCATCATTTGGATTCTTTAGGCCATTGTGATTTGTCATGTATGGTGGGTTGCTTGTTACAACATCCATACTAGCTTTTCCAAATATTTCGCTGGCGTTTTTAATATCACCCTCTATTATATCAATTTTCTCTTCTAAATGGTTAAGCCTTACCGAGCGATTGGCCATTTCGACGCTCTCAGTTTGAATCTCCAAGCCAGAAAAATGTTCACCTTCTGTCTTTGCCTCAAGAAGTATTGGTAATATTCCAGTTCCGGTGCCAAGGTCTAGTGCCTTTTCACCATCTTTTACTTTTGCAAAGCCCGATAGCAAGACAGCATCCATGCCAAAACAGAATTTGTCAGGATGCTGAATTATTTTATATCCGTTTATTTGTAGATCATCTAATCGCTCATCATCGTGCAATAGATTTTCCATTAATTTTTATCCTCCAAGTCCGCAAGCTCTTTTGCCTCTTCCTTAGAAACCTGTACTTTTCTCTTTCTAGGTTTAAATTTAAGCTCAGATGTAGGATAATCCTTTACTTCCTTTAAATCCCCATCTTCAAAAAGTACTCTAACAGTCTGACGTAAAACATTTACAGACTGAACTATTCCCTTTATTCCCTCAGGAGTAGTAACTGTATCGTTAATGCCTGGCAAGCGACTATTCAAATATTCATAAGTCTCCTGCTCATTCTTAAGGCAGCACATAAGTCTTCCGCAAAGACCTGAAATCTTAGTTGGGTTTAATGAGAGATTCTGCTCTTTTGCCATCTTAATAGATACTGGTACGAAATCTCCCAGCCAGCTCTTACAGCAAAGTTCTCTACCACAGATACCAATTCCACCCATGAGCTTTGTCTCATCACGAACACCAATCTGTCTGAGCTCGATACGTGTATGGAATACTGCTGCAAGGTCCTTAACAAGTTCTCTAAAGTCAATACGTCCATCGGCTGTGAAATAAAAGATAAGCTTGTTATTATCAAATGTGTACTCTGCGCCAACAAGCTTCATCTCAAGCTCTCTCTTTGCGATTTTTTCCTCGCAAATCTTTACAGCCTCTTTTTCTTTTTCAAGATTCTTAATTGCCTTTTTGGCATCTTCTTCTGTAGCTTTTCTAATAATCTTTTTGATTGGTCCTGGAACCTCATCATCAGAAATCTCTTTATCTACAAGTAAAACAGTACCGATTTCTACGCCACGAACTGTTTCAACAATAACTTGATCCTCTCTCTTAAGCTCTATGCCGTTTGGATCAAAATAATATACTTTTCCGCCTCCTCTGAAGCGTACTCCAATAACCTTTATCATCTAGTGTTCTCCTTTATTGCCTGTATAAGAAGCATAATTGTCAATTCAAAATTGACATTTGCGTTAAGTCTGGCTCTAGTATCTGAGATTGCATTGATAATCTCGTTTAGGCCATGGTACGAACAGCTGCTAGCCTGTTCTTTTATATCGAATGTATTCTCTTTGAATAAGAGTAGTTCATCATTTAATGTCGCCTTATATAATAGCACATCTTTGAACCAAAGAGTTATTAAATCTAGCATTTGGTCCATAAAACCCTGAAATTTCTCAACTTCAGAATTCTCTTTTTTATCTCTCTCGTTTTCTTCCTTAATGGCCTTTACTTCTTCAGCCATTTGCTGCTCATCCATTCTGTTTGCTTTTTTGCACAGAGATAAAACCATATTTTTTACATCATTAAAATTGGAATCTGATACCAAAGCAATGGCTTTTCCCACATTTCCTTGGGCAAATGAAGCCACCATCTCTGCCTGATAGTCAACAGTTTCATATTTTGTTTGTAGTATCTTTTTGATGCTATTTGTGTCAATGGATTTCATCTGAATCAGAACACATCTTGATAAGATGGTCTGGAGAAATGCATTATGATTTGCAGTAAGCAGGATAATTACAGCATACTCAGGTGGTTCCTCGATGGTCTTTAAAATAGCATTCTGAGCCTGCTGATTCATTTTTTCTGCTTCGTCAACTATATAGATTTTGTATTTATTGCTGTATGGTTTGATTTCTACGTCATTTACAATTCTTTCACGGACAACATCTACACCGATATTGCTTTTGTCGTCCTCTCTTTTTACGTAGATTATATCTGGATTGTTTCTAGATAAGGCCTGCTTGCAAGAATGACATTCATGACAGGCATCATCATCTGTTGGGTTCTCACACTGTAGCATTGTGGCAAAAGCTTCTGCCAACATCATCTTTCCAGAACCCTTTTCACCGCTGAAAATATAGGCATGACTATGATTTCCAGATTTTACTGCGTTTTTAAGAAGGTTTTTTGCATCCTCCTGACCTATTATCTCAGCGAAACTCATTTAACAAAATTCTCCTAATCTATACTTAGGTGATGATATCAAGCAATAATCCTCTGATTTCATCCACCTTATTTAAAATGGCCAAATGGTCCTTTTCATCCTGAACAAGGGCTGTGGCCAGCTCGTCCATTTGCTCATCTACGAGCTTTATCATGCCGTACACTCTGTGGCGGCCGCGTCTATCTAAGAAGTTTTCTCTTGAAAACTTGTGGCTGCGATTTACTACCTCATTAAGGAAATCTTTTACAAGACCGCGATAACGCTTCATATCCCTAATATCCATGTGCTCGCTTAAAAGCTTGCCCTGTGTTGATATATCGTTAAGCAGATTTGTAAGTTTTTCCTGTAACTCGGCATCATCTACAGCTGTTGCAAGAGTGAACTTAAAAGTATCGTCTACTGGCGCAGCTGCTTTAGGGGCCTCTGCAGGTTGAACAGCATTGACATCGTTTACTCTTATATCCATGTTAACCCTTTCTGTTCTTTATGAACTCAGCAATTCTATCACATGTGACATTGCTGTCTTGGTCGTTATCAAAGACATTTGTAATCTTAGCCTTTTTGATATTTTCTGGCGAAAAGTCCTGTTGATCTGCCAAAAATCTACGACACATTTCCTCGTATTTTGGGTGCTCCTGTCGCATCTCGCGCTCTAAAGCTCTGGACAAACGAACACCATCATCTACTTGTATATATATCGGCAAAACTCGCTCACTACCATAGTAATCCCTAATTTTTACAAAGCTTTCTACGGTACCAATGAGAAGATAATCATTATTATCTAAATCGATGTTTCCATCATCAACAGTAAAGTAAAACCATGGGCCATGAACAGTGTCATACATTCTGATTTCAATTACTTTTCCAGAGTCTAAAAGTTTATCCTTTTCCTCAATAGAAACGAAATTATATTCCTCACCTGGCTTCTCATTGCTTCTGATTGGCCTTGTGGTATAGGAAACAATCCTGTTAAATTCTAAGTCTTTTCTGTCCAGTAAGAGCTTGAAAATTGTATCTTTTCCTGATGAGCTCTTTCCCATTATGCAATAAATACTTCCCATATCATCCTCTTATAGTTTTTGTATATAAAGTATAATTCAGCTTTCATTAATTGACAACGCAGATAAATCCATTATTTATACCTGTCACATGGATTCCGACAGCCATTGATTTTTCGATTATCTCTATGGTCTTATCTGTTATCACTTCACCTGGCACTATTACTGGTGCTCCCGGTGGATACAGGCATATTGAATCCTGACAAATCATATCTTTTGCTGATGTAATTTGTACCTGCCTGCCTCCCTCTGCCTTTGCTTCCCAAGGCTCCATGGCCTTTTTTATATTATCAAATGTACTTTTATTCATCAGTGGGACTTCAATATTCCCCTTTAGTAAGTCATCATCTATTTCAATTAATGCATCTGCCAATCTTTCAAAACCTTCTTTTGTATCCATAATACTTGTCATTGCAAGCACATAAGAAAAGCTAGAAAGTTCTGTCTCAATCTCATATTTATTTCTAAGAATATTAGATAGCTCAATTCCTGTGATACCTGTTGCATTTGTTGATATTACTATCTTTCCAAAATCCCTATTTGGATCATTATTGCTATAAACTGATAAGTGTTTTAGCTTTCCACATTTATCATAAAACCACCTAAGTTTATCCACATACTCGTTAAAGCAATGTGGATTTTCTTCAAGGTAGTTAATACACTCACTTACTGAATTCATTAGCACATAGCTTGGCGAACTGGTCTCAAAAATATCAAGTGCTTCTCTTATTCTTCTAGAATCAACTCTATTACCTGATATATGACACACCGCTGTTTGAGTCAAACAAGGTAATGTCTTGTGAAGGCTCATTATTGTAACATCAGCTTTATTTACATGCTGGCTTGGCAACTCTTTATTAAATCCTAGATGTGCCCCATGGGCCCCGTCCACAATTAAAATAATATTTTTACTATGGCAAAAATCTGCTATTTCTTCTATGTTTGCCACAAATCCTTCGTATGATGGACTTGTTATAACTATTGCTTTTGGAATTTCTCCATTATTTGCTTTTATGCTTTTTTCTATTTCATCAATGGTTACTGCATTGTAAATTCCATTTTCATCACACTGAGTATATATGTATCCAATCCTTAAATGCCTAAG
>JAILAV010000017.1 GCA_024681435.1 Pseudobutyrivibrio sp. | reverse complement strand
TACACCAGCTGCCTCAAGAACTTTGTTTGAGCTTACTCTACCAATTCCGTATATGTAAGTTAAACCAATTTCAATTCTCTTGTCTCTTGGTAAATCTACACCTGCAATACGAGCCATGTGTGTTTACACCTCCATAAAAATTTCTACTATTAATAATCGATATAAGAAATACAGCTCCGATCCCTCGGCCTGAAATGTGTGTACTCCCATATCTTGTCCAATTCGGTCCCGGTATGATGGACCTATTTATTATGAACAGCCTAAATTAGATACTCTTTAGACTGCAGCCGCACATAATAAAATGCTACATAAACCAGTCAGAATTAACCCTGACGCTGCTTATGCTTTGGGTTTTCGCAAATAATACGAATGCTACCCTTTCTTTTGATGACCTTGCACTTCTCGCACATAGGCTTTACAGAAGATCTTACTTTCACGATTTTCCTCCTTTCCATGCCCTTTTATTCAAAGGTTGTGGTCAATCTATATTTGAACATTCTAAAAACGTCCGCTTAATAGTATAGCGACCGTCTTAGTGTATGTCAACAGGTTTTTTTATTTATCTCTCCAAATAATTCTTCCCTTTGAAAGATCATATGGACTCATTTCTATAGTAACTTTATCTCCTGGTAAGATACGAATGTAATTCTGTCTTAACTTACCACTAATATGAGCTAAAATCTGGTGACCATTTTCAAGCTCAACTTTAAACATAGCGTTTGGAAGTTTTTCTACAACAACTCCCTCAACTTCGATTACATCTGCCTTAGACATTTTCGTTCCTCCTATTATAAACTTTGAGAATTCTTTTAATTGAAATATCATCTAACGTCTTGACTTCTTTTATCTCTTCAAGAACATCTGACGGAATATTTTTAATTAGTTGTAAATGAATTTTTTTCTTTTTCTTAGGCTTGTCAACCAATCGTGTAGTACCATTTACAAGATAGCAAAACGTTTCATCTTCTTTTATTACTACGAAGGTTTGGCTTTTATCATGACCTGCCTTTGAAATTGCAAGTGTTAAATCCATTTATTTCCCTCCGGATTTGCAAGTTCTGATGGTGTTAATGTAAGAATTTCTGGTTCTCCATCTGTGATTACTATTGTATTTTCATAATGAGCAGATAGAGATTCGTCCATTGTTACAACAGTCCATTCATCATCCATCCATGCAACATCACAGCTTCCTGCATTAATCATTGGCTCAACTGCTAAAGTCATTCCCTTTAGCAACTTTGGACCTTTTCTAAATTTACGTCTAAAGTTAGGAATTTCTGGAGCTTCATGAAGTGATTTTCCAATTCCATGTCCAACCAAATCTCTTACAACTCCATAGCCAAAGCTTTCTGCATAATCACCGATAGCACCTGAAATATCATAAAGATGCTTACCTGCTGTTGCAAATTTCATTCCCTGAAAGAATGATTGTCTGGTCCTTTCAATCAGAAGTCTTGCTTCTTCAGATATTTCTCCGACTCCAACTGTTCTAGCTGCATCTGAGTGATATCCTTTGTACAAAACACCTGTATCCAAACTAACTATGTCGCCATTAACAAGTATATGATCATCAGTTGGTATACCATGTACAACCTCATCATTTACAGATACACAAACACTAGCTGGATATCCATAAAGACCTTTGAAATTAGGCTCACAACCATAGCTGCGAATTACTTCTTCGCCTAATCTATCAACATCCAAAGTAGACATACCCTCATGGATTTCTCGAGCTAATGTCTCATGCACCTGAGCAAGAATCTTTCCTGCCTCGCGCATTAATTGGATTTCTTCTTCAGTTTTAATAGTAATAACGTCTGCCATATTAAGCACCTAAAATATTTGTAATATCCTCAAAAACCTTTTCCATCGGCTGGATTCCATTAACAGACTTTAAAATGCCCTTGCCCTGATAGTAATCAATTAAAGGCTGTGTCTGATCATGATAAACATCAAGTCTCTTCTTTACTGTCTCAGGCTTATCATCCTCTCTTAACACGAGCTCGCTACCGCATGCATCACATACACCCTCTTTTTTAGGTGGAATAGAAACAATATGATAAGTAGCACCGCAGTTTAAGCATGCTCTACGGCCTGACATTCTGTTGATAATGTTCTCATCTGGAACATCAACATCAATTGCAAAATCCATAGCTTGACCAATTTTTGTAAGAGCTGCATCAAGTGCCTCTGCCTGTGGAATAGTTCTTGGGAAACCATCTAAAACAAATCCGTTCTTTGCATCATCCTGTGCAATACGGTCCATTACAAGATCACATGTAAGTTCATCTGGAACAAGCAAACCCTGGTCCATGTATTCCTTTGCTTTCTTACCAAGTTCTGTACCATTTTTAATGTTAGCACGGAATATATCACCTGTAGAAATGTGAGGAATCGAATACTTAGCAGCAATCTGCTTTGCTTGTGTTCCTTTGCCTGCACCAGGTGCACCTAACATAATAATCTTCATAAACAATGACCCTCCTGATTATGCTATTTAGAGAAATATCTTCAAAAAACACCTTAAGAGATACGCATAATGCGTATCTCCTTTAAGTGTTATATATGATTATTAATCATTTAAAAAACCTTTGTAATTACGAACCATCATCTGTGATTCAACCTGCTTCAATGTCTCAACGATAACACCAACAATAATGATGATTGATGTACCACCGAATGAAACGCTTGCGCCAACTAAACCATTAAAGATGATTGGAAGTAATGCAACAATTGAAAGTCCAACTGCTCCGATAAAAATTACATGTCTTAAAATCGCTGTAAGATAATCAGATGTTGGCTTTCCTGGTCTAATTCCAGGGATAAATCCGCCTGAACGCTTAAGATTCTCTGCAATCTCAAGAGGATTGAAAGTAATCTCTGTATAGAAATATGCAAAACCAATAATAAGTAATACATAAACTAAAGCGCCAATTGTATAAATCCAATTTCCAGGATTAAACCAATTTGATTGATTCATTCCGTTAAGTATCTTGCCCCAGAATCCTTGAACACCGTTCTTATCGAACAACTGAACAAGCATAATTGGTGTCTGTAATAAAGACTGAGCAAAGATAACAGGAATAACACCTGCAGTGTTAACTTTCATAGGTATTACTGATGAGTTACCGCCAACCTGTCTTCTTCCCTGAATCTTGTTTGAATACTGAACAGGAATGCGTCTTTCTGCGCTCTGAAGAATGACTACAAATACAACTAACGCAACAATAATTAAAGCTATAATAACTGCAGCAAGTGTAGCCTTTGGAATAGTTCTTCCAGCCATATATTGTTCATAGAGCTTTGTTAAGTCTGAAGGAATACGGCTTATAATATTAATAGTAAGAACTATCGAAATACCATTACCAATACCCTTCTCTGTAATCCTCTCGCCGATCCACATTAATACTGCAGAGCCAGCTGTGAGAGCAGCTACAACTAATACATAATTAACATATGGAACTGAATAAGATACTAAATATCCACTTCTTCCAAAACCAATTGCCATTGCAATTGATTCACCTAATGCTAATGCAACAGTAAGATAACGAGTAATCTTCGTCATCTTCTTTCTGCCTTGCTCACCATCACGCTGCATCTCTTCCAATTTAGGAAATGCAATTGTTAACAACTGCATAATAATTGAAGATGTAATATATGGTGTGATATTCAACGCAAAGACAGACATTGCTGAAAATGAACCACCTGTGATTGAATCAAAGAAATTCAATGCACTATCTGTATTCTCAAATAAACTTGCAAAAGCACTACCATTGATGCCAGGCACTGGAAGCAAGCTTCCAAGTCTGACAACAATGAGCATTAAAAATGTAAAACCAATTCGTCTTCTTAAATCTTTAATTTTAAATGCATCGCGTAGTGTCTGAAACATTAGATCACCTCTACTGTTCCGCCTAAGGCTTCAATTTTCTCCTTTGCGCTAGCACTAAATGCGTTTGCCTGAACGTTGAGCTTCTTTGTAAGCTCTCCACCGCCAAGGATCTTAACGCCATCGCGAGGGTTCTTGATGATACCACTCTCAATAAGAGTATCAACAGTTACAGTAGCACCATTATCAAATCTCTCTAAATAAGAAACATTGATACCAACGATTTCCTTTGTATTTCTATTCTTGAAACCACGCTTAGGAAGACGTCTGTATAAAGGCATCTGTCCACCTTCGAATCCA